>JBAVXU010000083.1:0-13921 GCA_049698415.1 Mycobacteriales bacterium
CGGCGCGGGTGCTGACGACGACGGACTGGTCGTCGTCGGGTGAGCCCGCCAGCCGGACCCGGTCCTTCGCACCGGAGCCGGACGGACCCGCGGTCAGCTCGGTGAGGTGACCGGAGGACAGGTGTACGAGGTGGTACTCCTCGCCGCGCACAGACACGTTCAGCGGAGAGCTCCCAGGCGGTCGTTCGAGGAAGAACAACTCCCCGGGAACGTCGCCGTCGAGGCCGCCCGGCCAGGGCCATGGTGCGACGCCAGGGAGCTTGCGGGCGGCCGACGTCTCGAGGTCGCCGGCGCTGCGGTGGGTGCGGTCGCTGGTGTACAGCCGTCGTCCCTCGTCGTCCTCGATCTGCGTGACTGCCGCGCCGATGCCGCTCACGAACAGCGTGGTGAGGCCGGTGAGGACGAAGCCTGCACTGATCGGCTGCCGTCCCTTGTGGATCTCCAGCGACGTCGGGATGGCGAAGCACCAGCCGTTCTTGGACCCGTCGTACAGAGTGCCGCCGCTGAACAGCCCGCCCGCGTTCTGGTCGTAGGTCCAGGACGTGGGGCCGGTGATGACGATCTTGTTGTGGTCGCCGTCGTAGTGCTGGGGGAAGGCGTCGTAGGGCCGGTTGGGGTCCCAGACATGAAGCACCCGCGAGCTGCCGGCCATGTCGGCGCGGAACGGGATGATCGTGTGGGCCTTGTCGCCGAAGATGCCGTTGGACAGCGAGAGCATGCAGTAGTCGCCGCTGGCAAGGCCGCTGCGGATCCGGTTCCACGCGGCGATACCGTCGCTGAGCTGGCCGGCCTTGACCACGTCGAGGAAGTTGCGGATCCCGGCTGCGCTGAACTGCCGGGCCTGCATGATGTTGACGGCCTTGTGCACGTCGGTGCGATCCGGGCCGCTGCCCCCCGTGTAGAAGTTCGCGGGCGAGCAGAAACCCATGTAGCCGCCGTATTTGTGGAGCGCGAGCGCGAGCATCGACATGCCGCCGCAGTTCCCCTTGGCCGCGCATGCTTTGAAGATCTGGAAGAAGGCGACGTCCAGCGGCGACTCGATCACGTCGTTGGTCGGGTTGATGGCGAGGTAGGTGCGGCGGTACAGCTCCCAGTCGAAGTCGCTGGCCTCTCCCCAGTTCTCGAAGAACCAGCCGTCACGCTTCGGGTCGAACTCGTCGAGGATGCCCATGGCGTCCGCCTTGCCGTACGTCAGTACCGGTGAAGGACCGGTAGGGAGGGTTGGGAGAGGACGCCGACCTGGTCGACCGACTGCACGCAATACAGATAGTCGACGCCATGCCGGGCGGTCATATCGGTGAACGTGTTCGTGCTCAGAATTCCGGACACCTGCCGGTACGTGCCGCCGGAGGTTGCACGGAACACGACGAAGCCCTGGAGTGCGAGGGGGTCGAACGTCGGGTCCCAGCTGACCTCGAGGCCGCAGCCGGCGGCGGCCGGCGGCGACTGCGGGCCTACGGCGGGCGTGACCGGCAGGTCGCTGGTGTAGGCGAATGTGCTGCTCGACGGGATGTCCTCGAGACGCGATCCCTCGCTCTCGTTGCCGAGCCAGTCCAGCGCGGACACGCGGTACCAGTAGACGTGGTGCGGATCCGCTGTGGCGTCGAGGTATGCGCCACGTGCGGCCAGCGGATCAAGCACCGCCGGCACGTCGTCGCACGACGGGACGAGGCCCTTCCACGGTGCCGGGCTGACGGAGCCGTCGGTGAAGACGCAGGCCAGGAACTTCGGAGGGTCGAGCTCGGCGTCCGAGCGGTAGACGTGGAAGGCGCGCAGGTCCTGCACCGGCGAGGAGATCCACTCGACGAGCACGCCGTTGTTGCGCGCCCGCAGTGCCGTCATCACCGGCACCGGTGGGGGCGACTTCTCCCGCAGCCGCGCGCAGCGGTACTCCTCCTCACGAGCCGGGCAGCCGTTGTCGCCGTCGTACAGGTTGCCCGCGAAGTCGTACGCCCGGACCCAGTAGCCGTAGCAGAGTGGCGAGCCCTCGGGGACGCTGAGGTCGTCGAACCAGATCACGCCGTCCGCCGCGAGCATCGCGTTGGCATCGCCGAGCGGAACGTCACCCACGAGCGTCATGTCGCACGGGTAGCGGCTCTCGCCGTGCGTGACGATCCTTCCCTCCTTGTCCTTCACATGCGTCACACCGGGGCGGTAGAGGAAGCCGCGGTCGCACACGCCGCGGAAGATCTGATAGCCCGCGAGGTCGGGCTCGCTGCCAGGCTTCCACTCGACGCGGATGCGATCCGGTTCGCCCGTCGCAGCCACGATGTCGGTGGGACCCGGTGGCCTGGTGTCCGGTACGGCGCCGGTGATCACGGCCGACGGTGCGCTGAGGTGGCCGAACGGATCGGCCACCCGGATGCGGTAGAAGAACGGCTTCGTGCCGTACGCCGGAACCAGCACGGCATCGAGATCGGTCCACGACATTAGCGGAGTGGTCGCGTCCTGCGGGTTCGACCACACCGTGGCCACGAGGTAGCCGGGCAGTGCGGTGAGGTCCTCGAGCTGCTCGCGGGTCTCGGCCCGGTAGATGTAGTTCGTCTGCGAGCTGTCCGGCAGCTGGTGGTTCTCCACGTTGCGGGTCACCTTGCGGCAGGTGACGACGAGACCGTCGGCGGCGGTGGTCGGCGAGACCTGGAGGTCGTCGGGGGCCATCGGCGGGAGGGTGCGCACCGGTGCGGCCGGGATCGCAGCGGACCACGGGCCGGCCCGGTCGAGCGTGTCGCGCGAGGCAACCTGGTACCAGTACGTGATGCCGTTGTCGGGGCCGTACACGTCGACGCCCTCGACCGGGTGGCTCGTGGGCAGCCCGTCCACGTCCCAGGCCCCGATGTCGAGGAAACCGGGCTGCGGCGCCGGGAGCGGTTGTCCGTCGAGGTCGTGCTCCATGTCGTACGCGACGGGCTTGGGATTGACCTGTTGGAACGGACCGCCCGGGCTGGTACTGCGCTGCACGACGAACGTGGCGGCGTACGGGTTGCGGTTCCAGAGCACCAGCGCTCGGCGGTCACCGGCCTGCGCGGTCACACCCGAGGGCGGATCCGGAAGGATGAAGTGCCCGGCCCAGATCGGCACGTCGATGGCCAGTTGCCGCTCGGTGCCGTCGGCCAGCACGCCGCGCAACTCGTAGAGGTAGTGCTCGTCGGCGCGTACGGCACGGTCGGTGTAGGCGAGGCCGGCGGCCTGACCCATCGCGAGGTTGGCCTGCGCGGTGGCGCGGACGAGGTTCAGTTCCTGCTCGGTGAGGCCGCGTTCGAACCGGGCTGCCGGGTTGACCAGTTCGAGCGCGCGGGCGCCGCCCACGACGGTGAACCCTCGGGCGAGCGCCTGCCGCTCCGGCGACCCCTCGGGCAGCAGTTCCCGGATGCGCCGAGGTGACGTCGGCGGCGCGATCGGGGTGCTCGCGTTGATCGGGCGTGACGTGCGCGGCGGCGTTCCCTCGACGCGCCGATAGAGGTTGTAGGCCTCGACGTCGTCGATCGCCTCCCAGCGCAGCACGACATAGGTGCTGCCGTCGGGCGCGATGCCCGCGGAGGTGGCTTGCAGGAGCGCAGAGTCGCCTGCCATCAGTCCTCCTTCAGGCGAGGTAGAAACCGCTGCTGTTGATGCCGGCCGTGACGTTCACCGATGCGCAGAGCACCCAGGCCACGCAACCGCGCAGTCCGAAGGTGCCCTCGAAGTAGGTCGGGATGGGTCCGCGCAGGCTGAGGTTTGCCCACGCCGAAGCGCTGACGAGCCCGCCGAGGATCTCGCCGTGTACGTAGATCCCGCACGCTCCCACCACGTAGGGGAGCAGGGGGTTACCGGCGAACGGCGCGAGCGGGCCGCCCGCGGTGACGGGGGCGCTGAACGCACCGGCGCCGGCGTAGATGTCGACCCCGCCGCCGACGACGTAGTAGTTCACCCCGATCGAGGCCTGGCCGTAGCCGAAGACACCGGTCAGCGTGGCGGGCAGGATGTTCCTCGACATGCCGAAGTGGGTGTTGGTCGGGTCGAGGACCCACGCGAGCGCCTTGGGCACGTTGTTGCCGATGAAGAAACCGCCCTCGAGGCCGCCGCTGACGATCAACGAGATGACGCCGACCTTCAACCGGCCCTGGAGATACTGCATCGCCGAGCTGACGTGCCAGGTCAGCTGCCCTTCACCGGACAGGCCGGCCACCACCGCGTCGCAGTCGATGCGGCCGTACAGCTCCCCCTCGGCCGAGCCCATGGCGTAGTCGAACAGCAGGTGCGCGGTCGCGGACACCTCGAGGTCCACGACGGCTGACAGCAGCATGTCGCCGGAGGCGTAGAAGTCGAACGTGGTCGGAGTGACCGAGATGTCGATCTCGGTTTCGTAGCCGACCTTGGGTCCGAAGATCGAGCCGGCGGCCGCGCTCTGTTCGAGCGTGCCGTACAACGTGAGCCGGGCGAGGGTGGTGCCCTCGATGCGGGCGCACCCGGCGATCTCCCCGATCCCGCCGAGCCGCGCGAAGAGGCCGAGATCGATGTCGTGTGTGTCGACCGAGCTGATGTGGATGTCGGTGGCGTCGCTGTGGATCTCGACCTCGATGTCGAGGGGGGCCGAGTGCAAGAATCCCAGCTCGGTGCTGCCGGTGCCCAGGAAGCCGTTCTGGCCGGCGACGTTGTAGTCGACGTCCACCTCGAGGCACTCGAACACGGCGAGGTCGTCGGAGTTCACGTCGTGCCATGTCCCCGAGAGCGCGAGCTCGGTCGGCCGTGCGTGCGGGGTGATGGACGCCTTGGGGACGGTGACCATTCGCGGGCGCGGCGAGTTGGCCAGGAGATCGGTCGCGTCCCGGATGTTGACGTCGTGGAGCCCGAAGAAGGGGAAGAAGATCGGTCCGAACACGCCGAGGTAGGGGTCCGTGACCGCCGGGTCGTACGCGGAGAGCGTCAACTCGTGCGGGTTGAACACCAGGCCGTCGAAGCGCTGGCCCCAGTTGTTGAAGTCGAGGTAGAGCTGGCCGAGGTTGCCGTCTGCCAGCATCTCGCCCCAGGTGAGACCGAACGGTTTCGTGAAGTGGAGGGGCTCGGCCAGGCCGGCCGCAGTGAGCAGCACCCGCCCGGTGCGGACGCTGACCACGCCGGAGTGGTCGGGCGGCCCGGTCGGCACCAACTGGAGATCCCAGTACCACAGCGGAACTCCTGCGCTCGGCAGCACCACCTCCCCGCCGACGAGGCAGGCCGTCGACGTGAGCTTCATCTGGGTGAAGTTCAGTTGCGGGATGTGGCACGGGGTGGGGATTTCGAACCGGCCGGCGAAGTTCGAGTCGAAGCTCGCGCTGGTCACGAACTCGGCCAGGAGGTTCTGCTTGTCGTTGGCGAACAGCGTCGACTCGAACGCGATGTTGCCTGCGTAGCCGGTGCTCCTGGGGTCGCCGAGTTTCTCAGGGCGGGTCTGCAGGTAGGTGGACAGCGCGCCGTCGACACCGGTGATGCCGACGTGGATCCAGCCGTACAACCGATCGAGCTTGATGGGGTTGGACCGGCCGCCGGGCCGATCCGGTGAGAACACCAGCGCCCCGGAGAGCGATGGGAAAGACACCCCCGCGACGTGGCCGGCCTCGAGTTCGGCCAGGCTGGCGTCGGGGACGGAGTCGATCGTCGGACCGGAGAACACGCCGGTGGCCACCGGCGAATACGACTCGTACGCACCCGCAGGCAGATAGAGGTAGCCGAGGCCGAAGATGCCCGTCCATGCGATCACCTCGTCGCCGTGGTGGGTCAGCTCGCCCCAGCTGATCTCGCGCTTGCCGTGGTCGAGCGCACCGGCAAGGTCGAGGTCCGGTTGGATCGACACGACAGCGATGGGCGTCCGCACCACGCGGCCAGGCGCGCCCTCGCACACCGCGTCGACCAGCAGTTCCGTCCAGCCGTCCCTGAGTTCGCCGCGGGCGATCTGGGAGTACCACACGTCCATCGCGCCGTTGTCGAAGGAGAACGTCTGCCCGAGCGGGTTGATGGCGGTGAACGAGACCGGATCGGCGAGGTAGATGCTGCCGAAGAAACCGGAGCCGATGACGATGGCGTCGCTGAACGTGTAGTGGCCGCGGAGGTAGCCGGTATTGCACGGGTCCGGCACGACCTGCTCGCCCGTTGCCGTGCCCGAACCGAGCGTGAGGCCACGCCACGCGGGCGGCCGCGGCGGCGGGCTCATGGTGGTGCTCAGGTCGAGCACGTAACCGGTGCCTTCGATGACGAGGCCGGTGTCACTCAGCAGCCACGGGCCGTAGGCCTGGTCGGGCGCATCGATGTAGAACTCGCACTGGGGCGACATCGTGATCAGCCCGAGGTCGATGGTGGCCGGCTGGCACGAGTCGACATCCGTCAGGCCGCCGGGCAGCCGTACCTCCGCGACGCCGGTCGAACGCCGTGGCGTGAGCTCGAGCGACGAGATGACGACCGTGAATCCGTCGATCACGATCTCGATGGGACCTCGGAGCGGTCCGGCCACCGGGTACGTGACGGAGCCGTCGACCACGCGGGCCAACCCCCGCTTGGCCTCGGCGACGCTGATGGTGACGTCGTTGAGGTCGACGGGGAACCGCGCCGTGCGTGGATCGGAGTCGAGCCAGTCCAGTACACCGCGACGGAGCCCGACGATCTCCTGGAGGTCGGCGTGCTCGACGGCGAGGTCCAGCGAGATCGTGTCGCCGAGTCGCACGTCGGGCCGCACCTGCTGCGCCTCGGCGATGCTGATCTGCGTCTGGGGGTGGAGCACATCGGTGACGACCTCGACGGCATGCGTCAGGAGTGAGATGTCCGGGTGGTCGAGCAGCCCGCCGGTACGGATCGGTGGGCGGGCACACGGGAGATGTAGCCAGGCCCTGCCGGTGACGCCGCGGAGTACTCCGGCCGCCTCGTCCCACCGGCCGGCGGTGAGCTTGTCGATCTCGAGCGGGAAGTCGCCGATGTGGCAGGCGAGCGGCACCTCGTGCTCGTCCAGGACCACTGCAGGGCGCCCCTGAACCAACGTCCTCACCTCCGACCCCGTGGTCGGGACCCACTCGTCGCGACGTGGCGTAGTGCTGCGGCAGCATATCGTCATTGGTGCTGACCAGTCCAAGGTTCTTTCGCGTGCGGTCCTTGGCCGCGGTCCCGCTCGGCTCCCCGTACATTTGCATGGCTGTGGAAGGGTCGGAGGGCATGAGGCTGTCGCGATCGACACCGTGAGTCCCGACCGGCTCGGCCCCGGTGCGCTGGGGCCGGCTCAGCGGGAGCGTGACCTGGCCCGCCTGCGCACCGAGTCCTTCGACGTCGTGGTGATCGGTGGCGGTGTCACCGGCGCCGGGGCGGCTCTCGACGCGGCATCGCGGGGGTTGTCAGTGGCTCTGGTCGAGGCGCGGGACTGGGCGGCAGGAACGTCGAGCCGGTCGAGCAAGCTCATCCACGGCGGGCTGCGCTACCTCGAACAACTCGACTTCGTGCTGGTTCACGAAGCGCTGACCGAGCGCGGTCTGATGATGGCCACCATCGCGCCGCACCTGGTCCGGCCGGTTCCCTTCCTGCTGCCGTTGCGGCGCTGGTGGCAGCGGCCGTACTACGGTGCCGGGGTCGCGCTCTACGACCTGCTGGCAACCGCACCCGGGATCACCCGCGGCGTCCCCGTGCACCGGCAGTTGTCCCGGGCGGCGGCGCTGCGCCTGATGCCCGGGCTGCGCCCGAATTCGCTGCGGGGCGCGATCCAGTACTACGACGGCCACGTCGACGACGCGCGGCACACGATGTTCGTCGCGCGTACGGCCGCCAGCTGTGGCGCCGCCCTGGTCACCAGCGCCCGCGTGACGTCGCTGCTGCATTCCGGGGAGCGGGTCAGCGGGGTGCGGGTCCGCGACCTGGAGTCCGGTGAGGACATCGACGTGCGGGCCGGTGCCGTCATCGCCGCAACCGGGGTCTGGAGCAACGACATCGGCGAGATGATCGGCGCGCCGGCGGGGGTGCGGGTACGCGCGTCCAAGGGCGTGCACCTGATCGTTCCGCGCGACCGTATCGACGGCGAGACCGGGCTGATCCTGCGCACCGAGACCTCCGTACTGTTCGTCATCCCGTGGTACGCCCATTGGATCGTCGGCACGACCGACACCGACTGGAACCTCAACCGTGACCATCCGGCGGCGAGTTCGCGTGACATCGACTACCTGCTCGAACGGGTGAACCCGGTGCTGGCCCGGCCACTGCGCCGCGGCGACATCGAGGGGGTCTACGCGGGTCTGCGGCCGCTGCTGTCGGGCGAGTCGGAGGCCACGTCGAAACTGTCGCGGGTGCACGCAGTCGTTGCACCCAAGCCAGGCCTGGTGCTGATCGCGGGCGGGAAGTACACGACGTACCGCCTGATGGCCCGTGACGCGGTCGATGTCGCGGTCCCGACGGCTGCGCGCAGCCGTACCGAGGCGATCCCTCTGGTCGGAGCGGCCGGCTATGCCGAGGCGGTCGCCGACCGGGGACGCACCGCCGCCGAGAGCGCCTTGAGCATCGAGCAGGTCGAGCACCTGCTGCGCAGGTACGGCTCGCTGGCAAGAGAGGTGATCGGGCTCGTGTCAGCCGATCCGGACCTGGCCGAGCCGCTACCGGGCGCACCCGAGACGCTGAGGGCTGAGGTGCTCTACGCGGCGTACGCGGAAGGGGCGTTGCACCTCGACGACGTGCTGACCCGGCGCACCCGGATCTCGATCCAGACCGTGGACCGCGGTCTGGTCGCAGCCGAGTCCGCAGGAATCCTGATGGGCCGAGCGCTGGGCTGGGACCTGACGACGCGCGCCAACGAGATCGCGCACTACCGCGCCCGGGTGAGCGCTGAGTTGCAGTCGCAGCGGCAGCCCGACGACCGCACAGCAGACGCAGCCAGGCTCGGTGCGCCCGACGTACGCCGACCGACCGGAACCTAGAGGTGCGGCTCGGTCCAACCGCTGTGTGGGGCGGCCGCTCGGGCAGGTCGTTGCGCCGCTGGTCGATATGCCAACCCCGCGGCTCCTAGGCCTGGCGATGATGCGCGGAGGGGCCCGGGTCGTTCCAGTCGCGTCGCGGAGGCTCGCTGGACTCGGGTGAGCGCCCGGAGTCGTCCTGGCTGTGCCGCTCGCTCCCGCCCGTGGGCTGGTAGGGCTGGTAGGCAGTCGTCGGCGCGGCCGAGTCCGGTGTCTCGGCCTCGTCGTCCGGCGTCGAGACGTCCTCAGGTGTTGCGATGTCGACCGGCCTGGTCTCCGTCGGCTCGGGGGCTACCGGGTCGGGCTGACCGTACGCCGGCTGGCCGGGGGGCTGGGCCCACTGTTGCGGGGGTTGGTACTGCGGCTCGGGCTGGTAGGCCGGGGGCTGGTAGCCCTGCTGCGGATAGCCCTGCCACGGGTCGTAGGACTGACCTTGCTGGGTGGGCGGGTAGCCGCCGTACTGCTGTTGCTGCTCGACGGGTGGGAAGCCGGGGACGCCGCCTTGCTGGCCGGGGTAGCCCTGGCCGTACTGCGGCGCGCGCTCGGGCCGGACCGCGCGCGGCAGCCCCTTGGCACCGATCAGCGCAAGCAGGAACAGCGCGAACAACACGTAGAGAGCCAGGACCGGCAGGTCGAGCAGGGTCCCCTCGATCTTGTCCCGGGTGCTGTTGAAGGTGTCGGAGGACTTGGTGAAGAAGTACGCGAGCATGCCGATGAAGCCGAGCAACAGGCCGATGCCGGTCAGAATGAGCGTGCTCAGAACCAGTGGGCGCGCCTGCTTCAGCGGTCGCCCGGCGGCCACGAGGAAGACCAGCGCGACCAGCAGGAGCAGGGTGAACAGGCCGAGATACTCCCCGTGCTGCTCGGAGGCCCGGTCGGCGAAGGTCGACGGCGACAGCGAGCTGTAGTTCTCACCGCTGAAGATCCGGAACAGGCTGATGAGGAAGCGCAGCACCAGATACGCCAGCAGGGCCAGCGCCATCGGCAGCCGTAGCGCCTGGAGCGCTGTGGTCACGACTCCGGGACTGCGGGCGGAGTCGTCATTGGTCTCTATGGACTGGCTCACGTATATCCCCACCTCGTGCGGTCGGTGTGCGGGGGACAGCGTGGCATGGACCCGGAGGGGCAGGCCAGTCGGGCCCTCATCGGCGTTCTTGGGCCTGTCCGGGGGTCCGGTCAGATCACCTTGTCGGGGTTGAGGATCCGTTCGGGGTCGAACGCCGCGCGTACGGCAGCCGACACCCGGGTGCCGACCGGGCCGAGCTCGGTCTGCAGCCAGCCGCGCTTGAGCACGCCGACGCCGTGCTCGCCGGTCACGGTGCCACCCAGGGCGAGGCCGAGCTCCATGATCGCCTCGAACGCGCGCCGCCCACGCTCGAGAGCGGCCGTGTCGCCGTGTGCGACGACGATGTTCGGGTGCATGTTGCCGTCGCCGGCGTGTCCCACGACGCCGATGGTGACGTCGCATTCCCGGGCGATCCGTTCGACGCCGTCGAGGAGGTCGACCAGCCGGGATCGCGGCACGGCGACGTCGTCGACGATGACAGCGCCGAGGCGTTCCATCGCCGGATAGGCGGCCCGGCGGGCTTCGAGCAGCATCGCGGACTCGGCGGCGTCGGATGCCTCGACGACCTCGCTGGCACCGGCGTCGCGGCAGGTCTGCGCGATCGCGGCCAGGTCGCCCGCGGCCTGCCCGGCCGTGTCGCACTGGGCGATCAGCACCGCTGCGGCCGAGGTGTCCAGACCCATCGGCCGGTAGGCCTCGATGGCGCGCAGATGCACGCGGTCGATGATCTCGAGCAGCGCCGGTGCGGCACCCGAGGTCATGATCGCGGTGACGGCGGCGCCGGCCGCCGCGGTCGAGCCGAACACCGCCGCCAGTGTGATTGGTGGAGCCGCGGCCGGGCGCAGCGCCAGCGTCGCCTGCGTGATCACGCCGAGCGTGCCCTCACTGCCCACCAGCAGCCGGGTCAGGTCGTAGCCGGCGACCCCTTTGACGGTGCGGCGCCCGGTGCGGAACACCTCACCGGAGGCGAGCACCACCTCGAGGCCGAGGACGTACTCCGCCGTCACGCCGTACTTCACGCAGCACAGGCCACCGGCATTGGTCGCGATGTTGCCGCCGATGGTGGAGAACTCCCAACTGGCCGGGTCGGGCGGGTAGAACAACCCGAGTTCGGCGACGGCGCGGGACAGGTCGGCGTTGGTGACCCCCGGCTCGACCACGGCTAGCCGGTCGACCGGGTTGATCTCGACGATGCGGTTCATCCGCAGGAGGGACAGCACGATGCAGCCGTCGATCGCGTTGGCGCCGCCGGCCAGCCCGGAGCGGGCCCCCTGGGTGACCACCGGGACCTTGGCCGCCGACGCGACCCGCATGACGTGCTGTACGTGTGAAGTTGCGGTGGGCAGGACGCAGACGAGCGGAGTGCCGGCCGCAACGAAGGCGGTCTCGTCGCGCCGGTAGCTCTCGAGCAGGTCGGGATCGGTGACCATTGCCTCGGCGGGCAGCCCGCGGCGCAGCTCGTCGACAACGCCCATCGCGGTCAGGCCGGTGCGCGTTCGCGCACTCTGTTGAGCACGGCGAAGTAGGCACCGATCAGCAGGATCGCCACGAACGCTTCCTGCGGGCGTACGCCGTATCTCGCGACGGCATGCAGGGGGTTGCCCTTGTCGAGCACTCGGTTGAGGACCGAGAAGATGATCGGCAGGGCGAGCATCAGCGCGTACCAGCCGAAGCGCAGCGGCCGCGACTGCGCGGCCTCGGGATCGAGGATCCGCCGGTCGAAGACGTCGACGGTCAACGGCAGCAGGATGATCGCGACGACGCCCTCCGCGAGGTCGGTGACCAGCGCGTTCTTGGAGTCCAGCAGGACGAGGGCGAGCACGGCGCCGGAGATGACGATCGGGATCCACGCCGGCAGCGGCCGCCGCAGCTGCAGGTAGGCGATCATCCCGCCCGCGATGAAAGCCTCGTTGAGGGTCTTCACCTGGCTGGGGAGGTGGCTCCTGTAGAGCAGCACCCCGATGACGACGCAGACCGCGGCCACGGCGAGCGTGACCGGCCACTGCACCGACTTGCCGACCAGCCGTGGTCGTACGAACTGGATCCACGGCACGAACAGCAGCACCATGACGTAGCTCTCGCTGTCGAACCCGATGTGCCGGGCGAGCGTCTTCGGCAGCACGTCGCCGAGGACCTTGGTGAGGATTGCTGCCATCAGGATCAGCAAGCCGCCGTAGAAGATGGTTCCGAGCAGGACCCGTCGCTGACGCATCCGCCCAACCTACCCAGGCCCGAAGGTGTCAGCCCGCGAGGATGTCGTCCGCATCGATGATGGTGTACGCGTAACCCTGCTCGGCCAGGAACCGTTGCCGGTGCGCGGCGTACTCCTGGTCGAGGGTGTCCCGGGCGACGACGGTGTAGAAATGCGCGGTCTTGCCGTCGGTCTTGGGCCGCAGCACCCGGCCGAGCCGCTGCGCCTCCTCCTGGCGTGAGCCGAACGTGCCCGACACCTGGATGGCGACCGAGGCCTCGGGCAGGTCGATGGAGAAATTGGCCACCTTGGACACCACCAGGGTGCTCAGCTCTCCGGCGCGGAACGCGTCGTAGAGCCGTTCGCGCTCCTTGTTGGGGGTCGAGCCCTGGATGATCGGTGCGTCGAGCTCCTCGCCGAGCGTCTCGAGCTGGTCGAGGTACGCCCCGATGACGAGCACCTGGTCGCCACGGTGCCGCTCGAGCAACTGCTTCACGACCGGAAGCTTGGTCCGGGCGGTGGCGCCGACGCGGTAGCGATCCTCGGGCTCGGCGGTGGCGTACTCCATCCGTTCGGCGTCGGTCAGCGTGACCCGCACCTCGGTGCAGTCGGCCGGGGCGATCCAGCCCTGCGCCTCGATGTCGCGCCACGGCGCGTCGTAGCGCTTCGGCCCGATGAGTGAGAAGACGTCCCCCTCACGGCCGTCCTCGCGGATCAGCGTCGCCGTCAGCCCGAGTCGCCGGCGCGACTGCAGGTCGGCGGTGAGCCGGAAGATCGGGGCCGGCAGCAGGTGCACCTCGTCGTAGACGATCAGCCCCCAGTCGCGGGCGCCGAAGAGCTCCAGGTGGCGGTACTCGCCCTTGCGCCTGGTCGCCATGACTTGGTACGTCGCGATCGTGACCGGCCGGATCTCCTTGACCGTGCCGCTGTACTCCCCGATCTCCTCCTCGGTCAGCGACGTCCGATTGAGCAACTCCTGCCGCCACTGGTGCGCCGCCACCGTGCTCGTCACCAGGATCAGCGTCGTCGCCTGCGCCTGGGCCATCGCGGCCGCGCCGACGAGAGTCTTGCCGGCGCCGCAGGGCAGCACGACCACACCGGACCCACCGGCCCAGAAACCTTCGACCGCCTGCTGTTGATAGGGCCGTAGCGCCCAGCCGTCCTGGTTCAGGGAGATCGCGTGTGCCTCACCGTCGACGTAGCCGGCCAGGTCCTCGGCCGGCCAGCCGATCTTGAGCAGTGCTTGCTTGAGCCGGCCGCGCTCGCTGGGGTGCACCTGGACCGTGTCGGCGTCCACCCGCTGACCGAGCATCGGTGCGACCTTGCGCTGGCGGACGACCTCTTCCAGGACGGCCCGGTCGACCGCGTGCAGCACCAGGCCGTGCGCCGGGGACGTTTCCAGGCGCAGCCGGCCGTAGCGCGACATCGTCTCGGCCACGTCGACCAGCAGGGCGTGCGGCACGGCGTACCTGGAATAGCGCACCAGCGCGTCGACGACCTGCTCTGCATCGTGACCGGCCGCCCTGGCGTTCCACAGCCCCAGCGGGGTCAGCCGGTAGGTGTGGACGTGCTCGGGGGAGCGCTCGAGCTCGGCGAACGGTGCGATCGCCTGCCGGGCCTCGGCCGAGCGAGGGTGGTCGATCTCGAGCAGCAGCGTCTTGTCCGACTGGACGATGAGCGGGCCTTCTGTCAACACGAAGCCTCTCGTTGGGCGGGGCCGGACCGTTCAGTGTC
>JBAVXU010000084.1:0-3167 GCA_049698415.1 Mycobacteriales bacterium
GAAATCCTCCGGGTAGTCGAACAGACCTGAGGCCGCTCGAGGCCACCTCGTTCGAAAACGGCGTGGTACTCCTGCGCTAGTGTCCCAAGTCGTTAATACGCTGACAATAGCCAGCGAGGCTGTCGAGGATCTCGTCGGCCGTCTTGTGCCAGACGAACGGCTTCGGGTCGTCGTTCCAGTTCGTGATCCATGTGCGGATCGACGCGGTCAGTTCCTTCACCGAGCGGTGAGTGCCTCGGCGCAGCCACTTGGTGGTCAGCTCGGCGAACCAGCGCTCGACGAGGTTGAGCCAGCTGGAGTAGGTCGGGGTGAAGTGCAGGGTGAACCGAGGGTGGCGGACGAGCCAGCGTCGGATGGTGGGCGCCGTGTGGGTCGAGGAGTTGTCGACCACGACGTGCACGTCGAGGTGGGCGGGCACGGCCTTGTCGATGAGGTTGAGGAAGCGGCGGAACTCCTCGGCCCTGTGGCGGGGGGTGAGGTCGGCGATGACGTTCCCGGAGGCGACGTCGAGTGCGGCGTAGAGGTTGGTCGTGCCGTTGCGCTTGTAGTCGTGGGTGCGTCGCTCCGGTGTGCCTGGCAGCAGCGGCAGGATCGGAGCGGTTCGGTCGAGGGCCTGGATCTGGGACTTCTCGTCGACGCACAGCACCACGGCGGCGTCGGGCGGGTTCAGGTAGAGCCCCACGACATCTCGCACCTTGTCGATGAACTGCGGGTCGGGCGAGAGCTTGAAGCTCTCGGCCAGATGGGGCTTGAGCCCGAAGGCCCGCCAGATCCGGCTCACCGTCGACTGGCTCATCCCCGTCGCCCGGGCCATCGAGTACGACGACCAGTGGGTGGCGTCGGGCGGGGTCTCCTCGAGCGTCTTGACGATCACCCGCTCGACGTCGGCGTCGGTCACGGTGCGGGGCTTGCCCGGGCGGGGCTCGTCGTGCAGGCCGTCGAGACGCTCGGCCGCGAAGCGTGCCCGCCACTTGCCGACCGTCGTCGGATGGCACCGCAGTTCCGCGGCGATGTCACGGTTCAACCGGCCCTCGGCCGCGGCCAGCACGATCCGGCACCGCAGCGCCAGCGCCTGGGCGCTCTTGGGCCGCCGTGCCCAACGCTCGAGCGTCTCACGTTCGACGTCGCTCAAGACGATCTCGGCGGTCGGTCGTCCGCGCTTGGCCATCGGTCCTCCCATCGTTGTCGGATGAGAGGAAATTCGCGACTTTTTCGAATTCTCCTGCTGAGGTGTGAATTCTCCCTCGTCCGCGGGGCACGGGCGCGCCGGGAGGTTTTCGGGCCCTTGGGGTAGTGCCTGTAGCTGTCCGCCTTCGTCGGGTCAGGCGGCAGGTTCGAGGGTGACTCGATGACCCATCGCTTCGAGTTGTGCGACGAGACGTCGCTGGTGGGCGGAGCTGGTGCGCCGTTTCTCGAAGTAGTCGCCACCGAGGTCGGTATAGGTCTCACCAGTGCTGAGCAGATGCCAGGTGATCACCAGGATCGAGTGGCCCACCGCCACCGCGGCCCGGCCGGGCCCACGCCGGCCACGGATGCGGGCGTAGTGGGCGGCGAGGTAGGTGCCTTTGGAGCGGCCGGCGGCCTGGGCGGCTTCGACCAGGGCGATGCGCAGCCACTTGGAGCCGTAACGAGTCCGCCCCGAGCGGTGCTTGCCGGCGGACTCGTTGTTGCCGGGGCACATGCCAGCCCACGACGCCAGGTGCTCGGCGGTTGGGAAGCGGGACATGTCGGTGCCGATCTCGGCCAGGATCACCTGGGCGGTGCGATGGCTCACACCCGGGATCCCGACCAGCAGGGTCACCGCCGCCTCATGAGGGTCGAGCAGCGCTTCGATCCTGGTGGTGAGCTCGTCGATGGTGGCATCGGCCTGGTCGATGCGGGCGAGCATGGCCCGGCACAACAGCGCGTGGTGCTCGTTGAACCGCCCGGCCAGGGCATCTCGCAGCTCGGGGATCTTGGAACGCATTCGACGCTTGGCCATCTCCGCCAGTACCTCGGGGTCACGCTCGCCGGCGATGAGGGCGTCGATCATCTCCCTGCCGGACTTGGTGAGCACCGACGACGCCACCGACGACAGCTTCACGCCGGCGTCTTCGAGGACCTTGTGCAGCCGCTGGGTCTCCCGGCCCCGCTCCTCGATCACCGACTTGCGGTAGCGCGTCAGGTCCCGCTGTTCGCGGGTGGGCCGAGGCGGGATGAACGACGGGCGCACCAAGCCGTGCTCGAGCAGCTGGGCCCCCCACTGGGCGTCGGCCACGTCGGTCTTGCGGCCCGGGACGTTGCGCATGTGCCGGGCGTTGATGACCCACACCGCCTCGATCATGTCTTCGAGGACCCAATGCACGGGCTTCCAGTAGACCCCGGTGGCTTCCATCCCGACCAGGGTGACCCCTCGCTCGACCAGCCAGTCCGACAGCACGAGCAACTGCGACGTCGTCGTGCGGAACTCGGCGACCTCCTCTCTGCGCCCCCCGACCTCGTCGGGCATTCGGGCACAGGCCATCACCGTGTCCCGGTGCACGTCCAAGAACGCGCACCGCTCAACGACCACCTCCATCGTCATCCCCTTCCACGCTCTCCAACTCTGAGACGTGCCCGACCGGATGGGAGTCTCGTCATGAAGAAACTGAGGTGCGTGCTCGAAGCAACAGGACGGAGCGCCCGAGACCCCCGCGTCAAGCTAACAACGGGCTCCAAGCGCCATAGAAACACGACGTCTGCCCGGCCCGGCACGCCACATTCTCATACGCCGAGGGCGGCCCCGCCAGGGGCCATGGGAGCTAACTACTGATTTGGGACACTAGCCTCTTGGCAGACTGCGCTCAGCGACGGCGGATCAGGGTCACCCCGTCACGGACGGTGAGCAGAACGGCGACCACCCGGGGATCGGCGGCCACGTGGTCGTTGAAGGCCCGGAGGGCGACGGTGTTGGCGTCGTCGTCGGTGGCGGGCGCGGCCACGACGGCGCCACCCCACAAGGTGTTGTCGACGAGGATCAGGCCGCCGGAGCGGAGCCGGGGCAGCAGCGCCTCGTAGTAGCCGAGGTACGACGGCTTGTCGGCGTCGATGAAGGCCAGGTCGAACGTGACATCGGCATCGAGCGCCGCCAGCGTGTCCACCGCCGGCCCGAGCCGCAGCTCGATCCGGTCGTCGAGCCCGGCCCGCAC
>JBAVXU010000085.1:0-4621 GCA_049698415.1 Mycobacteriales bacterium
GCTGTCGCCAGGATCTTGGCGCCTGCGGAGATGAAGTAGTCGTCCGGAATGGACGAGCCGAGACCGGCCGACTGCTCCACGACGACCTCGTGGCCGGCCCGCACCAACTCGTGGACGCCGGCCGGCGTGATCGCCACCCGGTATTCGTGGTCCTTGACTTCCTTGGGGATGCCGACCCTCACGGTCCTTGCCTCCTCGTGCCTGGTTGACGGGATCACACCGACACCCGAACCTATCGGTGGCCGGCCCCCGCCGAGGGAAGTCTAGGCCGACCAGTCACTGTCGGCCGGGCGAAGCGGCTCCCAGTTCTGGTCACGCGCTCGCGAAGCGACCAAAACGCCGATGCTGCACATCGCGTTCAGAATTCGGCCGGACATCGCCCAAGTGGCGGCCTCGTTGAGATCCACCCAATGGACTTCCAGGTCCGATTCCTCGTCCGTGCCGTGGTATCGGTCCTTGTCAGCGACCGGGTGCATCCCCCTGGCCAGGAACACCCGGATCCTTTCGTCGCAACCTCCGGGTGAGGTGAAGGCGTCAACAAGCAGGTCCCACCGGTCGGCGCGGTAGGCGCCCTCCTCGAACAGCTCCCGCTTGGCCGCAGCCAGCGGCTCCTCACCGGCGACATCGAGCAATCCGGCCGGGATCTCCCACAGTGTCTGCCGGACCGGGTGGCGATACTGCCGGAGCAGCAGCACCCGCCCCTGCTGGTCGAGGGCGACGATCCCGACCGCGCCGGGATGGACGACGTAGTCGCGTACGGCGGTGTCGCCGCCGGGCATGCGTACGTCGTCGGAGACGACCTTGATGACCGCCCCGGAGAACTGCTCGCGTGATGACAGCACCTCATAAGGCGCCGTGCTGTCCGGCACCTCAGTCGCCGGCGACGGCGTGCTCGTGGGCGACCTGACTCGAGCCGGCGCTGCCGTTCTCCGGCAGGCTCACCGGGAGCCGATCGGCCTCGTTGTAGGTCACAGCCGCCCCCACGAAGGCGCTGAACAGTGGGTGCGGGCGGGTCGGGCGGGACTTGAACTCCGGGTGCGCCTGGGTGCCGACGAAGAACGGGTGCATGTTCGGCCGCAACTCCGCGAACTCCACCAGCCGTCCGTCGGGCGAGGTGCCGGAGAAGACCAGGCCGGCCGCTTCGAGCTTGTCGCGGTAGGCGTTGTTGACTTCGTAGCGGTGCCGGTGCCGCTCGGTCACTTCCATCTCGCCATAGGCCCCGTGGACCACCGAGTCGGCGACCAGCGTCGCCGGATAGGAGCCCAGGCGCATGGTGCCGCCCATGTCGCGATCGCCGGTGACCACCGCGACCTGCTCGTCCATGGTGGCGATGACGGGATAGGGCGAGTCGGGCTCGAACTCCGCGGAATTGGCACCGACGAGATCGGCCATCGAGCGGGCCACCTCGATGACCATGCACTGCAGACCCAGGCACAGCCCCAGCGTGGGGATCTCGTTGGTACGCGCGTAGTGAACGGCACCGATCTTGCCCTCGATCCCGCGCACGCCGAAGCCACCGGGGATGAGCACACCGTCCACACCGGACAGCGCCGCGGCCGCCGCGGCAGGTGTCTGGCAGTCGTCGGAGGTGACCCAGCGGATGTCGACCCGGGCTCGGTGCGCGAAGCCACCGGCGCGGACGGCCTCGATCACCGACAGGTAGGCGTCGGGCAGATCGACGTACTTGCCCACCAGGGCAACCGTCACTGTCTGTTGTGGACGGTGGACGCGCTCGAGCAGGTCGTCCCACCGGGTCCAGTCGACGTCCCGGAAGCCGAGACCGAGGCGGCGTACGACGTAGGCGTCGAGACCCTCACGGTGCAGCACCTTGGGGATGTCGTAGATCGACGGTGCATCGGCGGCCGAGACCACGGCCTCTGTGTCGACGTCACACATCAGGCTGATCTTGCGCTTGAGAGCATCGGAGATCTCGCGATCGGAGCGGCAGACCACGGCGTCGGGCTGGATACCGATGCTGCGCAGCGCCGCGACCGAGTGCTGGGTGGGCTTGGTCTTGAGCTCACCGCTGGGAGCGAGGTAGGGCACCAACGACACGTGCAGGAAGAAGCAGTGGTCGCGGCCGACGTCATGCCTGACCTGTCGGGCCGCCTCGAGGAAGGGCAGCGACTCGATGTCGCCGACCGTGCCCCCGACCTCGGTGATCACCACGTCGGCCACCGTCCCGTCGGCGCCGGGCGCCGCCATGGCCAGGATCCGCTGCTTGATCTCGTTGGTGATGTGCGGGATCACCTGGACGGTGTCGCCGAGGTACTCCCCGCGCCGCTCCCTGGCGATCACCTTGCTGTAGACCTGCCCGGTCGTCACGTTGGCCGAGCCGTGCAGGTTGGTGTCGAGGAATCGTTCGTAATGACCGATGTCGAGGTCGGTCTCGGCGCCGTCCTCGGTGACGAAGACCTCGCCGTGCTGGAACGGGTTCATCGTCCCGGGGTCGACGTTGAGGTACGGATCGAGCTTCTGCATGGTGACCCGCAAGCCGCGCGCGGTCAGCAGGCTGCCCAAGCTGCTGGCAGTCAGGCCCTTGCCGAGCGATGAGGCGACTCCGCCGGTGACGAAGATGTGCTTGGTCGTCGTGCCGGACTGGATCAAAGCGGGCTCCCGCGGTATCTCAGGCGGGTGCAATCACCCGCAGGTCCACGGGAGTCCACGGTAACACCGCTACGCAACGTCAGGCGCCAGCACACGCCCGGCCGACCGCAGATCACCATTCGCGGCCCAACAGTTCGGCGTAAATGGCACGCACTTGGGCCAGTGTCGTCTCCTCGGTCGGCAGCCGGGCTGCCGCCAGCGTCCCTCGGGCGACCAGCGCCGCCGCGTGCTCGGGATCGTCGAGAACCCGGGCGATGGCGCGGGCCAGGGCCACGTGGTCGCCTGGTGCCACCAGGTCGACACCGTCACCGACGAGCTTGGGAATCCCGCCCACGGCCGTGGCCACGAGCGGACGGCCCGCACGCAGCGCCTCCTGTGCGGCCAGCGGGCTGCCCTCCCACACGCTCGGCACGACGACGACGTCAGCGGCGGCAAGTAGATCTGCCAGATCGGTACGCCAGCCGAGCAGGCGTACCGGCGCCCCGGTGCGGGCGATGTCGGCGACGATCGTCGCGCGCTGCGGTCCGTCGCCGGCCGCCAGGAACAACGGTGCCGGGTCACGGCCGGCCAACTGCGCTGCGGCAGCGACCAGGGTGGGATAGCCCTTCTGTTCGTGCAGCCGCGCGATGGTGAGGACCAGCGGACGGTCGGCGGCACGAAACTCGGCGCGGACCTCGGCCGGGCTGCGACCTGGCGGGCTCAGCGCCGGCGCGGGCACCGGCCCGGGGCGGACATCGCGGCCGCCGAGGTGTCGTACCCGGTCCTCGAGGTCGGGTGAGACGCACAGCGTGATGTCGGCCCGGCGGGCGACCACGCGCTGCAGCAGGTCGTACACCGCCCGGGCCGGCCCAGTGGCCAGCACGGCGTTGTGCCAGGTGACGACAAACGGCGTGCTGCGTGGCGTCACCGATCCGGCCACGAGTCCGGCGCGCAGGCCGTGAGCGTGGACCACGGTCGCGTCGGCTGCTATCGGACGCAGCGTACGGGCGGCGCGGGCATCGGCGAGCGGACGCAACCCGCCGGCGATCTCCACCGCGTGGAAGTCGGCGCCCGCCCCGACGAACCCGAACGCGTCCTCGGTGGACTGCGGCCCGCACACCGTCACCCTGGCGCCGGATCGGACCAGGCCTCCGGCCAGGGTGCGTACGTGCGTGCCGGTGCCGCCGGTGCTTGTCGCCAGGACGAGGACGATGTGCTCAGGCATCGATCGGCCCACGGCGCCCGACCAGCGCCCTGATGTCGGGACCGCACAGCCACCAGGCGACCGCACCGAACACCAGCAGGACGACACAGCACACCAGGACGAGCTGGCCGAGCGCTGCCGCGATCCCGCCACCAGCGATGGTCCGTGCGACCACCAGGCCGGCCCCGGTCGCCAGTGCACCGCCGATGAGAGCGGCCACCGCCGACCGGCCGATTCCGGCGAAGGCCGGACGGCCCGAACGCCGGCCGATAGCCCCCAGCAACAGCACGCCGAGCACCGTCATCCCGATCGAGTTGCCGATGGCCAGCGCGAGCACCCGGTCGGCTGCCGGCAGCAGTTGCGCCAGGATCAGGTCGGCGACGATCACGCTGGCCCATCCGGCCAGTGTCGACACAGCGGTCTGCCAGGTCTTGCCCTGCGCATAGAGAGCGCGAGACAGGAGGGCGTAGAGGCCGTAGCCGAGCAGGCCCGGCGCGAGCGCGGCGATGCCGACCGCGAGTGGTGTCACGCTGGATTGACCTGGCGCCCCTTGGAGCAGCACCCGCGCGGCCGGTCGGGCGGCGGCTATCAGCGCGGCCGTGGCCAGGGCGCACACCAGCAGCACGGCGCGCAACGAACCTGCGATCGAGCGCAGGTAGCCGGCCCTGTCGCCGGTCTCCCATCGCGACGCGAGTTGCGGGAATACCGATGTCGCGATCGGCACAGCAAGGATGGCCCACGGCAGCAGGAACATCGTCTGGGCGAAGGTGAACGCCGTCATCCGGCCGACCGGCACGCCACGGCCGTTGGCCAGCAGCAAGGTGACGGCGA
>JBAVXU010000086.1:0-4872 GCA_049698415.1 Mycobacteriales bacterium
TGGTGGGCGATCTCGGCGCTGAACCTCGCCGGCGGCACCAGGGTGGGGTCGCGTTCGAGCGCCTCGGCGTAGCGCGCGTGCACCCGGCCGTGCTCACCGGGCAGCAGGTCCTCGTGCAGCGCCTCACGGACCAGGGAGTGCCGGAACGAAAAGCTTGTCTCGTCGGCATCGACGGTCAGCGCGTGACCGAACACGGCCTCGCGCAGGGCTTCGGCGAGGTCGTTCTCGGGCATCTCGCTGACCGCTGACAGCAGGCCGTAGTCGACGTGGCGACCCCCCACCGAGGCGATCCGAAGCAACCATTGCGTGCGTTGTGGCAGTCGTTCGAGCCGGGCGAGCAGCAATTCACGCAGCGAGTCAGTGAGCCGGCCGTCGTCTTCGTGGAGGTCGGCGCAGACGATCTCCTCGACGAAGAACGCGTTGCCCTCTGAGCGGTCGTAGACCCGCTGCACCACCCACGGTGCGGGGGGAGCCCCGAGCAGATCGGCGACCTGGGCCGCGACCTCGTCATGGGTGAGGCGCTCGAGCTGGCGGCGAACCACGGTGCCGACGCGGTCGAGCTCAGCGAGGTAGGCACGCAGCGGGTGGCCGCGGTGGACCTCGTCGCTGCGATAGGTCACGACGATGAGGATCTGCGAATCGCGCAGGCTGCGAGCGAGGTAGGCCAGCAGCTCCCGGGTGGAGCGGTCGGCCCAATGCAGGTCCTCGACGATCAGCAGCAGCGGGGATTCTTGCGCCAGCCGCTCCAGCAGGCCGATGAGCACTTCGAAGAGCCGGCCGCGCCCGGCCTCGGTCCTGGTGCCAACCGGGCCGAGCTCGGGCAACAGCCTGGCCAGGTCCTCGCGGCCGGGCTCGAGCAAGGCGGTGGTCTGTTCGGGTGTGAGGTCCCGCAGCAGCCCGCGCAACGCGGCCGAGACCGGTGCGAAGGGCATGCCCTCCTCGCCGAGCTCGACGTTGCCGCCGACGAGGACTCGAACGCCCTCAGCGCGGGAGCGCTGGGTGAACTCGTCGACCAGCCGGGTCTTGCCCACGCCTGCTTCGCCGCCGAGCAGCACCAGGGAGGGCCGGCCGCTCCTGGCGTCGCTGAGCGCGGAGGTGAGGAGGTCGAACTCCGCGGTGCGCCCCACGAAGCGCGCACTCGAAACCTTGGTCGCCACGCCCCTGAGCATGCCACCGGAGGCCGACAGTCCCGACTCGTGAGTCTGGGATCCGTCGGCCTCCGCCTGCCCGGATGCTGAATCCGCGGGTACGGACAGCAGCGCCGTCACCGCAGGGCCAGCAGGCGCCGGACCCGTCCACCTTGGTGGCTGTGCCGACCGGCCGTGCGCTCGCCTCGGTGTCCCTCGCGGGCCAGGTGTGCCTGCCGGTCCAGGTCCGCCTCGTCGAGCAGGTCGTTCATCCGGGCCTTGGTCAGATCCATCGTCAGGTACTGCATGTTCGTCGCCCTCTTTCGACTCTCTCGGTGTAGCTACGAGAGTGCTGCTAAGGGGCGGGGTGCCACATCAGGAAGGTGTCCGATATCCGGGGGTGGGGGATACCTAGTCCGATGAGCTCGATCGGCTAGCTCGGTGCCGACTCGACGTTGTCGCGGCCGAGGCTCTTGGCCTGGTGCAGCGCGTTGACGCAGCGGTTGATCACTTCGGTCGGATCGCAGTGATCCTCGGTCATCTCGGCGATGCCGGCGCTCACCGTGAGCAGGCCGCCGGGCGCGTTGCTCTCGTGCCTGATGCCCAAGGCGGCCACGGCGACCCGGAAGCGGTCCACCGCGATCCGGGCCAGTTGGGCGGACTGCTCGGCATAGGTGCACAGGAAGGCTCCGCCGCCGAATCGGTAGCAGCCGTCGCCCTCACGGGAGATGTTGGCCAGCGTCGCGGCCACGGCTTTGAGCGCCCGGTCACCGGCCGCCTGGCCGTACCTTCCGTTGAAGTCGGTGAAGTTGTCCAGGTCGAGCAGGGCCACGCTGTGCGTGTTGCCGTAGCGCCCGACCCGGGCGGCGAGGACTTCGAGATCCGACTGCAGGCACCTGCGGTTGCCCAGGCCGGTGAGTGGGTCACTGCGCGCGACGGTGTCGATCTCGCGGGTGAGTCGTTCGTGGCTGCGCAGCAGAGTGGTGACCCGGTTGGCCGCGATCAGCCGCCGGCGCAGGTCCTCGAACGCGACGGGCTTGGTCAGATAGTCATCGGCACCGGCCAGCATGCCTTCCTTGACCTGGTCCCGTCCGTCGGACGTGGTCACCATGATCACGTAGACGTACGAGGCGGTGAGCTCGGCGCGGACCAGCCGGCACAGCTGCAGGCCGTCGATGTCTTCGGCGTTGCGGTCGCAGACCAGCAGCTCGATGTCGCTCTGCTGCAGGATCCACCAGGCTTCCCGGCCGGTCGCGGCGATCTGGCAGTCGTGCCCCTGCGACATGGCCATCGCCTGCAACGCGAGCAGCCGCACCCGGTCGCTGTCGACGGCCAGGATCTTCACGCGAGGCTCCCCTGAGGGCACGAAACAGATGAACACGGGTAAGGACCGAGCGTCGCCGCCTGCATATCCTTCGGCGTCATCCGGCAATGACTTGAGATGCGGACGGAGCGGCGGGTGACCGAGTTCACGCTTGGAGTCGAGGAGGAGTTCCACCTCGTCGACGCAGCCTCCGGGAGCCTGCGAACCGCGGCGCCGGAGGTGCTGGCCGCGCTCGGCAGGCGCGAAGCCGACGAGGTCGACCCGGAGCTGTTGCGTACCCAGGTCGAGATCCAGACGCCGGCCTGCGCCGAACTCGCCGAGATCCGTAGCCACCTGGGCCGGCTGCGGTCGAGTCTGGGGGCCAACGCAGCTCAAGTGGGGTGCCGGATCGCCGCCAGCGGCACCTGGCCCGGTCAGACCCCACCCGTCCCACCGACGCAGGAGGACAGGTACGAACAGATCGCGGCCCGCTTCGGGCCCACTGCCAGGGAGCAGACAGTGTGCGGCGCGCACGTGCATGTCCACGTCGCCGACCGTGGGCTCCGGATGGCCGCCATCCGTCGGGCCCGGCCGTGGCTCGCGACCCTGCTGGCCATCTCGGCGAACAGCCCGTTCTGGCGGGGCGCTGACACCGGATACGGCAGCTATCGCTGGCAGGTCTGGTCTCGCTGGCCGATGGCCGGGGCGCCGCCTGCTGTGCAATCTGCCGAGGAGTACGACCAGATCGTCGAAGCGCTGCTCCGGACCGGCGTGCCGCGCGACGAGGGGATGCTCTATTGGGACATCCGCGAGGCTCGGCGCTTCGACACGGTGGAGTTCCGGGTGGCCGACGTCGGCGCTCGGATCGAGGACACGCTGCTGGTCGCCGCGCTCGTGCGCGCCCTGGTCCAGACCTGCGTCGAGGCCGAGCGCGAGTCGCGTCGTTGCGACGACACCCGGCCGGAGCTGATCCGGGTCGCGCTGTGGCGCGCCGCACGCTTCGGGTTGACCGCGGACCTGATCGATCCCGTCACCGGAAGCCCGGCGCCGGTGGCTGACGTGGTGGCAAGTCTCGTCGAGCATGTCCGCACCTCGCTCGAGGAGCACGGCGACCTCGCGTTCGTACGCACCGGAGTCGAGGCGTTGCTGGCCGGCGGCACCGGGGCAGAGCGCCAGCGGGCGGCTTTCCGCCCGGCGGGTCACATGCGGGACGTCGTCGACCTGCTGGTGAGCGAAACGTCCGGCTGACGAGCCTGTTGAGGCTGCATCAGGCGTTGCCGACGAGGATCCGCGGATGCGCCGCGGGATCGAGCCAGCGCATGATCGACACCAGGTCCGGCCGGGGGATCGAGATGCAGCCGGTCGTGGGTTTGTACTCCGTCACATGCAGGAAGAAGGCGCTGCCCGCCCCGCGTCGTACCGGGAAGCGGTTGTAGTCCATGACGACCGCATAGGTGTAGATGTAGCCCACCCGATACAGGTTCTCGCCGGCGCCGGTGTCGAACGGGCAGTTGCGCGAGCAGCGGTAGTGGGTGTTGTAGACGGCGGAGTTCTGGTCGGCCACCCAGTAGTCGCTGGAGTCGGTGCTGAAGTACGGCAACCGGGTGCCGGGATCTCCGGCCAGGCCGAACGCCTGGGTCAGCGAAAAGCTGCCCATCGGGGTGGCCGCGAGGCTCTCACTTGGATGGGCGGTCATGCCCTGCTTGCCGAGGTAGGCGTGGGAGGCCGGTCCGCGCCGGACCCAGCCCTGGACGGTCTTGGTCCACGCCTGCAGGGTGGCGGTGGTGTCGCCGGTCGATCCGGCGATGACGGTGATCGCCTGGGTCGCGTCGCCCGTGGAGTAGGACAGCGGTAGCCGGGCCGAAGCTGTGACGGGCGGTGGCTTGGGCTTGGCCGGCGCCGAGGGGGTTGGCGTTGGCGTCGGTGTCGGCGATGCCGATGGCGTGCTCGGAGCCGGTGACGGCCTATCTGCTCGCGCGTCACTAGGCCCGGAGGAGCAACCGGTCAGCACCAGGACGCAGGCTGCGACGCCGAGCTGGCGCAGAGCGCCGCCGCCGAGCACACGCATCTGGGCAGCCTCTCATTTTCTCCTGGCGCGCATCGCGGCCGGTGTGCTTGCCTGTACGCGCCATCACGAGCGGGAGGTCACGATGCCTGTTCACCTCAACCACACCATCGTTTCGGTCAGCGACAAGCACTCAGCCGCAACGTCACTGGCCGACCTGCTCGGTCTCCCACCCCCCACGTCGTACGGTCCGTTCGCCGTGCTCCAAGTCGACAACGACGTCTCGCTCGACTTCGCCGACGATCATGGGGAGGTGCACCCGCAGCACTACGCGTTCCTCGTCACCGAGTCGGAGTTCGACGAGATCTTCGGCCGGATCCGCGAGGGTGGCCTGAACTACTTCGCCGATCCCGGTCACCGCCGGCCCGGTGAGATCA
>JBAVXU010000087.1:0-10260 GCA_049698415.1 Mycobacteriales bacterium
GTGTTCGTGATCAACCTCGAGAACAAGGGCTACGACGAGACGTTCGGGCCCGGCTCTGCCGCGCCGTACCTCTCGCGCACCCTGCGCGGCAAGGGCAACCTGCTGACGCAGTATTACGGCACCGCGCACCTGAGCCTGCCCAACTACATCGGCCAGATCAGCGGGCAAGGCCCGGACAGCCAGACCCAGAGCGACTGCCAGAACTACAGCGACTTCGTCGGCAGCGGAGCCGCGACCGTGCCACCGCAGCAGGTCGTCGGGAACGGATGTGTCTATCCCAAGTCGGTACGCACGCTGCCCAACCAGTTGGCGGGCAAGGGGCTGACCTGGCACGGCTACCTCGAGGACATGGGCAACAACCCGGCGCAGCCGGCAACCTGCCGCCACCCGGCGATCGGCTCGCAGGACGACACGCAGCATGCGCGGCCGGGTGATCAGTACGCCGTACGGCACAACCCGTTCGTCTACTTCCACTCGATCATCGACACGCCGGCCTGCGCCGCGAACGACGTCCCGCTGGACCGGTTGACCGGTGACCTCGCCACCGTCGCCACCACGCCGAATTACTCGATGATCGTGCCGAACCTCTGCCACGACGGCCACGACCAGCCCTGCGTGAACGGAGAGCCCGGCGGCCTCGTTTCTGCCGATGCCTTCCTCAAGTCCTGGGTGCCCAAGATCCTCGCCTCCCCGGCGTACCAACGCGACGGCCTGCTGATCGTCACCTTCGACGAGTCCGATGGTCCGGAGGCGGATTCCTCGGCGTGCTGCAACGAAGGGCCGGGGCCGAACTCCCCGGTGCCCGGCATCTCCGGTCCCGGCGGCGGTCGGGTCGGAGCGGTGGCGGTCTCGCGCTACATCAAGCCGGGCAGCCTCAACGACACCCCGTACAACCACTACGCACTGCTCGGCAGCATCGAGGACCTCTTCGCCCTGCCCCATCTGGGCTACGCGCAGCAGGTGCCGTACCGCTTCGGCCGTGACGTCTACACCAACTACTGACCCGCTGGGCGCAGGGAGAGGACAACATGACCGGGTCAGATGGCGTGTCTCGTCGTGCGTTTCTGGGTGGGCTCGGGGCCGCAGCCGCTGCAGTCGCAGGGGATGCCGTGCTGGGTGCGAGTACGACTGCCGGTGCGAGCACGGCGCGGCCGTCGGCTGCGCTGCCCGAGCCGGCCGACTCCGGCATCGACCACATCATCGTGGTCATGATGGAGAACCGCTCCTTCGACCATTACCTCGGCTGGGTCCCCGGGGCCGACGGCCGGCAGAAGGGCCTGTCCTACGTGGGGCGCGATTGGCGGCGTCGCTCGACCCATCACCTGCGAGACACCCAGGGCTGCGCTCACCCGGACCCCGACCACTCCTACGAGGGCGGCCGGATCCAGCTCAACGGCGGCGCCTGCGACGGTTGGCTGCTGTCGGGGGAGAACGATGACTACGCGATCGGCTACTACACAGGTGCCGACCTGAGCTTCTATGGCAAGGCGGCGCCGTACTGGACGGTGTGCGACCGCTACTTCTCGGCAACGATGGCCCAGACCTATCCCAACCGTCTCTATCAGCACTCGGCGCAGACCGACCGGATCAGCAACACGACCGCGACCGCGACCATGCCGACGATCTGGGACCGGCTCGCCGACGCCGGTGTCAGCGGCACCTACTACTACGGCGACGTGCCCTTCCTCGCGCTGTACGGCACGAAGTACGTCGGCATCTCCCGGCCCTACCCCGAGTTCCTCGCAGCCGCCGCGGCGGGCACCTTGCCGGCCGTGTCGTTCGTCGACCCGAGATTCACCGATGAGGCCAGCGGCACGTCTGCCGATGACCATCCGCACGCCGACATCCGCGCGGGGCAGGCCTTCCTGTCGCAGATCTACGGGGCAGTGACCCGTGGCCCCGGCTGGGGACGCACGTTGCTCGTCGTCAACTACGACGAGTGGGGTGGTTTCTACGACCACGTCGTCCCCGGCACGGCTCCCGACGCCCGGCCGGACCTCGGGACCGGACTTCGCGGATTTCGGGTGCCGTGCCTCGTCGTCTCCCCGCGGGCTCGTCGGCGCCACGTCGCCCATGGTGTCTACGACCACACCTCGGTGCTCAAGGCGATCGAGTGGCGCTGGGGCCTCAAGCCGCTGACCGTGCGCGACTCGGCGGCCAACAACCTCGCTGCCGTGCTCGACTTCGCCACGCCCCCGAAACTGGCGGCACCGTCGATCGACGTACCCCCGTTCGTCGGGCAGCCGTGCGATCCGGCCACGCCGGCCGACTACGAGGAGTGGCGCGCGCTGGCCCGGCAGGCCCGCACCCACGGATTCGCGATGCCGTAGGCCTCTGGACCATCGCCATTCCCGAACGGCATGCTGTCGTGGCAACCCATCGTGCCCACGGGCTCCCGATGATGAGGGGGAATCTTGAGATCCGGCAACGGTGCCCTCGATCCCCGGGCTCGGGCCATCTACTGCCAACTGCTTGCCGGCCAGCGCCCAGAGATACCCGACGACGTGCGGTTGGCCCTGGTGTCGGCGCGGCTGATCGTGGGGGGACGCAATTCAGCGGTACGTCCCGCCGAGGCGCTGAGTGAGTTGTTGTCGCGTCGACTGCCCGCGGATCTGGCCGCGCTCCGGCGACTGGCCGACCTGGCCGAGATGTTGCAGGGGATGGCCCATGGCGGGCTGGGCAACAACGCAGCGGACGTTTCCGGTCTCGGGCCGGCGATCGAACTGCTCACCGAACCGCACCAGCGCGGTGACGCGCACCGAGCCACCATCAGCAG
The DNA here is from genome assembly GCA_049698415.1 of Mycobacteriales bacterium. Taxonomy (GTDB): domain Bacteria; phylum Actinomycetota; class Actinomycetes; order Mycobacteriales; family QHCA01; genus QHCA01. Next base: position 2,777 of record JBAVXU010000087.1, read on the forward strand.
TGCACAGCACGAGCTGATGGTGGTCGAAGGCACGGTCCCGGCCCCGACGCCGGCCCAGATCACTCCCGACAGCATCATTCGTCAGGCCGGCGTGCGTTGGCGTGGGGTGCAATCGATCACGAGCATGGATGATCCGGAGCTGGCGCGCCGGGCCATCGATGACGCGACCGTCATGGGCGCCGAGATCCGGCTGGCTCCACCGCCGCCGGTCTGGCTGACCCTCGCCGACGACCGGGTCGCCATGCTGTCCACCGGACCGACACCGCGGTCTGGGGTGCTGGTCATCCGAATTCCCGAGATGCTGCAGATGCTCCGCCAGTGGTTCGAGCTGCTCTGGAGCACCGCCACGCCGATGGTGGCCCAGCCCCCCGCCGACGGGGCGCAGGCCGAGGCCGATGCGTCGACGCGGTTGCTGATGCGATTGCTCGCGACCGGGCTGACGGACGAGGCCATCGGGCGGCTGCTCGGCGTCAGCCCGCGCACGATCCGGCGCCGGGTGGCTGACCTGGAGGCCAAGGCCGGAGCGAGCAACAGGTTCCAGCTCGCGTTGCGGGCCGCGCAACTTGGGTGGATTTCAGCGACACCGGCCTGAGAGTGGCCTGTTGCGGTCACTGACCGCGTTTGCCCTATCTGCATCCCGTCACCCGCCCTACGGTTCTGCCTCACAACGGACCCGGGATCTGGCGGAAGGCGATGGCGATGAGACCAGCGACGAGGCTTTGGACGGCGGCAACAGCCCTCATGGTGGCACTCGGTGTCATGAGCGGTGTCGCTCCGGCCGCGCATGCCGCGACGGTGCTGTGCGACGCGACTCTCAGCATGGGCAGCAGCGGCAACTGTGTCGAGAAGTTGCAGCGGCGACTGAACGAATTGGGCCTGGACTGCGGCAACCAACTCACCGTCGACGGTCAGTTCGGCGCTCAGACCCGGATGCGGGTGTACGCCTTCCAGGGCCGCAACCGGCTCGATGCAGACGGGGTCGTCGGCCCGGTGACTCGCGGCAAGCTGGCCAACCCCGATGAGGGGCTCAACGTCAGCTGTGATGCGGGCGTCGCCGCCCAGATCCGCGACATCTTCCCGGACAGCGTCGAGGACAAGGCGATCCGGGTGGCGCGGTGCGAGTCGGGGCTGAACCCCATCGCGGTCGGCGGTCCGAACGGCAACGGCACGCTGGACTTCGGTGTCTTCCAGTTCAACGACGGCGGCACCCTGCAGAGCTATCTGCCCGGCAGTAACGCCCGGCAGAAGGTCGATGCCTCCCTGCACGCGGACGACAACATTCGGGCCGCGCTCGCGCTCTGGCGCGACCGGGGCTGGCAGCCATGGTCCTGCGGTGGCGCGTAACCACCGCTTTGCATCACACAACAGGAGGGCACAACCATGACCGAGATCTCACGCCGTCGACTGCTCCAGCTCGCCGCGGGTGGCGCCGCGATCGGCACGGCCGGTCTGTTGTTTCCGGCCTCCCCGGCGTCGGCACACGGAGACCTGCAGACCTACTCGGGCGTCTGGGGTCAGCCCACCGTCTACGAGGCCAACGGCAACCTGACGTCGTTCGCCTACCGGCCCTCCTTCCACGACCGGATGGCCACCTGGCTGGAATTCTGGTTCGACAACACCGGACTGTCCGTGCTCAAGCCGATGCGTGTCTGGACCCTCGGAGTCCACACCGATGATCGTTCGAGCGAGGCGCACAACAACGGACGCGGCTTCGACCTGACCCGGATCTATGCGACGAACCAGCAGGGCAACCTCCATCGCCAGTTCTTCGGTCGGTACGACCAGTGGAAGGACGATCCGGCGGCCGACATGGCGGCGACTCGCGTTCACTACTGGGCCACCTCGGCCAGCCTGCATTACCACTTCCGCAACGTCCTGACCTACCCGTACAACTCCGACCACTGGAACCACATACACATCGACAACCTGGTTTCCGGGCTGGGCAACTCCGACTTCGATACCTCCTCGGAAGCACAGACGCTGCATGTCCAGGCGAGTTGCAGGTTCGTCTGGGGCAAAGCCACCACCGTCGACGGCGTCTGGGGACCGGAGACCAATACCGACTCCACACAGGTGCTGCGCCGCATCGGTCGAGCCAGCGGAACCATCGCCTCGTCTCAGGCCAACTGGCTCGCCTTCAACAAGGCGACCCTGCGCAAGGGCTACGACGTCGAGCAGTACTGAACTGCACATCCCATCCGGCGACACCAGCCTCAAAGGAGACACATCGTGAAACCCAGCCAGCGACTCGCGGTTCGCAGAGCCGTCGTCGCCATCGCAGTGGCGGTCAGCGCCGTCGGTGTGCTCGCCGTCGCCAACCCCGCCCAGGCGTCATGCGCACCGTCGGATCCGTGCGCCAGCCTGCCAGCAGTGAACATGTCGCGCCTGGTGCTCGCCGCCACCCTGGATCCCTGGCGGGTGGACAACGTCGAGACGGTCGGTGCCGGCGACTCGGTGAAGCTCGTCGAGCAGGCGCTGCATCAGGAAGGACTGCTGGCGGCCAGCGCGATCGACGGCTATTACGGAACGGCCACCATCGCGGCGTTCGGCAAGTACGAAGTCAACCGACTCGGCGAGACCAGCAGAGGATCGGCCAACGGGATTCCGGGCCTGTCCGAGTTGCAGACGCTGGGGGCAGGCCGATTCCGGTTGATCAACGATTTCGAGGTGGGCAAGCAGGTTCATCTGAAGTCGGTCGCCAACGGCGGCAACTCGGCCGACGGCACTGACGTCATCAACGAACGCACGCAGGCCATGTTCCTCGAGGCACAGCGAATCATGCGCGTCGCCGGGCAGGTCGGATCGGACATGGTCATCGTGCAGGGGGGCTACTGCTACCCCAGTTGCGCGGCAGCCTCCGCCGGGGTCCACAACGCCGGAGGTGCGCTGGACATCCGGGTGTGGGACACGACCGACGCCGGCCGGTCCAACCGGGTGGCGGCACTGCGCAAGGTCGGGTTTGCTGCCTGGTGCCGGTGCGACTCATCCTGGGGCAGCAACACCCACATCCACGCTGTGGCGATCAACGACTACCAGATGTCGTGGGAGGCACATGGCGACGGCTCGGCACCGGCACCGTTGCGCTCCGACTACGGCGGCAACTGCCAGATCTTCGAGTTCAAGTACTTCGAGGACGGACTGACCGGGTGCGACGACAAACACCCCTCGAACGACCCGTCGCGCAACCTGGTGACCTGGGAGGAGTACCTCGCCTCCTGATGAGGTGCGCTGCCGAGCTTAGGAGTCGTCCGACGCGGATGGGCTCCGACGCTCGGCAGCGACCTTGTGCGGTGACTGGAGCAGTCGCAGCACCGTGACCAGACCGATCCCACCCACCATGTTGCCCAGCGCCGCCCAGCCGAACAGACCCAGCCAGTCGAGGTAGCCGAACGGCGCCCCCGCGTGCAGCGCGGCGAAGCACATCAACGATGCGACGATCGCGTGGTTGATCTGGCCGGCGCCCAGCAGGAAGCCCATCGCGGTCGCCGGGACCAGCCGTACGCCGTCGGAATCGGTCGTGTGCTGCAGGTGGGTCATCAGGGTGATCAGGAAGCCACCGATCATGGCCAGTGCGAACGACCGCCAGGTGATGCCGAGGCCGACGTAGAACTTCGCCGACTCGATGGCGTTGCTGCCGAGGTGGGGGAACCCGGCCACGATGATCCAGGTGATCACCCAGCCGCCGGCGAGATTGGTCACGATCGTGACGCCCCACAACCGCAGCAGGGACATCAGAGAACTCTCCTTGGTGACGACCGCGGCGACCGGGACCAGGAAGTTCTCGGTGAACAGTTCGCTGCGCGCCAGGGTGAGTGCGATGAAACCGATGGCGAACGCGAGGCCACCGAGCAGCTTGTTGTGAGTGACGTGCTCGACCAGCAGCAGGGCCAGCACGCCGACCCCGATGTCGAGGCCGCCGAGCGAGCCGGTGGCGATCAGCCCGGACCAGGACCGTCCGAGTCGCTGGCGCCCCTCGTCGACGAGCCGGTCGAAGGTGCGCTCGGTCTCTTCCTGGGCGACGTTCGGCTCGGTTGCATCGTGGCTGCTCATTCGGACAGCCTAGGGCGCCGCGGTGCTCAGACCTGCCGGTCGGGAGGCACATCCGACGCCGATGTGTCGGGCAGGATCCACAACGGATTGGAGTAGCCCACGATGGACCCGGCCCGGTCGCGTACGGCGGCGCGGAGGTACTGCCCACGCCCCGGTCTGAGGTCGATCGATGCACGGCCACCGCGCACCTGCCTGGCCGGCCTGCTGAACACCGTCGTCGCCGGCTTGGGCACGTCGGGACCGGCACGGTCGACCTGGCCGACCACGAGGTCGAGGGACCCGTCGCCCGGCAGATCGGTCGCGAGCACGTCGACCGCGACCCGCCGCTCGCCGGTGACGAGCACCCCGCCCATCGCGGCCTTGCCGTGGACGTTGATGTCGAACGTCCCACCCCATCCGCCGAGGTCCCAGAACCACAGGCGACCGGCGCCGATCCCGCGCACCAGGTCCGCTGTCTCGGTCGACGGCGCCCACACCGACGAGATCCAGCGGGTGCGTTGGTTCGCCCACGGCAGCCCGCTGTGGTCGTCGGTCACCCCCGTGGCGGTGACGAACACGGCGTTGCGCGCCGCCACGTCGAAGGCGTAGCTCACCTGCTCGACGTCCTGCCGGTAGCCGACCTCGACCGCATCCGCTCCCATGTTCCGGGTGGCGACGAGGTGGCTCGCCAACTCTTTCGCGGTCCCGCTCAGCGGGTGGTTGTACGACGCGATCCCGCCGTAGCCGTGCACCCGCTTGACCATCGCCTCGGCCGCTGACACGGCGTTGTCCCGGACGGCCGGGCCGCTGCCGTAGTCGGGCAAGGACAGGTCGCCGCCGAACGTGTTCAGATGACGGACCAGCGAGATCTCCGCCGACTGGATCTGCCGGACGCCGGGATAGCGGGGGGAGTACTCCCGGACCAGTTCGCGCTGCAGGTCGAGCGGATCGGCGCGGCCCGCCCGGATGAACCGCAGTCGGTCGAACACGCCGGCGGCCGTCGCGCCGCTGCGAGCTCGCGCCAGCAGCCGCAGGCGGAACAGTCCGCTGTCACCGGCGACCAGGTCCGGCCACAGCGCGGCGATGTCGTCGACCGGTCGCAGCCGCAGGCGCTGCCAGCCGGGCCGCACCTGCACCGGCATCACCCCGAGCAACCCGTCCATCTCCAGGGCTCGGCCGCCGCCCGCCCCGACGCGGTACTGCAGCGCGTACTGCCCGGCCGGCCGGCCGGCCGTCGCCGGACGGTAGGAAGACACGATCTCGACCACCAACTCGGCATCTCGTCCCACCGACTGGGCGAGCACGTCGAGTTCTATGGTCGTGTCGATCAGGCAGGTGGTGTACGTCGAGTTGCGCGCGTCGCCTTCGTAGCTGATGCCGGCCCAGTCGGGGGAGTCGGCGCCGAGGCGCATCAGCAGGGCGTTGCCCGGCTCGGTCGGCGTGCGCGGCTCGGAGACGAAGCTGGCGAGGGCTTCCGTCGCCTGACCGAAGCGCGCCTCACGCCAGGTCCAGTCGACGCCGTTCTCCAACTCTGTCAAGCCGTCGAAGTGGACTTCCTGTCGGTAGCCGTGTGCCCGCATCCGGAAGTCGTGCTCGGTCCACCAGATGACATCGATCCCGTTGCGCTGCGCCTCGTGCAGGTGCGCCTGCATGCTCGCCGTGCCTTCGCTGAAACAGGCGTGGATGTGCATGGCCATGCTGACCGGATCGGTGCGGGATCCGGCCGGTCCTCGCGGCAGGGTCGGTTCCGCGGTGCCGATGCCGCTCACGCCGATGCCGATGCCGGCTCCGACCCCCACGCCTACGCCGACCCCGGCGGCCAATCCGAGCAGTCTGCGTCTGCTCATCGTCGGGTCGGGCACACCGTCAAGCATCCGGCATGCAGGCCGATCGTGTGGTCGATGGGTCGCTTCCCTCAGGAGCCCCAGCGCGCCACCGAGACGGCAATCCGGCCGTTCGATCACCGTATGCTGGCATTCACAACGCGATGCCAGCCGCTCGTCCCCTGTGGAGGGCCAATGACCGACGCTGCTGACGCTGCTGACCTGGTCGCAACAGTGAAGAAGGGCTACGCGTTCGACGGTCCCGCGGTCGAGCTCGGTGGGCTGGTCGTCGACGGCGCCGGAAGCGCCGATGCAGCCGTGCGCCTTCCGCTGTCGATGATGACCAGACATGGACTCGTGGCCGGGGCGACCGGCACCGGCAAGACCAAGACGCTGCAACTGATGGCTGAGCAGCTCTGCGACGCGGGTGTGCCGGTGTTCCTGGCCGACATCAAGGGCGACGTCTCCGGGATGGCAGCCCCCGGCGAGCCCAACGACAAGATCACGAAGCGCGCCGAGCAGCTCGGCATGACCTGGACGCCGAGCGGGTTCCCGGTGGAGTTCCTCGCCCTCGGTGGGCAAGGCACCGGGGTTCCGGTCCGCGCGACGATGACGTCCTTCGGCCCGGTCCTGCTCAGCAAGGTGCTCGGCCTCAACGACGTCCAGTCCTCCTCTCTCGGCCTTGTCTTCCACTACGCCGACGGAGCCGGCCTGCCGCTGCTCGACGTCAAGGATCTGCGCTCGGTGATCCACTACCTCACCAGTGACGAGGGAGCGGCGGACCTCTCCGGACTGGGTGGGCTGTCCAAGGCGACTGCGGGCGTCCTGCTGCGTAACCTCATCGCGTTCGAGGACCAAGGCGCCGACGTCTTCTTCGGCGAGCCGGAGTTCGACACCGCCGACCTGCTGCGCACCGCCCCCGACGGCAAGGGGGTGGTGTCGATGCTGGAGCTGCCCAATCTCCGTGACCGCCCGGTGCTGTTCTCGACGTTCCTGATGTGGATGCTGGCCGATCTCTTCCACGACCTGCCGGAGGTCGGTGACGTCGACAAGCCCAAGCTGGTGTTCTTCTTCGACGAGGCGCACCTGCTCTTCGACGACGCTTCGTCGGACTTCCTCGACGCGGTGGCGCAGACTGTCCGGCTGATCCGGTCCAAGGGCGTCGGTGTCTTCTTCGTCACCCAGACCCCCAAGGACGTGCCAGAGGACGTGCTCGGCCAGCTCGGCAACCGGGTGCAGCACGCCCTGCGTGCCTTCACACCCAACGACGCCAAGGCGTTGAAGGCGACCGTCTCGACGTTCCCCAACTCCCCCTACGACCTCGAGGAGGTGCTCACCCAACTCGGCATCGGAGAGGCCGTCGTCACGGTGCTCTCCGAGAAGGGCGCACCCACCCCGGTCGCGTGGACGATGCTGCGGCCACCGCGTTCGCTGATGTCGACGCTGGACCCGGCCGCGCAGCAGAAGATCGTTTCGGCCTCGCCGCTGCAGGCTGAGTACGGCACCGCGGTCGACCGGGATTCGGCGTACGAGAGGTTGCTCGCCAAGCATGCTGCCGAGGCGGCACCGGCAACACCGGCCCCCGAAGCTCCGGCAGCTCCCGCACCGGCCGCGCCACAGGAACGCAGCCAC
>JBAVXU010000088.1:0-5518 GCA_049698415.1 Mycobacteriales bacterium
TTGGCGAAGGACGTGAACCGCTCCACCTGGTAGTCCTTCAGCGCACCGGCGTGGACGGCCAGGGCGGCGGCCAGCGCTCCCGCGACGAGCAGCCCGGCCAGCCACCGGGCCCGCGCACCCGACACGGCGAGCACGCCGAGGATGACGAACGCGAGCACCATCGCCGTCCCCACATCCGGCTGGAGCAGCACCAGCGCGAGCGGCAGGGCGGCCATGAGCAACACCAGCACGACGTCGGAGCCGCGAGGAGCATCCTCACCGTCGCGCCGTTCGCCCAGCAGCACGGCCATGCTCGCGATCAGGCCCACCTTGGCGAACTCCGACGGCTGAACCTGAAGGCCGCCCCCGACGACGATCCACGAGTGCGCGCCGTGAATCGTGGTGCCGAAGACGAGGACGCCGATGAGCCCGAGGCAGGACACGGCGTAGACCACGAGTGCGTACGCCCGAAGCATCCGGTTGTCGATCATCGTCGCGACCAGGCCCAGCGACAGTCCGATCGCGATGTTGATCAGATGCCGGTCGAGGATCCGCTGCGGATCGAGACCCGCAGTGCTGAGCCGGCCCCGGGTCGCCGACCAGACGAGCAAGGCGCCGACCGCCGTCAGGGCGAGGACGCTGGCGACCAGCACCCAGTCGACGCTTCCGGGCAGCCGGCGGCCGCGGGCACGGCGGTCGGCGGGTCGGGTGAGGTACGACCGCGCCAGCGCGGTGCTCATCCGGCCGGCGCCCGGGGCAGCGCGGTCGGGATCCGCCCGCCCGGGAAGATCGCCGGCTGTCCGTCCAGCCCGTAGATCCCGGCGAGTATCCGCCGGCCCACCCTGGCGGAGTACGCCCCGCCCGTACCCACCTGTTCGAGCATGTTGACCACGACGAACTGTGGGTTGTCGGCCGGCGCGAACGCGGCGAACCACGACGTGTCCTGCCGGCCGTTCTTGGTCAGCCCGACCTCGGCCGTTCCGGTCTTGCCACCCACCGGGACGCGGTCCTGCGGCCAGCCCGCGAATGCCGCAGCGGCGGTGCCACCGGGGCGGGTCACGCCGCCCAATGCCGTACGGATGTAGTCCAGGGTCGCCTTGTCGATCGGCAACCGGCCCACCATGTCCGGGCTCGCCTGCCAGGTCGGCCGCCCGTCTTCGCCCACGACGGCCTTGCCGATCTGCGGTCGATAGACCGAGCCGCCGTTGGCCAGGGCGGCATACGCGGTGGCCAGTTGCAGCGGAGTGACGACAACATCGCCCTGGCCGATCGCGAAGTTCACCGCGTCGCCCGCGCGGTAGTTGAACCCGTCGGTGCAGAACTCCTGGTCGGCCTTGCGCCGTGCCACGTCGAAGCGGGGGTTCTTGGCCCCGGCGCAGTAGTCGGCCCTGCGTGCCTCCCAGAAGGCCTTCTTCGACGCACGGTCCGGAATCCGGCCGGCCGCCTCGGCGGGCAGGTCCACCCCTGTCGGACGGCCGAAGCCGTAGCCCTGCGCGGTCTTGGCGAACAGTTCCTTCGCCCGCCCGGGTGACGGCGAGAGGCCGCCGTCGCTGACCCACATCTCGTGGCCGAACCGGTAGAACACCGTGTCGCAGGACTTGACCAGCGCCTTGCGCAGGTCCATCGGGCCGTAGGAGATGCCCTCGAAGTTGCGGAACCGCGCGGTGCCCACGGCGTACGACGACGGGCACTGGTAGGTCCCGTTGATCGGGTAGCCACCACGCACTGCCGCGGCGGCGGAGACGATCTTGAAGGTCGAGCCGGGCGAGAACTCCCCCTGTACGGCACGGGACAGCAGCGGGGTGCCGGCCGCCGGTGAGGTCAGCCGGGAGTACTCCGCCGCAGAGATCCCGCCCGTCCAGACGGTCGGGTCGTACGTCGGTGCACTCGCCATCGCGAGCACCGCGCCGGTCCTGGCGTTGAGCACGACCACCGCACCGGAGGTGCCGCGGTAGGGGCGGCCGTAGGCATCGTGTCCCTTGCGGGCGGTCGCCAGCCCGTCGGCCAGTGCCTTCTCGGCGAGTGCTTGCAAGCGCGCGTCGAGGTTCGTCACCAGATCGCCGCCGGCAACCGGATCGGTCACCGAGACGGTGCCGGTGACCCGGCCGGCATGGTCGACCGAGAGCCGCTGAGTGCCATCGGTGCCGCGCAGCTTGGCTTCGTACTGCTTCTCCAGGCCGCTCACGCCGATCAGGTCGGTCGGCCGGTATCCCGCGTACGCCGACTGCCCCAGCGCATCAGGACCGATCGGCGCGAGGTAGCCCAGGGCGTGCGCAGCCAGCGACCCGTCGGGGTACTCCCGGACGGCCTGGAACTGTGTACTCACGCCGGCAAAGTCCTCCTGATGCTCGGCGATACGCAGCGCCACCTTGGGAGGCGCGTCCTGGACCACCGCGACAGGGGTCAGCGGCGACCCGTTCCAGCAGGACCGTGCCACCCCGGCCGCGCACGGCGTGATCCGCTGCCGGAGTTCGGTCAGGGAGATGCCGATCACCGGTGCCAGCCGCTGCAGCACGGCCGCACCGCGATCGGCCTGCCCGGCGAGCGTCTGGCTGCTCACCGAGACGACCAGCGCAGTGCGATTGCGGACCAGCGGATGCCCGGACGAATCGAGGATGCTGCCCCGCGGCGCGGGAGTGCTGAGTTCGCGGATCCGGTTGTCGGCGGCGGCCTGTGCGTAGTCGCCGCCGGAGAGCACCTGGAGATACCACAGCCGGCCGCCGAGCGTGAGCAGCAAGGAGAGCACCAACACCTTGACCACGACCAGTCGCAGGGCCGAGGAGTCGCTCACCCGCTGCCCTCCCAGATCAGCTCTCCAGTCGCCGGTACATCGCGATGACGACCGGTAGCACCACCAGAGCCAGGATCACATCGTAGGCAGCACTCCCCGGCAGACTGCCTGCAACGACACGCCAATCCAGGCGCGGACTACCAAGAATCGCGAGCAGTCCGGCGTAGCCGAGGAGCACCGAAACGGCGGACCCGGCCACGGCAGCGAAGGCCGTCCAGCGCCACGCGGTGACATCCGCGTCCCGCCGACCCGGCAGCCCCTCACGATCGGGGCCTCCGGTGAGCAGGCCGCAGGCGAAACCGACGAGGCACAGCACGAGTGCCAGCAACCCGGCCGGGTGGTCCGACAGCAGATCGGCCAGCAAGCCGGCCCCGAAACCCGCGCCCATCCCGGCAGTGGCACCGGCTGCCAGCGCGATGGCCACGACCACCACCACGATCACGTCGGGTTCGCCGAAGGGCAGCCGCAGAGCCGCCACCCAGATCGTCTGCGCGAGCACCGAGCTGACGACCAGCACGGCGGCCAGCAGGGCGCGCGGTGCGCTCACTTGCCCGGGTCGGCGAGCACGACGCCGACGACGTCGAGCGCGGTGAAGTCGACGTACGGCTTGACCTCCGCGGTCCGCACCAACTGCCCGCCGGGCTCCGACACCTTGCTCACCGTGCCGATGGGAACGCCGGCAGCAAAGGTCGTCTCGCCGTACGGGCCGGTGACGAGCCGGTCCCCGACCGAGACCCGGGCCTGCGGATCGAGCAATTGCAGTCTCATCCGACGCGGCCCATCGCCCTTGGCCAGCCCCAACTCGCCACTGCTGTCGACGCGTGCTCCGACTGCCGACAGGCGGTCGATGGCCAGCAGCACTACGCAGGTCGTCGCGCTGACCCGCTTGACGCGGCCGACCAGCCCGTCGCCCGTGATGACAGTCATGCCCGGTCGTACCCCGCCGCGACTGCCGACGCTGATGGTGACGGTCCATTCCAGTCCCGTGGAGGCGCCGAGCGCGACGACCCGAGCCGGTACGAGCAGATAGCCACCGCGGGCGGCCAGCGTGTCGAGTCTGTCGAGTTGCTTGGCCGCGGATTGATCGAGCTGGGCGGCGCGGAGCTGTTCGCGCAGCCGCATGTTGTCGCGGCGTAGTCGATCCTGCTCCGCTGCCGAACCGGAGAAAGGCAGTTGAATGCCACCGACGCTGCGTTGCACCGGTCCGGCGACCGAGGTCACCGCACCGCGCAACACGGAGACGAAGCGTCCGTCGGCCATCTGATAGTCCAGCGTCACCAACGTCGCAGAGACCAGGATCAGCAGGGCCAGCGCCAGGCGTTGTCGGGGTGAGGGCCGCACCGGACCGCTCAGCGGCGGGGCTCCGAGACGAGCACCTGCTGCAGCGCCTCGAAGTCCTCGACGCACTGCCCCGAGCCGAGTGCCACGGAATACAGCGGCGCGTCTATCGCGATGATGGGCATGCCGGTCTCGTGCTTGAGCCGTTCGTCGAGACCACGCAGCAGTGCGCCCCCTCCGGTGATCACGATCCCGCGGTCCATGATGTCCCCGGCGAGTTCGGGCGGGGTCTTGTCGAGCGTGGTCTTGACCGCGTCGACGATCTGGTTGACCGGCTCCTCGATCGCCTTACGGATCTCCTCCGCCGACACCACGATGGTCTTGGGGAGCCCGGAGACCAGGTCACGCCCGCGGATCTCCGCATGTGGCTCGGCGGGGATCGGGAACGCCGATCCGACCGTCATCTTGATCTCCTCTGCGGTGCGCTCGCCGAGCAGCAGGGAGTACTCCTTCTTGACGAAGTTGATGATGGCGCTGTCCATCTCGTCGCCGCCGACCCGGATCGACTGGCTGGTCACGATCCCGCCGAGGGAGATCACCGCCACCTCGGTCGTACCGCCACCGATGTCGACCACCATGTTGCCGATCGGCTCGCTGACCGGCAGGCCGGCCCCGATGGCCGCGGCCATCGGCTCCTCGATGATGTAGACCTTGCGCGCACCGGCCTGATAACCGGCATCCTTGACCGCGCGCTGCTCCACGCCGGTGATGCCCGAGGGCACGCAGACGACGATGCGCGGCTTGGCGAAATGCCGGCGGCGGTGCACCTTCTGGATGAAGTAGCGCAGCATCCGTTCCGTCGTCTCGAAGTCGGCGATCACGCCGTCCTTGAGCGGTCGGATCGCCACGACGTTGCCGGGAGTGCGGCCGATCATCCGCTTGGCCTCGGTGCCGACCGCCAGGATGTTGCCGGTGTCGGTGTTGATCGCTACGACGGATGGCTCGTTGAGCACGACGCCGCGGCCGCGTACGTAGACCAAGGTGTTGGCCGTCCCGAGGTCCACAGCCATGTCGCGGCCGAGGAAGGACATCGAGGTCGCCATCAAGGATTGAGGGTATCCCCCGATGCGCCGCCCTCCTGGTTAGAAACCCGGGAAGAACAGCCCGATCTCACGCTGTGCGGATTCGGCCGAGTCCGACCCGTGGACGATGTTGTTCTGCACTTCCAGGGCGAAGTCGCCGCGGATCGTCCCGGGGGTGGCCTTGACCGGGTCGGTGGCCCCGGCGAGCCCGCGGAACGCCTCGATCGCCCGCTCCCCCTCGGCCACGATCGCGACCAACGGCCCGCTGGTGATGAAGTCGCACAACGCCGTGAAGAACGGCTTCTCGCGATGCTCGGCGTAGTGGGTCTCTGCGGTGCCGCGATCGAGCACCCGCATCTCGAGCGCGATGAGTCGCAGTCCCTTTCGT
>JBAVXU010000089.1:0-2624 GCA_049698415.1 Mycobacteriales bacterium
ACCTGGCGGCGCCGCCCGAGCGCGACACCACGCTCGGACTGCAGGCCAGGGAGGGCGTGCTCCGCGCCGGCCGCAGCTGGGTGCCATCGGTCCTTGCGTGGCACGAGCTGCACGACCACGGGCTGCATGTCCACGGCCCCGGCCTCGAGAGCGTGGACATCGCCCTCGACCCGGATGCGCTGCGCCAGTGGTGCCTGGGCCAGCTGAGCGAGGTGTGGACCCCATGGTGGTTCCGCACGGCGCGGCTGCTCAGTGCCCCAGGGCTCGGCAGTCTCGGCGCGTGGGCACCTGCTTCGGGGGTCCTCGGCGTCGTCCGGGCGCACTACCTGCTCACCACAGGTCGGGTCACCTCCAAGTGCGGCGCGGGAGAGTGGGCCCTGTCGATCTGCGAGCCGGAGTGGAGGAACCTGCTCCAGGAGTGCCTTCGCATCCGCAACCGACCGGACAAGCCGTCCTTCTACGGCGACCCGTTCCGACGCCGCCGCGACGCGCTGGCCTTCATGGACCTGCTGATGACAGCGGACGAGGCGGCGTTCGGGCAGGTGCCCTCCTGGACGTAGCCCGAGACATCGAGCATCAAGGATGTCGCCGGGAGTGGAAGGATGGCGAGGCCCCCCGCCCTTCGATACCAGGGATGCCCCGATGACCCTTCTCGACCCTCAGGATGCTCCCGCGCTGCGGTGGGGGATCATCGCGCCCGGCGGCATCGCCAACAAGTTCGCCGACGCGGTGCACGGCTTCACTGCCGGGTCGGTCGTCGCTGTCGGCTCGCGAGACGGCGGGCGGGCCGAGGAGTTCGCCCAGCGACACGGCATACCGAGGTCGTATGGCGCGTACGAGCAGCTGGCAGCCGACGACGAGGTGCAGGCGGTCTACGTCGCGTCACCGCACTCCGGCCACCGCGAGCACGCCCTGCTGGCGATCCGGGCCGGCAAGCACGTGCTCGTCGAGAAGGCACTGGCCCGCAACAGCAGCGAGGTCGAGGAGATCTTTGCGGCCGCTCAGGAGGCCGGCGTCTTCGTCATGGAGGCGATGTGGACCCGCCACCTGCCGCATGTCGCCTGGGTTCGCGACCGGATCACCTCCGGGGCCGTCGGCGACATCGTGACCGTCACGGCCGACCACGGCCAGGCGCTCGACCTGCCCGCCGAGCACCGGCTGAAGAACCCCGACCTCGCGGGCGGGGCCATTCTCGACCTCGGTGTCTACCCCGTCTCGTTCGTCGTCGACCTGCTGGGCGCGCCGACGGAGGTTAACGCCGTGGGCCGGCTCACTGAGACCGGCGTCGACGGACACGTCACGATGGTGCTCGCCTATGGTGAGCGGACCATCGCCCAGGTCGACACGACGCTGTGGACGAAGACGCCTACGACGGCCGTGGTGTCCGGCACCGAGGGCTGCCTCGAGATCGACGGCGACTTCTATGCTCCCAACACCGTCCGACTGCGCCGAGCCGACCGCGACCGTACGGTCGTCGAGGAGTGGGACGGCAAGGTGGAGAACGGGTTCCAGTTCGAGGCCGCCGAGGTGGCCCGGTGCGTGGCCGCAGGTCGTCATGAGAGCGAGCGGATGACCTGGGACTCGTCCCGGGCGGTCATGACGGTCATGGACGAGGCTCGCCGGCAGGTCGGGGTGCGCTACCCGGGAGAGTGAGGCGCTCCTGGCCGGCTGCGCGCACTTTGCGTTCGTCGCGCGTACCCAAGATGGTGCGCGTCGCGTGCCGACGGTGCGCGCAGTGGTGGACCGGAGCACACCCGGTCGATCCGGCCGGGCGTCGCCCTCGGCGGTCAGTCCTGGGTGCGGCGGTTGAACGCGCGCAGGGCGACCGGCATGAGGATGAGGGTCAGGCCCACCGACCAGACGAGCGTCATCAGCACCGGATGATGCAGCGGCCAGGCCGCGTCCGGAGGTGCCGGCGGCGTGTTGCCCCACAGCTCGCGCATCGACTGGACCAGTGCCGAGATCGGGTTCCACTCGGCGATGAACCGCAGCCAGGGAAGCATCCGGTCGGTCGGTGCGAAGGTGTTGGCCAGAAAGGTGATCGGGAACATCACCGTGAACATGAAGCCGTTGACCGCCTCGGTCGAGCGCATGATCGAGCCGACGAGGATGCCGAACCAGATCATCGCGAAGCCGAAGAGCAGGACGAGGACGAAGGCGAGCACCGCCTGGGCCACTCCTCCGCGGATTCGCCAGCCGATCAGCAAGCCGGTGATGGCCATGACGACGATGCCGATGCTCGAGTGCATCAGGCTGGAGATGCTCCGGCCGATGAGCACGGAGGCCCGGGAGATCGGCAGCGACCGGAAGCGGTCCACGATGCCCTTGTCGATGTCGGTGTTGAGCCCGATCGCGACGATGAACGAGGCGAACGCGATGGTCTGGCCCATGATCCCCGGCAGGAGCCACTCGCGGTAGGAGGAGCTGTCGGTGGCGATCGAGCCGCCGAACACGAAGGCGAACAGAGCCACGAACATCACCGGCTGGATCGTGACGTCGAGCAGCAGCTCCGGCATCCGACGGATGTGCAGCAGGTTGCGCCGCACGATGATGAGCGACTGGCGCATGGTCCCGGTCGGGTGGGTCTCGGGGCGGGCCAGCGGATCCCGGACGGCCGTCATGCC
>JBAVXU010000090.1:0-1556 GCA_049698415.1 Mycobacteriales bacterium
TCGGCTGGAGCGTGCCGAGCGACGAGCTGTTCCAGTGGTGGTCCGACCGGGTGGGGGTGACGGGCCTGGCACTGTACGGGCGCAAACTGTGGGAGACGATGAGCTCCCACTGGCCGACCGCCGACCAGCAGCCTGGCGCCACACCGGCGCAGATCGAGTTCGCCCGCCGCTGGCTGGACATGCCGAAGGTCGTGTTCTCCTCGACGACCAGCGCGATCGACTGGAACGCCCGCCTGGTCACCGGCGACGCTGTCACCGAGATGACCCGGCTCAAGACCGAGGATGGCGGTCCCATGGACGTCGGCGGCGCCACCCTCGCCGCGGCGGCCATGCGGGCCGGGCTGATCGACGAGTACGCGATCGTCACCCACCCGGTCCTGTTGGGCGGCGGCACGCCGTTCTTCACGGCCCTGGACAACTGGGTGAACCTGAACCTGGTGGAGACCCGGACGTTTCCCGACGGCGTGCTCCTGACCAGGTACGAGACCGGGCGCTGAATACCCGACCTCGGATCGGCGCGGCTCGGGCCACCCGCGCACAGGCCAGTCCCGGCAGCAGCCCGCCTCGGTTCATTGCGGTTCATCGGGAGCGACCGCCTATTGCTTTGGCACCAGGATCTGCGCCAGGGCTCCGCTTTGGAACCGTTGCTCCTCAACGACGTCCAGCTTCAAGTGCTCCTTGAGTTCGGCGAAAGGGCTGCGGCCCGCGCCGATCGCAATCGGGACCGTGGTCAGTTGATACTCGTCGACGAGGCTCAAGCGGGTCAGCGACTTGGCGAAGTCGGGGCCGCCGTGGACCAGCACCGTCCCTTCGTCGTCGCGACGCTTGAGCTCTGCGATCTCTGCGCCCAGATCGCCGCCGAAGATCTCGGCCGGTCCCCACTCCGCCTTCTTCAGAGTGCGCGAGAAGACAGCCTTTGGCTTCTCGTTCATCGCGGTTGCGATCGGCCCCTCGGACGCTGCCCAGTGCGGCCCCATGATCTCGTAGCTGCGGCGCCCCATCGCGTGAACGCCAGCCGCGTCGAGGGCGCGGCGGTTCCATTCGCCCGAGTCGTCGCCAAACCATTCAAACATCCATTCGTGAGTCCCGTCGGGGCTGGTGGCAAAACCGTCGAGAGACATCACCATCTTGAGAACTACTTTTCGATCGCTCATGACGGTAGAGACCTACCCCGTCGCGTGAATTCATCGCTCATCGGTGGATTCGCTAGCGCTCCGCCCCGACGGTCCGTCGTAGCCGGCGGGATGCAGCACGAACATCTCCGTTGCGAGGTCCGCCTCGGTGTCGATGCCGCTGACGAACGCCCGGACCTTGCGGCCGGTCAACCGCTCGACGGGCTCGCAGAACTCCTCGGCCTCGGCGTATTGGAACAGGATGCGCAGCTCGCGGAGGCGAGCGTGCTCGCCGATCTCGAGGAGCTTGTGCTCCACCGGGGTGAACGTCTGCTCGAGCGTGACCAGGACGATGTCCGGCCCGGCCCATTGCGCGCGGGTCTTCGTCGGTCCGCGACCGAACTGCTCCTTGTAGATGCGCACCATCTCGTTGGAGATCGCGCT
>JBAVXU010000091.1:0-9026 GCA_049698415.1 Mycobacteriales bacterium
GATGCGCCGCCCTCCTGGTTAGAAACCCGGGAAGAACAGCCCGATCTCACGCTGTGCGGATTCGGCCGAGTCCGACCCGTGGACGATGTTGTTCTGCACCTCGAGGGCGAAGTCCCCGCGGATCGTCCCCGGGGTGGCCTTGACCGGGTCGGTGGCCCCGGCGAGCCCACGGAACGCCTCGATCGCCCGCTCGCCCTCGGCCACCACCGCGACCAACGGCCCGCTGGTGATGAAGTCGCACAGCGCCGTGAAGAACGGCTTCTCGCGATGCTCGGCGTAGTGGGTCTCTGCGGTGCCGCGATCGAGCACCCGCATCTCGAGCGCGATGAGTCGCAGGCCCTTTCGTTCGACCCGGCCCAGCACCTCGCCGACCAGGCCCCGGCTTACGCCGTCGGGCTTGACGAGGATCAAGGTGCGTTCGGACACGAGGGTCTCCTTTGTGCGTGGGCAGGCCCGCGGAGCCTATCGACGCCGCGGTTTGCCTGGAGTTGTCGGGCCCTCAGGCCACCGGGAGAGCCCGGTATCTCCAGGTAAACGTGACATCAACGAGAGGGGGCGACGGTGCGGCGCAGATGGAGTACGTAGATCCACACCAGGCCGAAGGCGGCACCGATGACGTACATCGCCGGTGTGACCAGGCCGGACGCGATCACCGTGACCTGCAGAACGCTGCCGAACACGTAGCCCCACCTCCGTCGCATCAGCCCGGCGCCGGCGACCAGCAGCGCGGCAAGCGCCACGAGGGCTGCCAGGCGGCCGGCCGCGAGTCCGCCACCCAACTTGGCGACCGGCGCCAGGGCCAGCAGCACGGTCAGTGCCTCGAGGCCGAGGGTCGCGGCGGCCACCGAGCGCACCGCGCGCGCCGGGTCACGTAACCCCGACGGCTTCTGTGTCGCGTCGCTCACCGGCGCAGGAGGATCCGCGCCTCGCCGGCGGTGATCACCGAACCGGTCACGAGCACTCCGACCCCGGACAGCGGGCCGTCCGACGCGTCCTCCTCGGCGATCCGGATGCCGGACTCCAACGCATCGTCGAGCCGCGGCGACACCTCCACCCGATCGGCACCGAACACTTGTACGGCCAGCGCGGCGAGGTCATCGGCGGACAGCCGCCGTGGGGAGGAGTTCTGGGTCACCACGATCGTGTCGGCGATGGGTTCGAGCGCGGCCAGCATGCCGGTCGCGTCCTTGTCGGCGAGCATCGCGACCACCGCGACGAGCTTGCGGAAGTCGAAGGCGTCAGAGATCGCTTCGACGGTCGCCGACATGCCGGCCGGATTGTGCGCCGCGTCGATCAACACCGTCGGTGAACTTCGTACGGGCTCGAGGCGGCCTGGAGAGGACACCTGAGCGAAGCCCTCGCGGACGAGCTCGATGTCGAGTTGGGTGCCGGCGCCGAGGAACGCCTCGATTGCCGCCAGCGCGCCGGCGGCGTTGCTGGCCTGGTGCGCGCCGAACAGCGGCAGGAAGACGTCGTCATAGACACCGGCCAGGCCCTGCAGGGTCAGCAACTGGCCGCCCACCGCGACCGACCTCGACACGACGCCGAACTCCAGGCCTTCGCGGGCGACCGTTGCGTCGACCTCGACGGCGCGCATCGTCAGGGCGGTCGCCGCGGCCACCGACTGCACGGCCGTCACGACAGTGGCGCCCGGCTTGATGATGCCCGCCTTCTCCGTCGCGATCAGCTCGACGGTCGGCCCGAGCAGGCGGGTGTGGTCGATGTCGATCGGGGTGATGAGGGCGACCTGCCCGTCGGCGACGTTGGTCGCATCCCAGGACCCGCCGAGGCCCACCTCGACCACCGCGACGTCCACCGGGGTGTCCGCGAACACGGAGTAGGCCATCGCCGTGATCACCTCGAAGTACGACATCGGTGGGTCGTGCTTCACGTCGACCATGTCGACGTAGGGCAGGATCTCGTCGTACGCGGCGGCGAACCGCTCGGGCGTGACGGGCGCGCCGTCGACCGTGATGCGCTCGGTGATCGACTCCAAGTGCGGGCTGGTGAACCGGCCGACCCGCAAGCCTGTAGCGCGCAGAACCGCGTCGACCATCCGCGCCGAGGACGTCTTGCCGTTGGTGCCGGTGATGTGGATGACCGGATAGGCGTGCTGCGGGTCGCCGAGGAGATGCACCAGAGCCCGGATCCGGTCGAGCGAGGGCTCGACCTCCGACTCCGGCCAACGCTCGGTGAGCGCCTTCTCGACCCGCCTGAGCTCGGCGATGGGATCCTTGGCTGCCACCCCGGCGAGTTTACGCAGCGCCTCGCCCCGGCTTAATGCCTGCGACACCCGCAAACGCCGCTCCCTAGGATCATCTGCATGACTCCGCGCCCGCTTCCGGACAAGCCGACCCTCGACGGACTCGAGGAGCGGTGGAGCGCGGTATGGGAAGAACAGGGCACCTACCGGTTCGACCGGTCCAAGACCCGCGAGCAGATCTACTCTATCGACACCCCGCCGCCGACCGTGAGCGGATCCCTGCACGTCGGGCACGTGTTCTCCTTCAGCCACACCGACGTCATCGCGAGATTCCAGCGGATGGTGGGCAAGGAGGTCTTCTACCCGATCGGGTGGGACGACAACGGCCTGGCCACCGAGCGCCGGGTGCAGAACTACTACGGCGTGCGGTGCGACCCGTCCATCCCGTACGACCCGGACTTCGCCCCACCGGAGACGCCGGGCAAGCACGAGGTGCCGATCGGCCGGCAGAACTTCGTCGAGCTGTGCAAGCTGTTGACCGCGCAGGACGAGCAGGTCTTCGAGGCGATGTTCCGGCGGATCGGGCTGTCGGTCGATTTCGCCAGCATGTACACCACGATCGGCAACGACTCCCGTGCCGTGTCGCAGCGGGCGTTCCTGCGCAACCTCGCTCGCGGCGAGGCCTACCAGGCCGAGGCGCCGACGCTGTGGGACGTCACCTTCCGCACCGCGGTCGCCCAGGCCGAGCTCGAGGACCGCGAACGGCCCGGCGCGTTCCACCGGATCGCCTTCCACGGCCCGACCGCCCCGGTCTACATCGAGACCACCCGCCCCGAGCTGATCCCGGCTTGCGTGGCGCTGGTGGCGCACCCCTCCGACGAGCGCTACCAGCCACTGTTCGGTACGACCGTGCGCACGCCGATCTTCGACGTCGAGGTTCCCGTGGTCGCCCACCACCTGGCCGATCCCGAGAAGGGGTCGGGCATCGCGATGATCTGCACGTTCGGCGACACCAACGACGTGACGTGGTGGCGCGAGCTGCAACTGCCGACCCGGGCGGTGCTCGGCTTCGACGGCCGGTTCGTCTCCGAGCCGCCGGCCGGGATCGAATCGGCGGCCGCCCGCGAGGCGTACTCCCAGCTGGCCGGAACCACCGTGCACACCGGCCAGCAACGCATGGTCGAGATGCTGCGGGCCTCCGGCGACCTCGACGGCGACCCGAAGCCGCTGACGCATCCGGTGAAGTTCTACGAGCGGGGTGAGAAGCCGCTCGAGATCGTCTCCACCCGCCAGTGGTACCTCCGCAACGGCGGTCGCGACCTGCCGATCCGCCAGGAGTTGCTCGACCGCGGCCGCGAGCTTGCCTGGCGGCCGGCCTTCATGCGGGCGAGGTACGACAACTGGGTCGAGGGGCTCAACGGCGACTGGCTGATCAGCCGGCAACGGTTCTTCGGGGTGGCGTTCCCGCTGTGGTACCACCTCGACCCCGACGGCAATCCGGTCTGGGACGAGCCGATCGCGCCCGCGGAGTCGGCATTGCCGGTGGACCCGTCCTCCGACGTCCCGCCGGGCTACACCGCCGAGCAGCGCGGTGTGCCCGGCGGGTTCATTGGCGATCCGGACGTGATGGACACCTGGGCCACCTCCTCGCTCTCGCCGCAGATCGCCGGCGGGTGGGGAACCGACGACGACCTCTTCTCCCGGGTGTTCCCGATGGATCTGCGACCGCAGGGTCACGACATCATCCGGACCTGGCTGTTCTCGACGGTCGTGCGTAGCCACCTGGAGTTCGGCTCCCTGCCGTGGAGCGACGCCGCGATCTCGGGTTGGATCCTCGATCCGGACCGCAAGAAGATGTCGAAGTCGAAGGGCAACGTCGTCACGCCGGCCGACGTGCTCGACCAGTTCGGCTCCGACGCGGCGCGCTACTGGGCGGCCAGCGCCCGGCTGGGCACCGATGCGGCGTTCGACCCCGGGCAGCTCAAGATCGGTCGACGGCTGGCGATCAAGCTGCTCAATGTCGGCAAGTTCGTGCTCGGACTCGGCGCGACCGAGGGTGCCGGCGCGGTCAGCGAGCCACTGGACCGGGCGCTGCTCGCCGGGCTGGCCGGAGTCGTCGCCGACGCGACTGCCGCGCTCCACGACTATCACCACAGCCGGGCGCTCGAGCTGACGGAGACCTTCTTCTGGGCCTTCTGCGACGACTATCTCGAGTTGGTCAAGGAGCGGGCGTACGGCGGCCGGGGAGAGGCCGAGGCCGCTTCGGCGCATGCGGCACTGGCCACCGCGCTATCGGCGTTGCTGCGGTTGTTCGCACCGTTCCTGCCCTTCGTCACCGAGGAGGTGTGGTCGTGGTGGCAGGACGGTTCGGTCCACCGCGCGTCGTGGCCGTCGGCGGATGCGCTGCGTGGCCTTGCCGGTGACGGCGACCCGGCCGCACTCCAGGCCACGTCGGTGGCGCTGTCCGGCGTGCGCAAGGCGAAGTCCGACGCCAAGCTGTCGATGCGCACTGACATCGCCTCTGTCGTGGTCAGCGGGCCGCAACACCTGACCCATCTGGTCCAGCTCGCGGCGGCGGACCTGCGTGCTGCTGGTCGCGTCGGCCAGTTGACGTTCGCCGACGGTACGGACGAGTTGGCGATCGACGTCACGCTGTGAGGGTCCAGATCGACCGGGACATCACCGGCTTCGTCCCACGGGGTCTGCCCTGGGCCGCTCGCGATCCGGTGGTCAACAACGTACTGATCACCAATGCCGATGCGGCGCGAGCAGGTCGATGGACGTTCGACGACGCACTGTGGATCACGGTGTTCGACGACGGTGACGAAGTCGTGGGTGCGGCGATGCACACCCCTCCGTACCACCTGTTCCTGTGCCGGATGCCGGTCGAGGCAATGCCGGCGCTGGCCGACGACCTGGCCACGAAGGGGACGGAACCTCAGGGCGTGCCGGGCGTGACCGGCGAGTCGGCGACGGCGGCGGCGTTCGTCGGGGAGTGGCAGCGGGTGACCGGCGCGATAGCGCAGCCCACGTCCGGCTCGCGCATCTATCGCCTCGACGAGGTGGTGCCTCCCCCGCCGGTTGCCGGTCGGCTACGCCGCGCCACCCAGGCCGACCGCGGCGTGCTGCTCGACTGGACGTCGGCGTTCCTACGCGAGGCCGTACCTGACCGACCGAGCCAGGATCTCGATGCCGCGCTCGACCGGGTCATCGCCGACGGCGCCTATCTGTGGGAGGTCGACGCGACGCCGGTCTGCTACACCGCTGCCCGGCCACCGGCCGCGGGCGTGGCTCGGATCGGTCCCGTCTACACCCCACCGGCGTCGCGTCGCCGCGGGTTCGCGGCGGCCTGCGTCGGGGAGGTCAGCCAGCGCCTGCTCGACTCCGGCGCCACTCTTTGCGCGTTGTACGCCGACCTGGCCAACCCCACGTCCAACGGCGTCTACGAGCGGTTGGGCTATCGCCCGGTCGCCGACTCGCAGGAATACCGGTTCAGCTACCCGGCCGACTGACCCACGGCCGCAGGACTACGGGCCTTGCCGACCTGGCCGATCCGGTCGGCCTGGCACGGCGGCGGGTGGCGGGCACGTCCCGGCCGGAGCGCCGGGCGCACCGGTTGACCTGGGCACATCCCCGCGGTGGAACGGCGCGTACGGCCCGTCCTCGCGGATCAGCCGCAGCCGGCAGGTGGGACCTGTCGGCCAGACCAACTCCACGTCGTAGGAACCGGCCGATCCGGGCACCGGGAGCATGCTGACGATCTGCAGGTCGGGGTAGTCCATGCGGAGTTGAGCGACGGCGCGAACCCGCTCGGTCTGCTGATTCTCGACCGCGGTCTCGGCGCTGGCCCCAGGACTGAGCAGGCCGAACGCGACCGGCGCCAGCAGGGCCACGCCCGCCACCTGGGTGAGACGCACCAGACCGCGGTGACCGGTCGTGTGCACACCGACCGGTGCCTCGACCGGTGCGATCGGCACCACTTCGGCAGCGGGCAGGTCCACCAGCCGCCCCGAGCGCCACAGTCCGACACCCAGAATGGCCAGGGCCAGGAGGACCGCCCCAGCCACCAGCCAGTGGTTCGCGGAGTAGATCGACGGCAACGAACTGAAGGTCAACACGCTGGAGGCGGCGATGAGCGCTGTGGTCCAGGTCCGGTTGCCGACGGCGGCGAGTACGAACAGGCCGGCCGCGAGATACCACGAGTACAACGCCGGCAGGCAGAGCACGACGACGAGCAGTGCCAACGCCACCCGCTGCAGGGACCGCTGACCGTCGGCCGCATGGTCGCGCCGGTCGGCGCGTAGCAGCCGGAGGACGACCACCGCCCCCACGCCGAGGACCAGCCCACGAGCGACCCAGCGCAGCGGACCGTCGCCGACCGGCAGGTCGATGAGCCGACCGGCGAGCACCAGCAGATCCCCCACCAGCGTGGCCGGGGCGTACCACGGCGAGCCGTCCCCAGGCACCGTCAGGGCGGCGAGGAAGCCCCACGGCCGTTCGATCACCGGCATGGCGGCAAGGAACGGCAGCACGCCCAGGGCCGAGGCGATCAGCAGCCTGCGTCCGCGGCCGGCCCGCTGACGCAACAGGCCGAACAGCAGGAAGAGCAGCAGCGGGGCGATCGTGATCTTGATCGCGGCGGCCGTGGCGGCAAGCAGCCAGCTCAGCCAGCGCCGCTGGTGCTGCAGTGCGAGCAGGCTCAGAGCCACGACACCGCCGAGCACAGCATCGACGTGCCCGCCGCCGACGAGGTGCACCAAGGTGATCGGGTTCAGCGCACACAGCGCCATGACGTACGGCCGGCGGTGCGGCGGTGACAGCCGCAGCGCGACAGCGACGCCGGCGAACACCCCGAGCAGGGCGAGCAGACGTAGCAGGAGCACACCGGTGATGACATTGCCCTGTGCCAGCGCGATGGCGCGCAGCAGCAGCAGGGCAAGCGGTCCGTACGGCACCGGGGATGCGCGCCACATCGGGTCGACCCGCGCTACAGCTGGGTCGTCACCCAGCAGCACGGGGCCGCCGGAGTACGGATCGAGCCCGTGGGCCAGCATCGACCCGTGGGCGAGGTAGGCGTAGGCGTCGAGGCTGAGCAGCGGCTGGGCGAACAACACCGGCAGCAGCCACAGGCTGCAGATCACGCCGACCGAGCGAAGCCCGATCGCCCGGTCGGCCGCGAGGTGGAGGACCCGCCACCAGCAGACGACCAGGGTTGCCAGCGCGCTGAGAGCGACGGCAACGCTGGCGGTCCCGCCATCGGTGGCCGGATGCACCAGCCAGCCGAAGGACGGTGCCAGCGTCACGCCGACCGGGGTGGCGGCCCGCCCATCGGCCACAACGAGCGCGGCCGTCGCCACGAGCCCGATCAGGGCCGGCCAGCGGAGGGTGCGCACGGCGGACACGCGGCGACGCTCAGTCAGCTGAGTCGCGCGCGGGGCCTCGAGTGTGCGTGCCACCTGCAGCCAGAGCCTTTCATGTGTCACGGGGAACGACTGGCCGTAGCAGGGTAACCATTGCGGAGGTCACAAGGGCGAACCGCGGGTAAGGACACGACGAACTGGGGGGACTCCGAGCTACCCGATCACGCGGACTTCTCGCGCCGCTCCCGCTTGGCCGCGCTCTCGCGCGGCACGATGGTGGGGTTGACGTGCTCCAGCACGACCTCGCGGGTGACGACCACGCGGGCCACGTCGGTACGCGACGGAATTTCGTACATGACGGAGAGGAGCACTTCCTCCATGATGGCGCGCAGGCCACGGGCACCGGTCCCCCGCAGGATCGCCAGGTCAGCGATGGACTCGAGGGCCTCGGTGTCGAACTCCAACTCGACGTTGTCGAGCTCGAACAAGCGGCGGTACTGACGGACGAGGGCGTTGCGCGGCTCGCTCAGGATCTGGATGAGCGCGGCCCGGTCGAGGTTGCGGACGCTCGTGATGACCGGCAGCCGGCCGATGAACTCCGGGATCATGCCGAACTTCAGCAGGTCTTCGGGCATGACCTTGGAGAAGACGTCGTCGACGTTGACCTCATGCTTGCTGTGCAGCTCCGCGGCGAAGCCGAGGCCCTTCTTGCCGACCCGCCCGTCGATGATCTTGTCGAGCCCGGCGAACGCCCCGCCGACGATGAACAGCACGTTGGTGGTGTCGATCTGGATGAACTCCTGGTGCGGGTGCTTGCGGCCGCCCTGTGGCGGCACCGAGGCGGTCGTACCTTCGAGGATCTTCAGCAACGCCTGCTGCACACCCTCGCCCGGATGCTCAACGTGCCCTTCGCGATCGCGGACGCCACGGCGCTGACCGAGGCGGGGTACGTCGGTGAGGACGTCGAGAACATCCTGCTCAAGCTGATCCAGGCGGCCGACTACGACGTCAAGAAGGCCGAGACCGGGATCATCTACATCGACGAGATCGACAAGGTGGCACGCAAGTCCGAGAACCCCTCGATCACCCGCGACGTCTCCGGTGAGGGCGTCCAGCAGGCCCTGTTGAAGATCCTGGAGGGGACGACGGCCTCGGTCCCGCCGCAGGGCGGCCGTAAGCACCCGCACCAGGAGTTCATCCAGATCGACACGACGAACGTGCTGTTCATCGTGGGCGGCGCCTTCGCGGGCCTGGAGAAGATCATCGAGTCACGGGCCGGCGCGAAGGGCATCGGCTTCGGCGCCACGATCCGCTCCAAGCGCGAGATCGAGGAGAGCGACCAGTTCCAGGAGGTCATGCCCGAGGACCTGGTGAAGTTCGGGATGATCCCCGAGTTCATCGGCCGCCTCCCGGTCCTGACCTCGGTGCACAACCTGGACCGTGAGGCGCTCCTGAAGATCCTG
>JBAVXU010000092.1:0-7702 GCA_049698415.1 Mycobacteriales bacterium
AGGACGACACTCGGTCAGGGAGAGGACGGCCGAGCCTGGGCGGGGATTTCCTGCAGCGCCCAGGAATTGCCGTCCGGGTCGCTGAAGTAGGCGTACTTGATGCCTCCCATGTCGTCGACCGCAGAGACGTCGACGTTCTTGCTCAGCAGATGGTCGCGTATCTTCTCGAGGTCGTCGACCACGAGGTGCAGATTGAGCACGCGTGGAGCGTCGGGGTCACTCATGCCGACACCGACGACGATCGAGCAGGCTGAGCCGGGCGGGGTCATCTGGACGACGCGCATCCCGTTGCCCGGCTGGACGTCGTGATCGAGCTCGAATCCCAGTCGGTCGACGTAGAACTTCTTGCTCCGGTCGACATCCGACGTCGGCATGGGCACGAGTTCGAGGCGCATATCCACGTTGAGGTCTCCTTGAGGTGGCTGGGGAGAACCTATCCTGCGAGCTATGGCTGAGTACCCCGTACCGGACACCACGATCCGCGAGCCGTCGATGACGGCCGGCGAGGTCGAGATGCTCCTGTTCGCATTGGACCGCTCCCGCGCAGTTCGCCTGGAAGTGCGGTGGCCTCGATGCAGCCGGACTGAAGGCCGCTGGCGGGCCCGATCGTCCGGCGAAGTTCACCACCCGCTCGGGCCAGTCACCCAACGTGCGGCGCGTCCTGGTTGACCTGCACGACGAGTATGCCCGCCACGTGGGACACGCCGATCTGCTCCGCGAGGCGGTCGACGGTGTGGTCGGAGAGGATCCACCGCAGCAGTGATACAGCTCCTCTGATCAGGTGACTCTGAAGGTGTAGCTCGTGACGGCGGTGGGGGCGCCATAGGCATCCACCCCACGAAGCTGGAACGTGTACGTGCCGTTCTTCAGCGTTGCGGTGTAGTAGAAGTGACCCGTGGTGGGCAGCCAGGTGACGCCGTCGTAGCTGTACTGATAGGTCAGGGCCGGATCGGCCCACCAGGTGAACGTGACGGTCTTGTTTCCGCTCTTCGCCGGCGGTGTGGTGAGCAGGACCGGAGCCGATGCGGTCACCGTGAACGTCGTCGACGCGGTCGGCCCACGGTTTCCGGCCGGGTCGACGGCGTAGACCCGGATGGTGTGGCTGCCGTTACCGAGGCCGCTGTAGGTGACGGTGCCGCTGCACTGCGCGACGGCCCCGGAGTCCAGCGCACACCACGCAGTGGCCGTAGCGTCGTTGGTGGTGAAGCTGACCGTGGCCGTGCGGCTGGCGCTGCTCGACGGCGGTGTCGTCGCCAGAGTGACCGTGGGGGCGGTGTCATCGATGATGAAGCTGGCCTGCTTGCTGGCTCCAACGTTGCCTGCCGGGTCGACGGCGTACACCGAGACGGTGTGACTGCCCTCGGCGAGGCTGCTGAGATCCCAGGGGCTCGTGCACGCCGCGGCAGCGCCGGAGTCGATCTTGCACCACGTAGTCGCACTGGGCTCGTCGACGGTGAACGCCAGGCTGGCTTGGGACGATCTGACCCTGCCACTGGGCGCAGAGGTGATCGTGACCGTCGGTGCGGTCGTGTCCACGACGAACGACGCGCTCGCTGTCGCGCCTTGCTGACTGCTCGCACTGACCGCGTAGACGTCGATGGTATGGCTGCCGTCGGCCAAGCCGGAGTAGCCGACGGGGCTCGTGCAGGTGCTGGCCGCCGCTCCATCCAGCGAGCACCACGCAGTTGCGGTGGGGTCATCGACGGTGAACGACACGTTGACAGAGTTGCTGTTGGTCAGCGCCGGCGGGTTGGTCAGGGTCACCGTCGGCGCTGTAGCGCTGATGGTGAAGCTCGCCGAGACTGTCGCCC
The DNA here is from genome assembly GCA_049698415.1 of Mycobacteriales bacterium. Classification (GTDB taxonomy): domain Bacteria; phylum Actinomycetota; class Actinomycetes; order Mycobacteriales; family QHCA01; genus QHCA01. The sequence goes on from JBAVXU010000092.1 coordinate 1,812, forward strand.
CGACGTTGCCGGCCGGGTCGACGGCGTACACCGCGATGGTGTGCGCACCATCGGCCAGGCCGTTGTACGTGACCGGGCTCGTGCACACGGTCGCCGATGCGCCGTCGAGCGAACACCATGCCGTGGCCGAGGAGTCGTCGAGGCTGAACGGGATCGACACCGACGACGAGGGGACCGGCGCGGTCGGCGCGGAGATCGACGTCACGACCGGTGCCGTGGTGTCGACCGTGAATGTGCTGTTGACGGTGTTGCCGACGTTGCCCAGCGGGTCGACCGCATGTATCGCGACAGTGTGGGAGCCGTCGGCGAGTCCACTGAAGGAGATCGGCGACGTGCACGCCGTCGCCGGAGCGCCGTCCAGAGAACACAGCGTGGACGCGCTCGGGTCGTCGACGGTGAAGCTCACCGAGGCGGAGTTGACCGTGATCGTCGATGGCGGCGACGAGGTGATCGTGACCACCGGCGCGGCGGCGTCCACAGTGAACGAGGTCTGGATGGCCGCACCCACGTTGCCCGACGCATCGACGGCGTAGACGCTGACGGCGTGCGCACCATCTGCCAGACCGTTGAGGACCAGCGGGCTGACGCAGGTCGTCGCGGCGCTTCCGTCCACCGAGCACCAGGTGACGGCGTCCGGATCGTCGGAGACGAAACGCAGCGTCACGCTGCTCGTGGAGACCTGCGGCGGCGGAACGCTCGTCCAGGCCACGTTCGCGGCCGTGATGTCCACGGTGAATGACGTGGAGATGGTCTGCCCCGAGATTCCGGCGGCGTCCTGCGGCGTGACCCGCACGACGTGCAAACCGTCGCTGAGGTTGGAGTAGCTCATCGACGAGCCGGTGCAGATGGTCGCGGTGCCGCCGTCCAAGGAGCAGATCAGCCGGGCGGTCGCAGCGTCCGCCGTGAAGCCGACGGATGCCGAGGTGGTGGAGATCAACGGATACGGCACCCAGTCGAACGCGACGGTCGCGACAGCCTGCGCAGGTGGCGCAACTGGCGGAGATGGCGGGACCGGGACCGGAACCGGGGCCGGGGCCGGGGCCGGCGGACTGATAGGTCCTGACAGCCTGGATGCGGGTCGTCCGGTCGCACGGGGACTCGGCCGCGGGATCTTCGGTCCGACCGGGAGCGGGGCGATGGTTCGCGGGGCCGCCACAAGGTGCGGCGGCCGGATCACGGGAGCCGGGGCGTTGCCCACCGCCGCGCCTGCGACACCGCTGATCACCGCGACGGTCGATGCCGCGAGTACGCCGCCCTGAGACGTGGCCAGCGCGCCCTTGTTGGCCGTGTCGGCCAACGTGCGCAGCATCGGCAGGTTCATGAGCAAGGACGCCGGCCCCATGGCCCACAGCAGCCGGGGAAGCGAGATGGCGAGGAAGGCGCGCACGTACGTGGGATCGAACTGCTTGCCCGAACACCGGGCCAGTTCCGCTCGTGCGGCGACCGTCGCCATCGGCTTCTTGTACGCGCGGTGCGCGGTCATCACCTCGAACGAGTCGGCGATGGACACGATCCGGGCGCCTCGGCAGATGTCGGTGCCCGCGCGGCGATCGGGATATCCGGTGCCGTCGTACTTCTCGTGATGCTGGCGGACGGCACCTCCCCACTCCCCCAGCCAGGCCAACAGCGGACCCAACAGCTTCTCGCCGGTGACCGGGTGTTCGGCCACCACGCTCCACTCGGTGCTGTTCAGCTTGGAGGACTTGTTGAGGATGTCGACGGCAACCTGCAACTTGCCGATGTCGTGCAGCAGGGAGGCCCAGCGGAGCTTGTCGCGTGCTTCGGTCGGCAGGCGCAGTTCCTCCGCGAGCAGTTCGGTGAACAGCCGGACCCGCTCACTGTGGCCACGGGTACGCCGATCATGCGCGGTCAGCGCGGTGATCAAGGCGAGGCCCTGCTCGGCAGAGGTCGATGCATCCGGCGTCGGATCGGCGGCCGCCTTCTGCGCCAGGGCTTTCACCGAGAACGCCTGCCGGGCGATCTTGAACCGGGTCGGGGCACGATCCGGGAACAGCATGCTGAGCTTCCACAGGGCCGCGAGCGGCATCAGCCGCCGGGTCAACCGCTCCACACCGACGCAGGTCAGCACGCTCGACGCGATGACAACGAGCAACCACCAGCGGTTTTCGGCGACCTGGCGCTGCAGTAGATGCAGACAGACGACCGTCGCCAGGTAGCCCAACGCCAACGGGATCGCGACGATCAGGACACGCAAGGAGCCGGCAAGGACTGGCCGCGCGCGCCAACGATCGCCCGCAGGCTCCTCTGTCACCATGACCTCTTCGGCCGTCACCGGTGAAACTGAAGCTCTCGGGGCGACTTTTCCGTATTTGCCCGCAGTGGTGTGGGGGATTCGAGCAGAACGCCCGGGTCAGCACCGCCGCGGCTGGGCGAGGTGCCAGCCGCTGCTCAACCGGTACGTACCCGGCGAGTCGATGCGGACGACCGTCCACTTGCCCCCCGGCGTGAGGCAGCCGCGCGGGCCGCTCAAGGTCAGCCAGCGCGACCACTGCACCCGGATGACGACCGTGCCGGGGCGGTCCATGTCGAAGGTCACGCCGGTGGCGTCGGATCGAGCCAGCTTGGCCGGTGCGCTCACCAGCGGCTGCGGACCGTTGACCTTGTAGAGCTGCCAGTTGTCGTTGCCCCACACCAGCTGGAGGTAGGGCAGACCGGCGGCGATCAGCGCGGCCTCTTGCGAGCCCCACCTGTCCAGCGATGTGCCGATCGGCACAGCGACGTAGGCGACCGCGTTGTCATAGAGCCAACCGAGGTACTGCGGGGAGGTGAGCGTGTCCTCCTGGCCCACCCCGTAGAAGAGCGGGTTGCGGCCGACATCGACCTGACGCTCCCAACCACGGGCGACCGGCACCGCGTCGGCGACGAACGTCGACTCCCAGTGGTCCCGCAGTGGCACCACCTCGACCCGGCCGACCGGGCCGCGGGCGCGCAGCTGGTCGATCAGCGGCTGGTGGAACGCACGGTGTGCGCTGGGATGCCCGGCCCCGCTGAGGTCACCCACGACGAGCGGCGGCTGCCACCAGCTGATGAGCACGAGCGCCACGAGCAGCCGCGGCCAGGGGAGGTTGGCGGTGGCAGCGACCACCGGGATGCTGAAGAGCAGCGCCAGCCGGGCGGCATTGAACCCGATCGGTGTCGGGATCAGGTAGGCCGCGAACAGCCCGAGGGCCGAGAGCATGGCGCCGGCCCGCAGCGCGCGGTACTGCGCGGGTACGAGGAAGATCACGGCGATCGACAACGCGATCACCAGCTTGGCCGAGTCGGCGTCGAACGGCTGTATCCCACCGTCGCGGAACAGCGCGGTGACGACAACCATGGGCACGGCCGCCCCGATGCCCAGCGCCAGGCCGTCGCGCCGGCGACCGGTGAGCAGCAGCGCGCCGCCCGCCAGCCCGGTGAACAGCCCGGCAACCGGACTCGCCGCCGTGGCGAGGGCGCTCGCCAGCACGATGAGCGTGGTACGCAGGCGTACGTCGACTTCCTCGAGGGTCACGATGCACAGGGCGACCAGCCCGAACGCCAGACCGAGGGCGAAGGTCGTCCGCCCGCTGATCAGGTTGAACACCAGGCAGACGGCCCCGAGCACCCCGCCGAGCAAAGGCCGGCGCACCTTGGTGCGGACCAGCAGGAAGGCGAACGCCACAGCGCCGATCACGGACGCCACTGCACCGACGCCGCGAGACCCGATGAGGGCGTTGAGCGGGCCGGTGAGCAGGCTGTAGCCGAACGGGAAGATGCCGCCGTACCACCGGAAGTCGACCGGCTTGAGGCCGTACTCCTGGGTGAAATGACCGCGGGCGACCTGGGCGGCCAGATCGGTGCCGGCAAGGGGCAGGAACAGGAAGCCGACCGTCAGCACCAGCGACACCGCGCCGGATATCACGACAGAGCGCGGGTAGGTGGTCGGCATCCGCTGCAACACGCTCGTCAGCCTGCCCCGGTCACGCGTAGAAAACCCTCTCGACCGCGGCGCGCGAACGTCGCATCGTGCGCAGATAGGACTCCACGAACCCCCCGGGGTCCTCCCCGGCAGGGTATCCGACCAGCCGGGCGACGCCAGTCAGCTCACGGCCACGACGTGGTAACGAATCGGCCGGCCGGCCGCGCACCAACAAGATGGCGTTGCGCACCCGCGAGGCCAGCCGCCAAGCGGCGGCCAGGGAGGCGGAATCGTCAGCGGTGACCAGCCCTGCCCGCTCGGCCGCACCCAGCGCCTCGAGTGTGCGCGGTGTGCGCAGAGCGGGGTGCTCGCGAGCGTGCATCAACTGCAATAACTGGACGGTCCACTCGACGTCGGCCAGACCGCCCCGGCCGAGCTTCAGGTGGGTCGCCGGGTCGGCGCCACGAGGCAGCCGCTCGCTGTCGACCCGGGCCTTGATGCGGCGGATCTCGGTGATGTCCTTGGCGGCCAGGCCGCCGTCGGGGTAGCGGTACGCGTCGACCATGGACATGAACTGCTCGCCGAGGCCGGGGTCTCCGGCGGCGGGTCTGGCCCGTAGCAGTGCCTGGGCCTCCCATACCGACGACCAGCGCTGGTAGTACGCGGCGTACGAGCCGAGGGTGCGTACGAGCGGGCCTTGCCGCCCCTCGGGGCGCAGACCCGCGTCGACTCCCAGCGGTGGGTCGGAGGCGGGTACGGACAGCAGCCGCCGCACCTCTTCGGCCACATCGTGCGCGGCGGTAGTGGCCTCCCGTTCGTCGGCGCCGTCGAGCAGGTCGAAGACGAACAGCACGTCGGCGTCGGAGCTGTAGCCGACCTCGCAGCCACCGAGGCGGCCCATCGCGATGATCGACATCCGCATCGGTAGCGCCGACCCGCGACGCTCGGCGACTTCGGCGACCGCGGTGTCGAGCGCGGCGGTCAGCATGGCGTCACTGACGGCGGAGAGCGCATCCCCGGCCGCGTCGACGTCGAGCAGGCCGAGCACGTCGGCACATGCGATCCGCAGCAACTCGTTGCGGCGCAGTCCCCGCGCGGTGACGACGGCGGCTTCGGCATCCTTGCTGCGCCGAGCGGCGGCGAGCAGAGAACCCTCCAGGAACTCCCGGCTGCGCGGCCGGAGCTCCTCGTCGGAGGCCAGCATCCGCAGCGCCTGTGGAGCGCGGACGAGCAGGTCGGCGACGTACCTGCTCGAACCGAGCACCAGTGCCAACCGTTCGGCGACGGTGCCCTCGTCACGGAGGAAGCGCAGGAACCACGGGGTGCGCCCCAGCGCCTCGGACACCTTGCGGTAGGCCAGCAGCCCGGCGTCGGGGTCGGCCGCGTCGGCGAATGCCTCCAGCATCACCGGCAGCAGGGCGCGTTGGATGGCTGACGAGCGGGACACTCCTGCCGTCAGGGACTCCAGGTGCCGCATCGCCCCCACCGGGTCGGCGAAGCCGAGCACCGCCAACCGGGCCGCGGCCTCGTCCGGCGCGAGCCGCAACTCGTCGCCGCGCACCCGCGCCACCGACTGCAGCAGCGGGCGGTAGAACAGCTTCTCGTGCAGCCGCCGCACCTCGCGCGCATGCCGCGCACGGTCGGCCTCGAACGCCTCGATCAGGCTCAGCGAGGGCGTCGCCTGGTAGTTCAGGGACCTGGCCAGCCACCGCAGTTCGGTGGGGTCCTCCGGGATCCGGTGCGTACGCCGCAAACGCTGCAGCTGCAGGCGGTGCTCGACCGTACGCAGCCAGCGGTACATCTCCTCCAACGTGGCCGCGTCCTGGCGCCCGACGTACACACCGGCGGCCAGCGCGTTCAGGGCGACCAGCGTGGTGCCGCTGTGCAGCGAGTCATCGGCCCGGCCGTGCACGAGTTGCAGCAGTTGTACCGCGAACTCCACGTCGCGCAGCCCGCCCGGCCCGAGCTTGAGCTCCCGGCTGGCGTCGTG
>JBAVXU010000093.1:0-2812 GCA_049698415.1 Mycobacteriales bacterium
AAGTAGGGGCCGGCGGGTGACGGTTTGCCCCGGACAATAGCCATGTGACAGCAGTTTCCGTCGTTTGCCCTGCGCGCTCCTTCTCGATCCGTCGTCTGCGCGCTACCCTCCCGCTGTGCCTGAGGTCCCGCAGGATGAGCTTCCGGGAGCTGGCGCGGCCAGCCGCCGACAGCCACCGGAGACCCCGCGCGGGGGTGCCGAGGATGTTCGCCTCGATGGCGTGACCAAGAGGTTCGCCGACGTCGTGGCTGTCGACAACCTCAGCCTGAGCGTGTCGGCGGGCGAGTTCTTCGCCCTCCTGGGGCCGAGCGGGTCGGGCAAGACCACTTGCCTGCGCATGATCGCCGGTTTCGAACGGCCGACTTCCGGGCGCGTGCACCTCGGCGGCCGGGACGTCACCGACCTGGCGCCGTTCGCCCGCGAGGTCAACACGGTCTTCCAGGACTACGCGCTGTTCCCGCACATGTCCGTGGAGCAGAACGTCGGCTACGGCCTCATGGTCAAGCGGGTCCCACGCTCCCGGCGCCAGGACCGGGTCCGCGATGCGCTCAAGACTGTGCGGCTCGAGGGCTACGCAGGGCGGCGGCCGTCGCAACTCTCGGGCGGGCAGCGGCAGCGCGTGGCGCTGGCCCGAGCGCTGGTCAACCGGCCCAAGGTGCTCCTGCTGGACGAACCTCTCGGCGCCCTCGATCGGCAGCTGCGCGAGCAGATGCAAGTCGAGCTCAAAGAACTCCAGCGCGAGGTCGGCATCACCTTTCTGTTCGTCACGCATGACCAGGACGAGGCGCTGACGATGTCGGATCGCCTCGCCGTCTTTCGCGACGGCCGGATCGAGCAAGTGGGCACGCCCGAGGATGTCTACGACCGGCCGGCTACGGCGTTCGTCGCCGACTTCATCGGCACCTCCAATCTGGTCGAAGGTCCGCTCGCCGAGCAGCTGTTCGGCGCGCCCGGCGCCAGCGCGTTGCGGCCGGAGCGCATCCGGGTGCTGTCGCAGCAGGAACAGGCGGCAGCCGACGAACGCACGGCGGGCGCCGTCGTAGTCGACGTCGTCTACACCGGCGCGTTGCTGCGCCGCGTACTCACCCTTGACGCGGGGCCGACCTGGATCGCGACGGCACCGGCCGATTCCGACGGCCGGACCGGCGGTCCACGGCGCGGTGACCGCGTGCTCGTCGCCTGGAAAGACGGGGCAGTACGACGGCTCGGCTAGACGTCGAGGCGCACATGGAAGGAGCACGGATGAACACACGCCGTAGTCGCAGGGCAGGCTCGGTGGCGCTCCTCGCGTCGATGCTGCTCGTCGCCAACGCATGCGGGGGTACCACCGTCAGCAAGTCGCCCAATCAAGGCGCCCCCGCGTTGCCCAACGTGGCGATGGCAAAGTCGCTGGGCGCCGGCGAGGGCGAACTCAACCTCGTCAACTGGGCGGGCTACGCCGAGGACGGCACCAACGACAAGACCGTCGACTGGGTGCATCCGTTCGAGAAGGCAAGCGGGTGCACCGTGCACTCGAAGATCGGCAACACCTCCGACGAGATGGTCGCGCTGATGAAGACCGGGCAGTACGACGGCGTCTCAGCCTCGGGTGACGCCACGCTCCGCATGATCTACGGCGGACTGGTGGCCCCGGTCAACACGAACCTCGTGCCCAACTACGCCACGATCCAGGATTTCCTCAAGAACCGCTCCTGGAACTCGGTGAACGACAAGGCCTACGGCATCCCGCACGGCTGGGGGGCCAACCTGCTGATGTGGAACCCCAAGGTGGTCACGACGCCGCCGACGTCGTGGGGGGTCGTCTTCGACGCGAACTCCCCGTACAAGGGAAAGGTCACCGCCTACGACTCGCCGATCTACATCGCCGACGCGGCGTTGTACCTGATGCGGCACCAGACCGACCTGGGCATCAAGAACCCGTACGCGCTGGACAGCAAGCAACTCGACGCGGCTGTGAAGCTGCTCAAGCAGCAGCAACCCAACGTCGGGGAGTACTGGGCCGACTACACCAAGGCGGTGCAGGCGATCGAGAGTGGGAACAGCGTCGTCGGCACCACCTGGCAGGTGATCGCCAACCTCGTGACGACCGACAAGAAGACGACGGTCAAGACGCTCCTTCCGGAGGAGGGATCCACCGGATGGTCGGACACCTGGATGGTCGCCGCTAAGGCAAAGCACCCGAACTGCATGTACAAGTGGATGGACTGGATCACCTCACCCAAGATCAACGCGCAGGTGGCCGAGTGGTTCGGCGAGGCGCCGGCACAGTCCAAGGCGTGCGAGAACACCGTCGACAAGTCCTTCTGTGACACCTACCACGCCGCCGACAAGCCCTACTCCGACAAGATCTTCTACTGGACGACGCCGACCAAGCACTGCCTCGACGGCCGGGGCAACGTCTGTACGGACTACGCGGCCTGGACCCGAGCGTGGACCGGGGTCAAGGGCTGAGTCCGGCCGAACCGGGAGGCCCATGACCGCCACCGCCACCGGCGCCGCACCGACCGCCATCCGTGGGCGGTCGGTGTCGGCGTGGTTGCACCGGCACGCCCTCGTCCGGCTGCTCGCGCTGCTGTCGTTGCCGATGTTCTGGCTGGTCGTGGCCTATCTCGGCTCGTTGGCGGCCATGCTCATCGCGGCCTTCTGGACGACGAACAGTTTCACCGGTGCCGTCGAGCGCACGACCACTCTGGACAACTTCACCGCGCTGCTCACCGAGAGCGTCTATCGCACCATCGCCCTGCGTTCACTGGGTGTCGCAGCCCTCGTGACGGTCGTCGATGCGCTGGTCGCCCTGCCGATGGCCTACTAC
>JBAVXU010000094.1:0-4637 GCA_049698415.1 Mycobacteriales bacterium
GCCATGTACTCCCCCGCGCCGGCCAGCACTTCACGGTAGGACCCGAACGCCTCGAACACGGCGCGCGCGGCAGACAGTCCACTGTGGATCTTCTCGGCCAGCGCCTCGGCCAGTCCCGGATCGCGCGCCATCATGGCCTGTGCCTCGAGCACCTCCTGCGCCTCGCCGCCGGCCCGTTCGCCGCGCAGTTCGAGGTCGGCCGCGACCGCTTCGAGGGCCTCGGTCGCCGATGCGAGTTCGGCGTCGGCGTCGCCCGCCTCCGCATCGGCCGCGGGCTCGGGCACCTGGTCGCCCATCCGGCGTACCGGCCCGCTGACCAGACCGGGGCTGACGCCGAGACCGTGCAGGTCAGCCATCGCCGTCGCCGGCGGCGATCATCGCGGCCAACTCGTCGAGGGTCTCCGCTGCCCCGTCGCCTTCGACGCTGAGCACCACCTCGTCCCCACCGCGGACGTCCAGGCCGAGCACCGCCAGGATGCTCTTGGCGCTGACCGGCGCCGCCCCGGGCTTGGCGATGCTCACCTCCGCGGCCGCCTTGCTGGCCGCCTTGACGAACAGCGCGGCTGGCCGGGCGTGCAACCCGACCCCCGGCCCGGCGGTCACCTGACGTTCCGGCATCGTGCCTCCTCCTCAGGCCGCCTGCTGCGGCGGCCAATCCACGTCATTGAGATCGGCCACCACAACGTCCGCGGCGGACAGTTCGCTTGCCGGGTGGGTCGTCGTGACGGCGATGCAGCGCATGCCGGCCGCCTTGACCGCTGCGACCCCGGCCAGCGAGTCCTCGAAGCCGACAGCGTGCGCGGGATCCACGCCCAGCCGCGTGCAGGCCAGCAGGTAGCCCTCGGGATCGGGCTTGCCGGCTCTGACGTCCTCCGCGGTCACGATGACGCGGAAGAGACCGGGCACGTCCAGCCGCGCCAGCGCGGCCTCGGTGTACGGGCGTACGGCCGACGTCACCACCGCCAGCGGCGTGCCGGCGTCGGCGATCCGCCGGACCAGCGCCGCTGCACCAGGGACGGCCTCGATCGGCGGGAGGTCGAGCTCCGCCTCGACCTCGTTGATCTCGGCGCTCAACTGATCGATCGTTCGGCCCGGGAAGAGATGGCCGAGCTCGGCGATCGAGTCGCGCCCCCGCCGGCCGGTGACCCGGGCGAGCAGGTCCGCGTCGGCGTCCACGCCGTACCTCGCGAAGAACGCCGACCAGGTGATCCGGTTGCGGCCCTCCGAGAGAACCAACGTGCCGTCGAGGTCGAACACGACTGCCGCGGGCTCAGGTGTCACTGCCACGAGAACAGCCGGTCCCCGAGCCGGACCGGCCCGGTCTCGACGAGATCGGTCACTGCCTCGGCAGACGCGTCGAGCGCGACGACGGGCGAGATGGGCGAGCGACCGGACGCCTCGACAGCCGCGGGATCCCAGCGGACCAGCGCCTGCCCGGCCTGCACCTGGTCGCCTTCGGCAGCCAGCAGGGTGAAGCCTTCGCCCTTCATCTGAACCGTGTCGATGCCCAAGTGGACGAGGACACCGTGCCCGTCGGCATCGACGACGACGAAGGCGTGCGGGTGCAACTTCACCAGCTTGCCGGTGACCGGAGAGACCGCCTCGCCGGGCTCGCGGCGAGGATCGATCGCCGTACCCGGCCCCACCATCGCCTCGGCGAAGACCGGGTCGGGTACGCCGGCGAGGCCGACCACCTCGCCGTGCAACGGGGACCCGACCGATGTCACGCGAGGATGTCCTCGATGTCGCTGGCGAGGGTGTCCGCCTCTGGACCCACGACCACCTGGATGATCGTGCCGCTCTGCATCACGCCATGCGCGCCGGCCGCCTTCAGCGCCTTCTGGTCGACCAGGCCCGGATCGCGTACCTCGGTGCGCAGCCGGGTGATGCAGGGTTCGATCTCGACGATGTTGCCCGCACCGCCGAGCCCCGCGACGATCGCCTCCGCCTTGTCAGCCATCAGCCGTCCCTTCGCCGTGCCCACCATGGTGGGAGATCAGTGTCGGTTACCGAGAGCCATCCTGCGCCATGTGTGCCGTCGGCCGCGGACGGCCACGGAATACGCGTAGACGGACTCGGGGTCGGTGGCCCCGGCCAGCCCGGCGTCGCCGAGGTGGTGGACATCGACGCCGATCTCCTTGCCGATCAAGGCCAGGGCGGCCAGCGTGCGCGGGTGTGCACCCTCCTGGCTGGTGCCGATCGTGCCCATCACCAGTCCGCCCGCCTCGTGGACGGTCGCGCAGATGCCCGCTGCGGCGTCGCGGGTCACGCCAGGAACCGTGCCGGGCAGTGGGAGCAGGGCACCGTCGGCACCGGCGTCGATGAGAGCGACCAGGCCGCGCGGCGTGATGGGCTCGGTCACGCCGGCCTGATGCATCTTGCCGGCCCAGATCGACGGCCCGCTGCCGACCGCGGCGCGCACCGTCTCGGTCACCCTCGCCAGATCGGCCAGCGTGGTGCCGGCGCCGGGATTGGCGGTGAGGACGAGCATGACGGCGCCGGAGTCGACCAACCGGCGGGCGGACTGAGGCGTCGCCTGCCGGGCTGGCGGGACGTCGCCGGGTTCGAGGTTGACCCCGATCGGGCGGCCGACTGTCACCGCGAGCGCACTCAGGTCCGCCAGCCGACCCAGGCACGGCAACTGCCAGCCGTCGTCAACCAGCAACTCGTCGACGAAGTTGAGTACGAGCACGTCGGCGCCCATGGCCGCAACCACTTCGAGGTTGTCGACGCCGTCGACGAGTGGTCCGCGGGACGGGATGACCTCGGCAAGAACCGTGCGTCCCTCGGCTTCGCCGACGGCGGCGGTGAGCGCGCGACCGTCGAGCGCGATCAGCCCCGCGCGGTCGAGGTCGAGCATTCGCGGGCTCATGTCTGTGTCACCTTGCTCAGCCCTCGTGGCTGGTCGGGGTCGATGCCCAGCTTGCGGGCCAGCGTCTCCACCAGCAACTGGCCGGGAACGATCAGCGCGATCGGAGCGAGGTCCTCACGTACGACCGTTCCCGGCAGGCTCAAGGTGCAAGCCGCTCGCAGCACCGGGCCGCCACCGATGCCGTACACCGGTGCGCCCGCCGAGCGCACCCGACCGGCCAGGTGCGCAAGTTGCTCCACCATCGGCCCGTGGTCGGCGGACACCAGCACCGCAGGGGTGCGGGAGTCGAAGACGGCGATCGGGCCGTGCACCAGATCCGCGTACGACAGCCCGGCGGCGTTGACGTAGCACGTCTCCTTGAGCTTCAGGGCCAACTCGAGTGCGGTGGAGTAGGCATAGCCGCGGCCGGAGACGACGACCGCGTGCGCCGTGCTCAGCGCGGCGGCCATGTCCTCGACGCCGTCCGGCGAGCCGAGCACCGCGGCGACGACGTCGGGCATGGCCTGCAACTGTGCGCCGAAGCCGTCGGTGTCCTCACCCATGGCAAGGCCGAAAACCGCCAGGGCTGCCAGTTGGCTGGTGTAGGTCTTGGTCGCCGGGACAGCGCGCTCGACCCCCGCCTCGGTCACCAGCGAAACCTCGGCGATCGTGGTCAGCGGCGAGTCCGCGGTGTTGGTCACCGCGACCGTACGAGCCCCGCAGTCGCGCGCCCAGGCCAGCGTGTCGACGATCTCCTCGGTGTGACCCGACTGCGACAGGGCGACGGCGAGCACCCCGTCGAGGTCGAGCATCCGCTCGTAGGCCGTCGCGACCGAGGGCGAGGCGAGCGTGGCCAGCCGGCCACCGCGAACCTCGGTGAGATAGCGGCCGTAGACCGCGGCGTTGTCGGAGGACCCGCGGGCGATGAACAGCACCTGCCTGGTCTCGTCGAGCAGCGTGCGCAACGGCGCGACGAGCGGCAACAGCGCGTCCAGGGTGCGGCGCAGCACGGCCGGCTGCTCATCGATCTCCGCGCGCATCTGTGACGTCACGATGGCACCTCGCCGTAGACCAACTCGCCGGCCTGCCACACCGCCCGGCAGCGCAGGTCGTCTCCGAGCCAGACGAGGTCGGCGACCGCATCGGGGGCGATCCGGCCGAGATCGGAGAGGCCGATCAGGCTGGCGGGCACCCGGCTGGCGGCATCGACGGCGGTGGACAGGTCGAGTCCCAGGCTCACGATGTTGGCGACCGCGGTGTCCAGTCGCAGGCCGGAGCCGGCGATGGTGCCGTCGGATCGCCGGGGCGGGCCGTTCTCGGTGGTGATCACCTGCTGGCCGCCCAGGTCGTACGTGCCCGGCGACATCCCGGCGGCCGCGACGGCGTCGGTGACCAGGGCGATCCGGCCGGGTGCGGCGGCGAAGGCGACCTGGATCGCCGGTGCAACGACGTGATGCAGGTCGGCGATGAGACCGGAGGTGAGGCGCGGGTCGGTCAGCGCCTGACCGACGACCCCGGGCTCGCGGTGGTGCAGGCCGCGTTGGGCATTGAACAGATGGGTGACCATCCGCGCTCCGGCCGCGGCCGCAGCCGCGACCTGCTGGGCGGTGGCATCGGTGTGCCCGATGCTGACCAGGATGCCGGCGCGCACCAACCGCTCGATCGCGGCGAGTGCACCCGGGAGTTCGGGGGCCAGGGTGAGCATCGCCAGAGTGCCGGGAGCGGCGGACATCAGGGCGTCGACCGATGCGGGATCGGGGTCGACGAGGTAGGCCGGGTCGTGGGC
>JBAVXU010000095.1:0-5072 GCA_049698415.1 Mycobacteriales bacterium
TCAAGAACTTCGACCTCGACGCCGAGGCCGAGTCACTGCGCGAGACAATTCGCTCCGGCAAGGGGCAGAAGAAGCTGCGTGCGCTCAAGCGGCTCAAGGTTGTCGCCTCGTTCCTGGCGACCACCAACTCCCCGCTGGGCATGGTGCTCGACTGTGTGCCGGTCATCCCGCCGGACCTGCGCCCGATGGTGCAGCTCGACGGTGGTCGGGTCGCGACCAGCGACCTCAACGACCTCTACCGCCGGGTGATCAACCGCAACAACCGGCTCAAGAGGCTGCTCGACCTGGGCGCTCCCGAGATCATCGTCAACAACGAGAAGCGCATGCTCCAGGAGGCCGTGGACGCACTGTTCGACAACGGCCGCCGGGGCCGTCCGGTCACCGGACCGGGCAACCGCCCGCTGAAGTCGCTCTCGGACATGCTCAAGGGCAAGCAGGGCCGGTTCCGCCAGAACCTGCTCGGAAAGCGCGTCGACTACTCCGGCCGTTCGGTCATCGTCGTCGGCCCGCAGCTCAAGCTGCACCAGTGCGGCCTGCCCAAGCAGATGGCGCTTGAGCTGTTCAAGCCCTTCGTGATGAAGCGGCTGGTCGACCTCAACCACGCCCAGAACATCAAGTCGGCCAAGCGCATGGTCGAGCGTGCTCGCCCGGTCGTGTGGGACGTGCTCGAGGAAGTCATCACCGAGCACCCAGTGCTGCTCAACCGGGCGCCCACGTTGCACCGGCTGGGCATCCAGGCCTTCGAGCCGCAGCTGGTCGAGGGCAAGGCCATCCAGATCCACCCGCTGGTCTGCACGGCGTTCAACGCCGACTTCGACGGTGACCAGATGGCGGTGCACCTGCCGCTGTCGGCCGAGGCACAGGCCGAGGCCCGGATCCTGATGCTGTCGAGCAACAACATCCTCTCGCCGGCGTCCGGCCGCCCGATCACCTCACCGACGCAGGACATGGTGCTCGGCATCTATTCCCTGACCGCGCTGCACGAGGGCGACAAGGGCGAAGGCCGGATCTTCTCCTCCCCGGCCGAGGCGACGATGGCCTACGACATGGGCGCTCTGTCCCTGCAGGCCAAGATCAAGGTCCGCCTCGATGAGGTGCCGGCAGTCGACAACGGCGGTTCCGCACCATGGACCGCACCCGAGGGCTGGGCGCCGGGATCACCGTTGCTGGTCGAGACGACGCTGGGCCGGGTGCTGTTCAACGAGGCACTCCCGGTCGACTACCGCTTCGTCAACTACGAGATCCCGAAGCCGCAGCTGTCCTCGATCGTCAACGACCTCGCCGAGCGCTACCCCAAGGTGCAGGTCGCCGCGACTCTCGACGCACTCAAGGCGGCCGGCTTCTACTGGGCCACCCGGGCCGGCGTGACGATCTCGATCTCCGATGTCGTCACCCCGCCCAACAAGCAGGACATCCTCGACGGCTACGAAAAGGATGCCGACAAGATCGAGAAGCAGTACCAACGCGGTGTCATCACCGACGAGGAGCGCCGCCAGGAGCTCATCGAGATCTGGACCAAGGCGACCAAGGAGGTCGCCGACGCCATGGAGGCGAACTTCCCGCCGACCAACCCGGTCTGGATGATGGTCAACTCCGGCGCCCGCGGCAACATGATGCAGATCCGTCAGATCGCGGGTATGCGTGGGCTGGTCGCCAACCCCAAGGGCGAGATCATCCCGCGGCCGATCAAGACCAACTTCCGCGAGGGCCTGACCGTGCTGGAGTACTTCATCTCCACTCACGGCGCCCGCAAGGGACTGGCCGACACCGCACTGCGGACCGCTGACTCGGGCTACCTCACCAGGCGCCTGGTCGACGTGTCGCAGGACGTGATCATCCGCGAGGAGGACTGCGGCACAGAGCGTGGCGAGGTGTTCCACATCGCCGATCAGATGGCCGACGGGACCCTGGCCGTACGCGCCTATGCCGACTCCAGCGTCTATGCACGCACGCTGGCCAAGGAGGTCACCAGTCCGGACAAGAAGCTGGTGGTGCCCGCGGGCAGCGACCTCGGTGACGTTCTCATCGCGGCGCTGGTCTCGGCCGGCATCAGCGAGGTACGCCTGCGTTCGGTGCTCACCTGTGACTCGCGGGTCGGCGTCTGCGCCGCGTGCTACGGCAGGTCGCTGGCCACCGGCAAGACCGTCGATGTGGGCGAGGCTGTCGGCATCATCGCCGCGCAGTCCATCGGCGAGCCCGGCACCCAGCTGACCATGCGTACCTTCCACACCGGTGGTGTCGCGGGCGAGGACATCACGCACGGCCTGCCCAGGGTCGTCGAGTTGTTCGAGGCCCGCGTGCCCAAGGGCAAGGCGCCGATCTCCGAGGTGGCCGGCCGGGTCACGATCGAGGACACCGACAAGGGCCGCAAGATCACCGTCACGCCGGACGACGGTGGCGAGCCGGTGCTCTACGAGAAGATCAGCCGTCGAGCCCGGCTGCGCATCGCCGAAGGCGGTCACGTCGAGGTGGGCCAGCAGCTCACCGACGGTGCGATCGACCCGCACGACGTGCTGCATGTCCTCGGCCCGCGTGAGGTGCAGCGACACCTCGTACGCGAGGTGCAGGAGGTCTACCGCAGCCAGGGTGTGTCGATCCACGACAAGCACATCGAGGTGATCATCCGCCAGATGCTCAAGCGGGTGACGATCATCGACTCGGGCTCGACGGAGTTCCTGCCTGGTGCGCTGGTCGAGCGGGCGCTGTTCGCGACCGAGAACCGCCGCGTGGTTGCCGAAGGCGGCGAGCCGGCATCGGGCCGGCCGGTGCTGATGGGCATCACCAAGGCATCACTGGCCACCGAGTCGTGGCTGTCGGCGGCCTCCTTCCAGGAGACCACCCGGGTGCTCACCGATGCGGCGATCCAGGCCAAGAGCGACTCTTTGCTCGGGCTCAAGGAGAACGTCATCATCGGCAAGCTCATCCCGGCCGGCACCGGCATCAGCCGCTACCGCAACATCCGGGTCGAGCCGACCGAGGAGGCCCGCGCCGCGGTCTACTCCATGACCGGCTACGACGACCCGGACTACGCGTTCGGCAACGGCAGCGGGCAGGCCGTGCCGCTCGACGAGTACGACTACGGCAGGTTCAGCGACCGCTAGCAGTCAGTCAGAGCGTCAGGGGCACCCGCAGGTCGGGTGCCCTTGATGTCTTTGTGGACGGCGTACTCGGGTAGCGATCGGGGGTCGGGCATGATTGGCCGGCCAACAGGTCTGCCAGCGAGGAGAAGGGATGACGTCATGAGCGAGTCGGGAAAGCGCTCGGACGAATCCGGCGCCGAGGATCCGACCCGCGGCGCGTTCGACTCCGCTGCCGATCCCTGGGGCCGCCCGACCGGCGATCAGTCCGACGAGACGATCAAGATCTCCATGGAAAAGCAATCCGGCGAGCCGACCGCACCGCCGCCGAGCGCAGAGCCACCCAGCGAGCAGCCGCCGCAAGCCGAGCCCTCCAGCGGCTCACCATGGAGCACCGAGCCACCGGAGCACACGCCGCCGATCACTGGCCCGCCACCGGCGGATGCGCCGCCGAGCTACCCGCCCTACGTTGACCAGCCCGGCTCACAGCCGCCTGGCTCCCCCCCAGCTGCCCCGGGGCCCCCGGCCTACTCCGATCCCTTCGCGGGCCATGGGCAGCCCTCCTCCCCGCCACCGCCGGCGGGTTACCCCGCGGGGGATCCGTACAACCCCTACGCCGCGCCGAGCGGTGGGCAGCCCTACGGCGAGCCGCAGTACCCTCCGCCGCCCACCCAGTCGTACGGCGCTCAGCCCTACGGCGCTCAGCCCTACGGTGGTCAGCCGTACGGTGGCCAGCCCTACGGCGGTCAGCCCTACGGCGGTCAGCCCTACGGTCAGCCCTACGGTGCACCGTCCTACGGCCCGCCTGCCTACCCCGGTGGCGGCTACGGGCAGGGTGCGGCCGGCAAGGCGATCGCCACGATGGTGCTGGGCATCGCGTCGCTGGTCACGCTGTGCGTCTATGGCCTCGGCATCGTCCCGGCGATCGTGGCCCTGTCGATCTCGGGATCTGCGAAGCGCGAGATCCAGAACTCCGGTGGCCGGCTGACCGGGCTGGGAATGGTCACGGCCGGGCGCGTCACGAGCTGGATCACCGTGGGTCTCAGCATCGTGATCCTGATCGCAATCGTGCTGGCCATCGCCCTGTCGCCGGACAAGACATACACCGGCAACTAGCGCTCGTCCGCCCCGGTGGGGCCGCTTTTGACCTGAGACAGCGTGATCGGTACCCTTGGTCATCGTGCCCGGGGCCACTCGGGCTCTCGTGTGTGCGCCTCGTGCGCTCCACGAACCTCCATCCCTACTCGGTTCGCCGAGCAGGCCCGCGCGCGGGGGCGACACACCCGACCGCGGGGGCCGGAGAAACCCGGTCATACCACGCAGTTAGCACGATCCGTACCAATCACTGAAGTCCACAGAACGACAACACGACGGAGTCGCGGTGCCCACGATCCAGCAGCTGGTCCGCAAGGGCCGCACGGACAAGATCGAGAAGACCAAGACGCCCGCGCTCAAGGGCAGCCCCCAGCGCCGCGGCGTGTGCACGCGCGTCTACACCACGACGCCCAAGAAGCCGAACTCCGCGCTCCGCAAGGTGGCGCGCGTCCGGCTGACCAGCCAGATCGAGGTCACCGCCTACATCCCCGGCGTCGGGCACAACCTGCAGGAGCACTCGATCGTGCTGGTCCGTGGCGGTCGTGTGAAGGACCTGCCGGGTGTCCGCTACAAGATCATCCGCGGCTCGCTCGACACCCAGGGTGTGCGCGGCCGCAAGCAGGCTCGCAGCCGCTACGGCGCGAAGAAGGAGAAGAGCTAGATGCCCCGCAAGGGTCCGGCCCCCAAGCACGCCGTCGTCACCGACCCGGTCTACGGCTCGCCGCTCGTCACCAGCCTGATCAACAAGGTGTTGCGTGCCGGCAAGCGATCGACCGCCGAGCGCATCGTCTACGGCGCCCTCGAGGGCTGCCGCGACAAGACCGGCGGCGACCCGGTGATCACCCTCAAGCGGGCGCTCGACAACGTCAAGCCGACCCTCGAGGTCAAGAGCCGCCGCGT
>JBAVXU010000096.1:0-4759 GCA_049698415.1 Mycobacteriales bacterium
GGATCGGGCGCAGCCCGAGCCCGCGCAGACGACTGATCGCCTCGGCCGAGCTGGGCTTGACCGTGTCGGCGACGACGATCACGCCGCGCGCTGCGCCGCCCCAGGCAACCCACACGACGGTCCGCCCCGCGGATCCCGCCGCCGAAGCAGCGCTCACCAACCCGTCGGCCGGCGGTGCGTCGCATTGCTCGCGTACCCACGCCTCACGACCGGCGACCACGTCGTGCCCGTTGACGGTGCCTCGTACGCCGAGACCGCCGGTGCTGGCAAAGCCGGTCACCCGCGGCAGAGAGCCTGCGAAATCCGCTCGTGCCTTCGTCGTGACGGCGGTGGCGATCGGGTGTTCGGAGGCATCCTCGACAGCGCCGGCGAGCCGCAGCAACTCGGCCCGATCGATGCCGTCGGCGGCAACCAGGTCGACCACGCTCATCGTGCCGGTGGTCACGGTACCGGTCTTGTCGAGCACGATCGTGTCGACGGTGCGGGTTGATTCGAGGACCTGCGGACCGCGGATGAGGATCCCGAGCTGGGCACCGCGACCCGTACCCACCATCAGTGCCGTCGGCGTGGCCAGCCCGAGTGCGCAGGGGCAGGCGATGATGAGGACCGCGACCGCAGCGGTGACCGCCGCCTGGGCGCTGTGCCCGGTCAGCAGCCAGCCGGCGAGGGTCGCGAGCGAGAGCCCGATCACCGTGGGTACGAAGACCGAGGAGACGCGGTCGGCCAGCCGTTGCACGTCGGCCTTGCCACTCTGTGCCTGCTCGACCAGCCGGGCGATCTGCGCCAGGGCGGTGTCCTGGCCCACGTGAGTGGCCCGGACCAGCAGCCGGCCGCCGGAGTTCATCGATGCTCCGACGACGTGGGCGCCGGGGCCGACCTCGACGGGCACCGGTTCGCCGGTGAGCAGCGACACGTCGAGCGCCGAGTTGCCCTCGATGACCGTGCCGTCCGTGGCGACCTTTTCACCGGGTCGCACGACGAAGGAGTCGCCGACCGAGAGCTCGTCGATCGGGACGCGTACCTCGCCCGCGCCGTCGGGGCCGTCACGCAGAACGGCCACATCCTTGGCACCGAGGTTCAGCAGTTCGCGAAGCGCCGCCCCCGAGCGCCGGCGGGCCCTGCTTTCGGCGTAGCGGCCAGCCGTGATGAACACCGTGAGAGCCGCGGCCACCTCGACGTAGGTGTCCGCGCTTCCGGTGAGCACCGCATAGACCGACCAGGGGTACGACGCCGTGACGCCGAGCGAGATCAACGTGTCCATTGTGGACGCGCCATGACGAGCGTTGGTCCAGGCGGCACGATGGAACGGCGCCGCTCCCCAGGTCACGACCGGGGCGGCCAACGCGAGCGCCACCCAGCGCCAGGCCGGGAACTGCACGGCGGGGATCATGCTCAGCGCCGCGACCGGGATCGTCAGCGCGATCGACAGCAGCAGCCGCGCACGCAACCGGCGGTCGCCGCCCGAGTCGTCCTCCGGTGTCTCCGGGGTCGGCAGTGTTGCGGCGTAGCCGGTTCGCTCGACCGTCGCGATAAGTGCTTGTGGCTCCATCGTTCCCGGATAGCTGACGTGCGCACGCGCCGTGGCGTAGTTGACGGTCGCGTTGACGCCGTCGAGCTTGTTGAGCTTCTTCTCGACCCGGGCGGCGCACGAGGCGCACGTCATTCCGCCGATGGCCAGATCGACCACCTGGGTGTCGCCGGCAGTTGTGAGCTTGCCGCCCGTGGTCGTCATCCCGTTGCCGCCAGGCGGTAGTCCCCTGCCTCGGCGAGTGCGGTGGACACGTCATCGTCGCCCGGAAGCGCGGTGCCCGTGACCGTGACGGCCGAGGTTCCACCGGGCACCAGGTCGATCGCGACCGAGGTCACGCCGTCGAGCGCGGTCAGCTCCTCCTGGACCGCGGCGACGCAGTGCTCGCAGGTCAGTCCGGTGACGGGGTACTCCATCGTGGGCATGCGTTAGCTCCTCACAAGTCGGCTGATCGCGGCAGACGCTTCTTTGACCTTGGCGGTCGCCTGCTCCCCGCCCTCTGCAACCGCCTGGGCGACGCAGTGGCTCAGGTGCTCATCGAGCAGGCCGAGTGCGACGGCCTCGAGGGCCCGTGTCGTGGCCGACACCTGGGTCAGCACGTCGATGCAGTACGTGTCGGACTCGACCATGCGCTGCAGACCGCGTACCTGACCCTCGATCCGGCGAAGCCGCTTGAGGTAGGCGTCCTTGCTGTCAAGGTAGCCCGGTGGCTGTGTCATGACGCCTCCTCGGTCTTAATACCCCCTAGGGGTACCCAGCACCCTACTCCGCATGGTGGAACCTGTGCACCACCGCATGCCCCTTGCCGCGGCTGATCAGCCACCGGTTGACGGGCACGGTCACCACGAATGCGATCGCCAGTGATGCGGCGAGGCTTCCCCAGAACAGCCCATCTGTGAGGCCGGCGGCGAGCGCCCCCGGGACGAGCAGCAGGAACGCGTTGTCCACGATCTCCATCGTCGCGATCGAGAGGGTGTCCGCGGCGAGCGCGATCCCCACGGCCTGACGCAGAGCGATTCCGCTGCGAAGCACCGGCGTGACGGTGAGCAGGTAACCGAAGAAGAAGGCCAGCCCGATCGCAAGGACGATCATCGCCCCGTTGGACCAACCCCACCATGACCCCAAAACCACGCCCAGCAATTCACCGATGGCGCAGCCCGTCAGGCAGTGAACGGTGGCCGACACGGCTAGCGCAGTGAGCGTGCGCGAATCGGGTTTCGGAGTGGCGGCTGAACTAGGACGGGCCATGGGCGCTCTCCTCTCAAGACCAGCACTATATACCCCCCCAGGGTATACGGCCAGACCCCACCCCCACGCCCCCACCCCGCGCCCCCAGCCCCGAAACGATCATGGTGCGGACACGCAGACTAAGTCGCGCGTCACGCACCATGATCAGGTTGAAGCTGGGCTGGGCTGGGCTGGGCTGGGCTGGGTGCTGGGTTAGCCGGGGCGGGTTGCCGTGGCGTAACTCATGCTCGAGATGCTCTGGTAGCGCACTACGTCGCCGAACGTCGGGGCGCCGATGATCGTGTTGCCACTGACGAAGATGCCGACGTGGCTCACCGGTGAGCCGAAGAACACGAGGTCACCAGGCTGCAATTGCGAACGCGAGACCCGCGGCGAGGACTGCGACTGCATCCGCGACGAGTGCGGGAGCGACACACCGGCGGCTCGCCATGACGCCATCGTCAGTCCCGAGCAGTCGTACGACCCGGGACCAGACGCACCCCAGCCGTACGGCTTGCCCATCTGGGCATAGGCGAAGCGGAGCGCGATGGCGCCTCGCCCTGAACCAGTGACGGGGAGCACCGGGAAGGCCTGATAGCTGCGCCTGGGCGCGGATCTGCTCGCGCGCTCGGCCATGTTCGCCGCGGCTGCGCTGATCGACTTCGCCTTGCGTAGGTCCGCCTCGATCGCGGACTTCTTGGCCTTGAGTGTGGCCTCGCGCCTGGACTGGACCGAGATTTCCGTCGCCACCGCGTTGCGCTGGGCGTTCAGTTGGCGCTGGGCAGCCGCCAGGTCGCGGATCTGGGCGCGCTGGGACTTCGACAGGCTCTGGAGCGTGCTGAGCTCGTCCAGCAGGTTCTGAGCGCCGTCAGCTGAGAAGAGTGAGTTGAAGGCGCTGAGGTTGCCGCCACGGTAGGCAGCGGCAGCAAGTTCGTTGACCTGGACCTGCAGGGCTTGCACCTTTTTCTCCTGGGCCGCCATCGCCTTGAGTACGGCGGCTGCCCTGACCTGGCTGGCCTTGAGCTCCTCGCGTGCGCTGTCGTAGAGCTCGGTCGCCTGCTCGACGCGATGCTGCAGCGCGGCGAGTTGCCTTTGCGGGTTCGAGTTCGATGTGGCCGGGTCAGCCAGTGCGCTGCCTGTCATGGTCAAGGTCAGTGCGACGGCCGTGCCGGCGGCGAGGAAGGTGCGGATGAGATTGGAAATGCGAAATCGCCGAAGACCAATGGTCACGGTGTGTTTTGTGCTCCTCTTCCGTCATCTCGCTGCCGGCCGGGTTAGCTGACGGGTTCGGGCGGGGAAGATGCGCCCTACCTCACCTGGTGAGGATTCACCCCAGTGGTTCTTGCGGTTCCCCGACTCACGGCCGCTTGTGGCGCCGTGATTAGGCAGTGCCAATCGGTGGAGCCAGATGGCACCGGATGCCGAGTGACGTGCGGAAGCGTACCCCTCATCGGGTGCCCCGCAAGACGCGGCGCGACTCACCGAAACCGTGTCCTAACACACCGTGAGCGCTAACCGGGGCAATCTCAACAGCAGCGGGCGAACCACGTAGAAAAAACTACCCACAATCTTTTTCTCGCCAGGTGCAGGATGTATTCCACCGAGGAATTACTGGAGGGTAATCGCGTGATGTCACAACACAACGAGCAGGAATTGCATGCGCGCGCCAGTGCGCGCTTTACCGACCTGGTTCACCGGATCGGTCCCGCGGATTGGGACACCATCACGCCATGTCCTGAGTGGACAGTGAGAGATCTCGTCGGACATCTGGTCGGTGAAGCCCGGTGGACCGCGCCACTGCTTGCCGGCCGCACGATCGCGGATGTCGGCGACAGCCTCGACGGCGACCTGCTCGGTGACGACCCGGTGGGTGCCTGGGACGCGGCGGCGGCAGAGGCCTCGTCGGCGGTGCAGACGCCGGGAGCCATGGACGCCGTCGCACACCTGTCCTTCGGCGACTTCCCGGGGCGGGACTACACCCAGCAACTCATCGCCGATCACCAC
>JBAVXU010000097.1:0-11592 GCA_049698415.1 Mycobacteriales bacterium
GCACCGATGTGGCCCGCGGCGATCTGGCCAGCAACCGGCGGGTGATGGAGCCGGTGCCGCCGGCCAGGTCGAGCACCCGCGGTGCGTCGCCACACGCCGACTCGACAGCGTCGAGCATCGCGACGAAGCGCTCCTCGCGGTCGGGCAGGTAGGCCTGCTGTTGTGCGTCCCAGCTCTGCTGCCAGAACTCCCAGTCCATCAGGCATCTCCTCGTCCACGAGCTCATGTGTAATGGTCAGATACGCTAGTAACCCATTACGGTAGCCGACCGGCGGTAAGCTGCACAAGTGGACTTCACCAGTTACGCCCAAGGCGCCGCTGTGCTGGTCAACGCCGAACTCGAGGACCTCGACAGCCTTCGGGCGATGCTCGAGAGCAGGCCGTGGCTGGCCGAGCGGGTGGGAGCCAAGGATCTGGGCCCGTTGCGAGCGGCCCAGAGCCGGTTGGGCGCGCTGGTCGACGCATCGGCGGCAGGAGACGGCCCGGGGGTCGTCGCCCTGCTCAACGATCTGCTCAGCGCGCACCCGATCTCCCCGCGCGTGTCCGGGCACGACGAGGGCAGTTGGCACCTGCACGTCAACGACGACAACGCGTCGGTGGCCGAGACGCTGGTCAGCGAGGCACTGCTGGGGCTCGCGATCCTGATCAGCGAGTCCGGGCCGACCAGGTTCGGGCGCTGCGACGCCGACGGCTGCAACGCGGCCTACCTGGACACGTCCGCGAACAACTCCCGCCGCTTCTGCAGCACCCGGTGCGCCACGCGTACCAACGTCGCCGCCCTCCGGCGCCGCCGCACCGAGCGGGCCGATGAGCTATTCGGACTCGGCTGAACCACCCGACATGGCCTCGATGAACTCCGCCGAGGTCATCGGCCGGGAGAACATCGGGTAGTCGTAGCGCAGCGCGTTGTCGTGCTCCTCGGGCGAGGTCGCCGCCACGCAGTCGCTCAGGGTGATGACTTGGTAGCCGTTCTCGTAGCCACTGCGCATGGTCGACTCGACGCAGCAGTTGGTCAGGAACCCGCCCAGCACGAGCGTGGTGATTCCCTTGCTGCGCAGGATGAAGTCGAGGTTGGTACTGGCGAAGGTGTCGAGGCCGCGCTTGCCCTCGATCAGGATGTCGCCATCCTGCGGAGTGAGGTCGTCGACGATCGCCGCGCCCCAGGAGTCCTTGACGAACGCCTTGCCGTCGACGACGCCCTTCAGGATGCCGTACGGATGCGAGCTCAACTCGTTGTAGCCCTCGGCGAACGTGATGGGCGCGTGCATCACGGTGGCGCCGGCGGCCCGGGCCGTCTCGGCCACGCGCTTGCTGTTGGCGAGCATGCCGGTCTTGTCCATGACCTCGCTGACGGCCGGGTGGAGCACGCCGCCCTCGGAGGTGAAATCGTTTTGGTACTCGATGAGGACGACTGCGGTAGTGCTTGGGTCAATGGACATCTCGGTCCCCTCTCGGCCACAGGCTGATGCGACCGAGATTAATCACAAGTTCCTCTCCCGACCATGCCCGCTAGCCTTTGCTGAGGGTCGCCGCAGGCCGACCCGACCACCTTTGAGGAGAGCTACGTGCTGCTGCGGATGTCCACGCTGTTCCTGCG
The DNA here is from genome assembly GCA_049698415.1 of Mycobacteriales bacterium. Taxonomy (GTDB): domain Bacteria; phylum Actinomycetota; class Actinomycetes; order Mycobacteriales; family QHCA01; genus QHCA01. Next base: position 1,598 of record JBAVXU010000097.1, read on the forward strand.
TACCAAACGTGAGGACCCGGTCGAGGCTGAGGTGCCTAGTCATCGCCTGCTGCTGCGCGCCGGGTACGTCCGCCGGGTGGCTCCGGGCATGTACTCCTGGCTGCCGCTGGGCTATCTGGTCATGCGCAACGTGGAGCGGGTCGTCCGCGAGGAGATGGACCGGATGGGGGGTCAGGAGGTGAACTTCCCGGCGCTGATCCCCCGCGAGATCTTCGAGGTCAGTGGCCGCTGGGCGGATTACGGCGATGGGCTCTTCCGGCTCAAGGACCGCAAGGGCGCTGACTATCTGCTCGCGCCGACCCACGAGGAGTTGTTCACGCTGCTGGTCAAGGGGGAGTACTCCTCGTACAAAGACTTCCCGGTGATCCTGTACCAGATCCAGACCAAGTACCGCGACGAGGCGCGGCCGCGCGCAGGCATCCTGCGTGGCCGGGAGTTCGTGATGAAGGACTCCTACTCCTTCGACCTCAGCGACGAGGGATTGCAGGCGTCCTACGACCTGCACCGCGAGGCCTACATCCGCATTTTCGATCGGCTCGGGTTCACCTACCGCATCGTCTACGCCGTTTCCGGTGCGATGGGCGGGTCGTCTTCGGAGGAGTTCCTCGCCCCGACGCCGCACGGGGAGGACACGTTCGTGCAGTGCACGAACTGTGACTACGCCGCCAACACCGAGGCTGTCGAGATCGCTGTCCCGGCCAAGCAGGATCCGACCGGGCAGCCGGTGCAGCGGGTCCTCGACACGCCGGACACTCCCACGATCGCCACGCTGGTCGCGGTGCTCAACCAGCAAGACCTCGGCCGCGAGTTCACCGCCGCGGACACGCTCAAGAACGTCGTGCTCCGGACCCGCCAGCCCGGGCACAAGGACTGGGAGTTGCTCGTCGTCGGTGTCCCCGGCGACCGCGAGATCGATCTCAAGCGCCTGGCCGGTCAACTCGAACCCGTCGAGGTGGCTCAGGCCGAGCCTGCCGATCTGGCCCGGCAGCCGCTGCTGGTCAAGGGCTACATCGGCCCGCAGGATCTGCGGGAGTACGGCGTGCGCTATCTCGTCGATCCCTTGGTGGTGCCCGGGAGTGCTTGGGTGACCGGAGCCAACGAGGAGGGCAAGCACGCAGCCTTCGTCGTCCGCGGCCGCGACTTCGATCCGGACGGGGAGATCGGAGCGGTCGAGATCCGCGACGGCGACCGCTGCGCCCGCTGCGGCAGCGCGCTGGTGATCGCCCGCGGCATCGAGATCGGGCACATCTTCCAACTCGGCCGCAAGTTCGCCGACGCCTTCGGACTCGACGCGCTCGGCCCGGACGGCAAGCAGATCAGGGTGACGATGGGTTCGTACGGCGTGGGCGTCTCGCGGGCGGTCGCGGCCATCGCTGAGCAGACGCTGGACGACAAGGGCCTGTGCTGGCCGCGTGAGGTGGCGCCGGCCGACGTCCACGTGGTCGGCACCGGCAAGGGCGATCAGGTCCCCGCAGCGCTACGACTTGCCGGCGAACTCGAGGCGGTCGGCCTGCGGGTGCTGGTCGACGACCGGCCGTCGGTGTCACCCGGGGTGAAGTTCGGCGACGCCGAGATCGTCGGCATCCCCACCATCGTCGTCGTCGGCCGCCGCCTCGACGAGGGCTACGTCGAGGTACGTGACCGGCGCACCGGTGAGCGCGAGGACGTGGCGCTCGGAGATGTCGTCGGTCGTCTCTCCGCCCTGCTCTCGGCATGACTGGCATCGAGGCCGTCCTGTTCGACTGGGGTGGCACGCTCACGCCATGGCACGCGGTCGACCTGGTCGCCCAATGGCGCGTTTACGCGCAGGCCTACGACCCAGCGCGGGCCGAGCCACTCGCGCATGCGCTGCACGAACAAGAGATGCTGGCCTGGCGGCGGGCCGAGCAGCACCAGCGCAGCGGCACCCTCGACGACCTGATGCGCGCGGCGGGAGTCGAGCCATCGGGGGATCGCCACGAGGTGGCGATCCGTGCCTACATCGACGCATGGGCCCCGCACACGCAGATCGACCCGGACGCACCTGCGTTGTTGACGTCGTTGCGCGACCTCGGGATCCGGGTTGGGGTGCTGTCGAACACCATGTGGTCGCGTGCCCATCACGAGGCGGTCTTCGAGCGCGACGGTGTGCTCGCGCTGATCGACGGTGCGGTCTACTCCAGTGAGATCGCCTACACCAAACCGCATCCCGAGGCGTTCCGGGCGGCCATGACGGCGGTGGGGGTGACCGATCCGCAGGCTGTCGTGTTCGTCGGTGACCGACTCTTCGACGACGTCAGCGGGGCCAAGGCAGTCGGAATGCGTGCGGTCTACGTGCCGCACAGTGCCGTGCCCGAACACGATGCCGAGCCGGATGCGACGATTCAGCGCCTGGCGGATCTGCTGCCGCTGGTCAGATCCTGGGTCTGAACCGCCGTTCGTGGCGCACACTGAATGCTGATGTCTGACGAACGGGGGAGACTGGTGAGGGCTCGCGCGGCTTTCTTCGTCGGCTCCGTGTTGGTGGCTGCGTTGGTGGCGCCGCAGGGATTCAGGTCGGCGCCGGTTGCCGACGCTGCTGTCAATCCGATCCAGATGATCACCGTCAGAGGCCTGACGAGCACTTCGACGACCGCCACCTTGGAAGCGATCGAGCGGCCGGCCGCCGGCGGCCCGTACAAGTTGATGCACCCGGCGATCTATGCCCACGTTGGTTCGCAGGGGATCGGCAAGGCCAGCGAATACAAATCGGTGACGCCGGCGGGCACTTTCAGCCTGAGCGAGGCCTACGGCCGCCTTGCCAACCCGGGAACCAACATCCCGTACAAGGTGCTGGACTGGTCCGACTGGTGGGTCAGTGACGTCAATTCCGGTTACTACAACACGCACTATCGCTGCGGCGGCACGGTCTACTGCCACTTCGACATCAGCAAGGGCGAGCGGTTGATGTCCGCCGGAGCCGTCTATGACCACCTCGTGGTGATCAACTACAACCGCTGGCCGGTCGTCAAGGGGGCCGGCTCGGCGTTCTTCCTGCACATCACCAACGGCCGGCCCACCGCCGGGTGTGTGGCGGTCTCGCGGGCCGACATGATCTGGCTGCTTCGTTGGCTCAAGATCGAGGACAAGCCGCTGATCAAGATCTACGTCACCTGAGCGCCCCGGTCAGGCGCGGGGGAGCAACTGGGCGATGAGGGTCTCGGCCAGCCACGCTTGGTAGTAGTCAGGCGTCCACCCGCGCTGGTGGACGAACTGGTGATACATCCCCGGATCGTTGAGCACCCACACGATGTCTGCGGCGGCGACCGGATCGAGTCCGTGGCGCAGGCCGCCCTTGCCCAGCACGTCGCCCACCACGTTGCGGCCCCCGACCCGCCGGCCGTCCTGGATCTCCTGCCACAGCGCGCGTACGTCCAGGTCGGTGCTCGCCGCTCCGCGGAGCGCTTCGTAGATGCGCCCGACGCGGCCTCCGATGCCGGTGACGATCCCGGCGTAACCGGTGAGGTAGCGGCGGGGATCCGGTTCGGCGCGCACGATCTTCGACGACTCTCTGTCGGGGAGCGAGATCGCCTTGTCGTCGCCCACGATCGCGACGTCGTAGGCCGCCTTGATCAGGGCGGTCTTGCCGCCGACCGCCGTGAACACGGTGGCCCGGCTGACGCCGGCCTCGGCGGCGATGTCCTCGATCGAGGTCGCGCCGTAGCCGTGCTCTGCGAACCGCCGCCCGGCAGCAGCGATGACGGACTGGCGAGTGGTCGCTGCCTGTGCCTGCCGGAGCGTCGATTGGTAGGGGCGCTTGACAGGGCCCCCAGAATTAGTCAGACTCAAAGTCTATTCACCACTCTTTGAGTCTAACAGATCCGGGGTTCCTGCCATGGGCGACACGAACGTGCCAGAGCTGTTGGAACGGTTGCGGAATGCGATCAACGGACGCGACCTCGAGGGCATCGTCGACTGCTTTGCTCCCGACGTACGCAGCGAGCAGCCCGCCCACCCGTCGAGGTCTTTCGTCGGCAATGAGCAGGTGCGCGCCAACTGGACGCAGCTGTTCGCCGGGCTGCCTGATCTCAGCGCCGAGCTCGTGCGCTGGTCGCAACTGGACGACGAGGTGTGGTCGGAGTGGGAGTAATCCGGCTCCCGCCCCGAAGGCGCGCCGATGCTGATGCGCGGGGTGACCATCCAGGGGATATCCGAGCGGGGTTTCAGCTGGGTCCGCTTCTTCATGGAGCCGGTCATCGACGATGGCAGTGACAACAGCGGCACCATCCGCGCGCGGGTCGGTGCCCGGTGATCCTCGTTGCCGGGGGCACCGGCAGTCTGGGGCGTGAGGTCGTCGGTCTGCTGTTGGCCCGCGGCGAGCAGGTGCGCGTGCTCACCAGGCAGACTCCTGCGTCAGCCGGTTTCGCCGGTGACGTCGAGGTCGCCCAGGGCGACGTCCGCGATGCCGGATCCCTGACATCTGCGACTGCCGGCATCGACCTGGTGATCTCGGCCGTCCAGGGCTTTGCCGGCCGGGACGCTTCCTCGCCGTCAGCAGTCGACGCGACAGGCAATGCCAACCTGGTGCGCGCTGCGCAGGCCAGTGGCGTGAAGCACTTCGTGCTCATCTCGATGTACGGCGCCGCGATGTCGGCGTGGATGGATCTTGCCCGGGCGAAGTACGCCGCCGAGCAAGCGGTGCGTGCCAGCGCCATGGCGTGGACGATCATCCGCCCGACGGCGTTCATGGAGACGTGGGCCCAGATCGTCGGCGCCCCGCTGCTGCAGACCGGGCGCACCCGGGTGTTCGGGCGGGGGAACAACGCCATCAACTTCGTGAGCATGCATGATGTGGCGAAGCTGGTCGACCTCGTGAGCGCCGACACCGGCCTGCGCGGGACCACTCTCGACATCGCCGGACCGCAGGATCTGACGATGAACGACGTGGTGGCGCTGTTCGCAGCCCGGCGCAGAGACACCCCGCGGATCTCACACGTTCCGCTGCCGCTGATGCGCCTGGCCTCGGTGCTGCTCCGGCCGGTCGCAGGCCCGATCGCCCGCCAGATCGCCGCCGGCGTCGTCATGGACACCGCCGACTTGACCTTCACTGGCACCGATGTCCGCCAGCAGATTGCCGGTCTGCCGCAGACCGGCTTCGTCGACGTGGTCGGCCGGCTCCCCGTGGGCGCCGACGCCGGTGAATCCCGCCCCTAGACGCCAGGGAAAGCCACCGTGACCGCCGCACCCGGCACCCGCTGGCGCCACTGGACGGCACGGGTCGCCGCGTCGACGAGCGCCGACATGGCGAGCTGCCGGTCGGGCAGGTCCGTGACCGAACCCAGCGCCGCTCGCCACACTGCGGCCAGCCGTTCCTCGAGATGTACGGCGAGCCGGTGGGCCGACGCGGCATCCGTGACCGCGAACGGCAGTTCGTACGACGGGGCGGCGGGTGTCGGCGATGGCGTCCGCGCTGCGAGCGCCATGGTGAGCCGGTCACGGCGTGCTCGGTGCGCCACGTCGGCTGCCCTAGCAAGCGGTTGCTCGGCCGGCGGCACCAGCGCCCCCACGATGCCGTAGCCCCAGATCGTCGCGTGCTCGGCCGCCAGCGCGAGTTGCAGTGCTTCGGTCGCTCCGCTCATCGCACCAGCACCAGATGCGCCGATTCGCAGGCGGCGATGCTGCCCAGCAGCGGAGCCCTGTCGACCGGCGCGATGAGGCACGCGCGCGAGAGCCGCCCCGCCGCGGCGGTCTCGGCCGCGCGCAACTTGGCGATCCCGGCGGCGGCGCTCGGTGGCGCGACGACCGGTCTCGGCGTGATGCTGGGTTGAGCCGACGGGTTCGGCGAAGCCAACCCAGCCGCCGCTCGGAGCGCTTCCACGTGGGCGGCGTGGTCGGCGCGTACCGGCCCGAGTTGCCGGGCCAGTTGCGGATAGCGCGCGAGGACGGAGTCGTACAACGCGAGCATCGCGTGCTCGGCGCCCAGCAGCCCGATGAGCGGATCCGGTGCGGCCGGTGACGCGTTCGTGCTGGGCTTGGCGTCGCCGCCACCGAGTGTGCATCCCGCGGGTACGCCGACCAGGATGCCGCCGAACAACATGAGCAGTTTCCGGCGGGTGAGCGGCACACCCCAGAGCCTAGGCGAGCGAGCATCGAGCGAAGCGAGGAGCGCAGCGAGTTGAGTGCCGGCGAGCGGGCAGCCTGCCAGTTTTCGTGCCAATTTTCGTGGCAGAAAGAATGACAGGCGCCCCCGTGTTTCAGGGGACGCCTGCCACGAGTGGGCGGGTCAGGCGGTGACGATGACCTTGCCCGTCATGTACTGGTGCGGTGTGCAGTGATAGCCGTACGTGCCGGCCTTGGTGAAGGTGTACGAGTACGACTTGCCCTTGCCGAACGTCTTCGAGTCGAACGTCTTGTCATCGCTGGTTGCCGAGTGCTCAACGCTGTCCTGATTGGTCCACGTGACCACGGTCCCGGCCTTGACCGTGACAACTGCAGGGGTGAACCTGAAGTTCTTGATCGTGATCATGTTGGTGGACTTCGCAGGACCCGCTGCAGCACTCTTGCTGCCGCCGCTGGAGCAGCCGGCCAGGGCTACTCCAGCGACGAGAGCGATTGCGACGAGACGCCGCACCCGACGTCGGTTACTTGACGCCGGCATCGGTGTCCGGACGGGCCAGGTCGAGCTTGACGAACGTCTCGGGGACGGGGTACATCCCCAACACGAAGCTCAGGATCGCCGCGTGCTGCTGCTCGACGGGCGCGATGGTCGCGACTGCGGCCAGCGCTTCAGGGCTGCTGAGCGTGCCCATCTGCTTGGTGTAGGTCTGCCCTGCGGTGTTCTCGAGCAGCAGGGCCAACTTCGCCAGGCCGGCGACGTCCTTGAGCTTGCCGAACTCTGCCGTGACCGTTGCCGCCAATGCCGGGTTGGGGGCGGTGAACGCCTTGCCCCCGGCGTTGGTGAGCGCAGCGTTGAACGCCTGCGCGTGCTCGGCGTGCTGCTTCATCGCGTTGGTGGCGAAGCCCGCGACTGCGGCCGGCACCTTGCCGAACTTGCCTGACGGCGCCGCCTTGAGGGCGGAGTCGTAGGCGAACACGGCGAGGTTCTCGAGGCTGGCGTTGGTGGCCAGTGCAGCGTTGTCCTTGCCTGCCGTGGCTGTCGCGGACGGGCTCGCCGCGCCGGCACTGCCACTCGACTTGGTGTTGCTGCATGCTGCCAGTGCCAGACCGCCGAGCGCGACGCCACTGCCCATCAGGAACGTGCGCCTGCTGGACGGTGCCTTGGTGCGGAGACTCGCGCCGAAGTCGGCGAGCGCCTCTTTGAGCTGGGGGAACGTTGCCCGATGCATTTCGTTCATGTCATCGGTCATCGAGCGCAGTTGCGCCTCGCTGATCTGAATTTCATTCTTGTCCGTCATGCGACAGCCCCTTCTTCCGGCGGGCTCGCCAGGTCGGTCTTCTTGAATGTCTCCGGGATGGAGGCCATGGCGGTAGCGGCCGGCAGCTTGTCAGCGTCCGGCGGCAACTTGATCTGTGAAACGAGGTTCGCCTTGATCAGCGCCTGCACTGCTTGCAGCGTCGCGAGGTGCTGCGACTCGACCCCGGCGATGGTGCCGAAGAGCAGCTTGATCTGAGAGTCGGTCACGTCCTGGATGTTCTTGACGTACGTCGACGTCGCAACGTCCTCCAGCGTGATCGCCAGGGCAACCACGTCGGCCGGCCCACCCGCCTTCAGCTTGGGAACCATGCTGCTGACGATGGGCGTGTACTTCGGGTTGGTCTTGGTCTGCTCCTTGCCACCGAGCTCCTTGACCTTGGCGTTGAAGGCCGCGCCGTGCTCGGCGTGCTGCTTCATCGTGGTCATGGCGAAGGCCTTCACCACGGCGTTGCCGTTGGCGATGTAGGGCAGGGTGAGAGCGGTCTTGTACGTGAACACCGCGAGGTTCTCCAGCGACGCTGCGGTCTGCAGCGCCTTGATGTCGGAGTCTCCGGCAGCGAACGCCGGGACGGCCGATGCGGCGAGGAGAGCTCCCACGCCTACCGTGGCCAGCCCACCCATGCCGATCCTGCGGGCCATGTCGGCCCGGTGCGCGGCTGTCTCTTGTGCGAGGTGCCGGTATTCGGAGCTGGCCCGGCGTTCCCGGCCCAACTCGACGATGCCGTCGAGCGGCTCCTTAGCCTGCTTCATGGCGTCGACCTGGAGATCTTCGGACTCCTCGATGAGCTCGAGCAGTCGCTTGTCATCTATGCGATCTGGCACGAGACCCCCTTTGTGGGATCAGCGACGCGAATGGGCCCTGATGCCGCACCCGCCGTAGTGGTGTGTTCGCGCCTTGCGATGGGATCGGATTGCTATGACGCTCAGCGGCTACGCTGTGGGTCACGAGGGACAACTCCACAGCGGCCAGGAAGGTGCACCCCGATGACGAGCCGGACGCCGACCGCCGAGAGCACGAGGTTGGCCGCGCTCCTCGGTCCCTTGGTCGCTGCCGCCGGTTTCGACCTCGAGCAGGTCACGGTCACCGGAGTGGGTCGACGCAGCGTCGTACGTGTGATCGTCGACGCCGACGGGGGAGTGTCTCTCGACGCCGTGGCCGAGATCAGCCGTCTGGTCTCCGATGCTCTCGACGAAACCGGATATTCGGGGTCGGCAGGCGCCGAGGCCTACACCCTGGAAGTGAGCTCCCCCGGCATCGACCGCCCGCTGACCGAGCCCCGGCACTGGCGGCGCGCCGTGGGTCGGCTCGTGCGAACGACTGTCGATGGCGAACGCGTCGAGGGCCGGGTGAGTGCCGCCGACGAGGCGGGCGTGGTGCTCTCCGTCGACGGTGAGGCGCGCTCGGTGCCCTACGGCTCCCTGGGCCATGGCTCGGTGCAGGTGGAGTTCGCGCGCAAGGATGGTGGTCACCGGTGAACATCGACATGGCTGCCCTGCGTGCGATCGAGCGCGAGCGGGACATCGACCTCAACACCATCGTCGAGGCCATCGAGACGGCCTTGCTGGCGGCATACAAGCATTCCGGCGGTCAGCCGCACGCACGCGTTGAGATCAACCGCACCACGGGCGCGGCGACCGTATGGGCACAGGAACTGGCCGCGGCGGCTGCCGATGACGGTGACGGGTCGGCCACGGCTACCCCCGCGGTGGTGCGCGAGTGGGACGACACGCCTACGGACTTCGGCCGGATCGCCACCATGACGGCCAAGCAGGTCATCCTGCAGCGTCTGCGCGACGCCGAGCACGAGGTGACGTTCGGGGAGTACGCCGGTCGCGAGGGCGACGTCGTCGCGGGGATCATCCAGCAGCACGAGGGGCGAGCCGAGCGGGGCATCGTCCTGGTCAACCTGGGCAAGGTCGAGGCACTGCTGCCCTCCGGTGAGCAGGTCCCCGGCGAGGTCTACCAGCACGGCACCCGGATCAAGTGCTACGTCGTCGGCGTGACGAAGGGCTTCCGCGGACCGCAGATCACCCTCTCGCGGACGCACCCCAACCTCGTACGCAAGCTGTTCGCCCTCGAGGTCCCCGAGATCGCCGACGGCACGGTCGAGATCGTCGCCGTTGCCCGCGAGGCCGGCCACCGCTCCAAGATCGCCGTGCGCTCGCGCGTCGCGGGGGTCAACGCCAAGGGCGCCTGCATCGGGCCGCTGGGCGCGCGGGTGCGCAACGTCATGTCGGAGCTGCACGGCGAGAAGATCGACATCATCGACCACGCCGACGACCCCGCGGAGTTCGTCGGCCAGGCTCTGTCTCCCGCACGGGTGCTGCGGGTCGAGGTGGTCGATGCCGAGGCGAGAGCCGCCCGGGTCACCGTCCCCGACTACCAACTCTCGCTGGCGATCGGCAAGGAGGGGCAGAACGCCAGGCTCGCCGCTCGACTGACCGGCTGGCGCATCGACATCCACGGGGACACCGCACCGGCCGATGGCCCTGCGCTCGACACCCCCGACGCACCCGAAGCCCCGGCGGAACTCCTCGAGGCGGGTGAAACAGGGCCGGACGGCCCCTCGGCCGCCGCAACCGGGCCGCAAACGCGGTAGAC
>JBAVXU010000098.1:0-3259 GCA_049698415.1 Mycobacteriales bacterium
CGACTGGGCCGCGCGGGCGGCATACCGGGCCATCGCCGGGTCGATCCCGTCGCGCCGCACCAGCAACTGGGCGACATCCTCGACCGGCGGCGTGCGCAGCCGGACGTGCCGCGAACGCGACCGGATGGTGATGATGACGTCCTCCAGCGACGGCGCGCAGAGCACCCACACCGTGCGTGGGGTCGGCTCCTCGAGCGCCTTGAGCAGGGCATCGGCGGCGCGCTCGGTGAGCCGGTCGGCGTCCTCGATGATGATGACCCGCCACGCCCCGACCGAGGGGCGCAGAGCCGACTCCTGGACCAGCGCCCGGGTGTCCTCGACCTTGATGGACAGGCCCTCGGTCGCGACGACCGTGACGTCGGCATGCGTGCCGTCGAGTGCGGTGCGGCACTCGCGACACTCCCCGCAACCGCCCTGCCCACACTGCAGCGCCGCCGCGAAGGCCCGCGCTGCCACCGATCGCCCGGAGCCGGGTGGCCCGGTGAACAGCCACCCGTGCGTCATCGCGGACGGCTCGACGACCGCGCGCGCCAGCGCCTCGACCGCGTCAGGCTGGCCGATCACGTCGTCCCAGACGCTGGTCTCGGCGCTCACGGCAGGACTCCATCCGACCGTAGCCGCTCGAGAACCATGGAGTGGACCTCCTCCGGGTCCAGTCCGGCGTCGACGACGAGGTAACGCTCGGGGGCGGCGCGGGCAAGGACGAGGAAGTGCTCGCGAACGGCGGCGTGGAAGTCGTCTCCTTCGGCCTCCAGCCGGTCGTGCACGTCACCGCGCCGGGAGCGGCCCACCTCGGGCGAGACGTCGAGGACGATGGTCAGGTCCGGGAGTAGGCCGTGAACCGCCCAAGCCTGCAGCTCACTGATCTCGTCGGCGCCGAGGTCGCGCCCCGCACCCTGGTAGGCGATCGCCGAGTCGACATACCTGTCGCAGACCACGACCTGGCCTCCAGCGAGCGCGGGTGCGATCATCGTGTCGACGTGGTGCGCCTTGTCCGCGGCATACAGCAGGGCCTCGGCACGCGGCGAGACGTGGTCGCCATGCAGCACCAGGGTGCGGATCTGGGCACCGAGCGGTGTCCCGCCCGGCTGTCGGGTGACGATCACCTCGCGACCGGCTCGCTCCAGTGCCGCCACGAGCAGGCCCACCTGGGTCGACTTGCCGGCGCCGTCGCCTCCCTCGAGCGCGATGAACACGCCGGTCTGCCGGCGGGATGGGTCGACGCGGGAGGTCACGAGGGGAGCCTAGGCCAGGAGCAGGACACGGCCGCACTTGCCGAGCGCTGAACCGGCTCAGGCTGAGCCAGCCCCCTCCTGCCGGTCCGCGTTGGCGTGGATGGCATCCCGCACGTACTGCGCCAGCCCGGGAGCAACATCCTCATACGTCTGGGTGAACCGCGGGTCACTGACATAGGTGTCTCCCAGGCCGCGGTGGAACGCAGGCGTGAGGTCGTAGAACCACCGTTCGACGTGCTGACGGTGGTCCTCCGCAGCATCCATCGCCGATGTGCTGGTCGCTGGCTCCCCCGCTCGCATTGCCGAGGCGAAGGCCGCGTTGGTCGAGTCGACCTCGGCCTTGATCTGCAGCCAGTCGTCCTTGGTGTAGCTCGCGGTGCGTGGCTGTGACTGCCTCCACGCGTCGGTTTCGCCCCAGCGCTGCTGCGCCTCCTCGGCGTACTCCTCCGAGTAGCTCGCGCCGAAGAGCTCACGCTGCTCCTGCTTGGTCAGTCTCACTCCGGACATCTCCTTCTCCAATGCTCTGTCGATTGCCTTGACAAGGTCATGCATCTCTTCGAGCCGATCCGACACGGCGGCGCGTTGTCGGCGCAGGTGTCCCGCCCGGTCGGCCCCGCTCGCCTCAACCAGCGCAGCGATCTCCCCGAGGGGAAAGCCCAACCGCCGGTAGACCACGACCGCTTCCAGGCGCTCGAGATCACCGCTGGTGTACAGCCGGTATCCCGCCTGGCTGCGGCCGCTCGGACGCACCAGCCCGATCTCGTCGTAGTGGTGCAACGTGCGCACCGTCACCCCGAGGTCGAGGGCCACCTGACCGACCGTCAACACCTCCGACGGTGCTTCGACAACGGCTCTCGACTCGCTTGTACCTGTGCTCATGTCCTCAGCATGGGCCCTCACGTCGGGTGAGGGTCAAGGCCATTTGCCGCAGGTCACTCTTCGCCGAAACGACTTCGCGCTGCCGGCTCCGGCCGCCGTCAGATGCGCCTTGGTCCACTGACCCGGCTGGCACGCCGCGGGCAGGAGGAAAGCCCAGTGACGTCTTTGTCACATCTTCCAGTCGGACGGCGGCCAATCAGAGCCGGTGCTCTCCCGAACCACAAGGGAGAAGTCGGCCCGAACGTGCCGTGGGGGCTCCTCGTTCCCGTCGATCCGGTCGATGAGCATGGTCAGGGCCGACTCCGCGATGGCCGCCTTGTTTGGGGCGATGGTCGAGATCCGAGGCCGGGTCATCTCGCACAGGTCCAGGTCGTCGATCCCGAGAACGGCCACGTCCTCGGGCACCCGGTGGCCCGCCTCGAGGAGGTCGCGGACCACGCGGACCGCGAACTCGTCGTTGAAGCAGAACAACGCGTCGATCTCCGGATGCTCGCGTAGCAGCCGAACCGCTGCCACCCCGGCGTCGTCGGGCCGGTGTGCATGCGACAGGATGACAATTCGCTCGTCGCCCCGGGAGTGACCCGCCTCAGCCAGCCCGATCCGGCAGCCCTCCAGCCGGCGTGCGGCCATCACGTCGTCGGCCGCCGCGGTGCCGAAACCGACGACTCCGATGCAGGTGCGGCCGAGCGCCACCAGGTGCTCGACGGCCGCGCGAGCGACATCGCGCGAGTCGACCGCCACGTTGTCCGCGGTCAGGTGCTCCCGCTCACCGAGCAGCACCAGGGGTGTCGGGTCCCTTCGGTCGCGCAGGTCCTCAGTGTCGATCGCCCTCGGGCAGAGGATCAGGCCGTCCACCATGTGGGTGCGAAACCCGTCCAGGACGTGTCGCTCGCGCTCGAGCGAGCCGAACGTGCAGTCGACGAGGACGGTGAGGTGATGACGCTCTGCGGCTGCGACGCCGTGCTGCGCCAGCTCGGCGTAGCAATGGTCGTCGAACGACGGGATGCCGAGGGCGATGAGACCGGTGCGACCCCGGCGCAGATTGCGCCGCGACGTTCGGCCGGTAGTCCGGCTCCGCGAGGGCGGCCTCGACGCGTTCCCGCATGGCCGCCGAGACATGGATGTAGCCGTTGACGACATTGGAC
>JBAVXU010000099.1:0-5050 GCA_049698415.1 Mycobacteriales bacterium
GTTCTCCGCCATCCGCCGGAACACGCCGGCGTCACCGCGTCGCCTTGCTCGCTGCCGCACCAACGCACTGCGGGAACGACGCTCTGCCGCCGTCGCGCCGCCGGCTACGAGCTGCAGCTCCCAGCGCAGGCCGCACAGCCCGAGAAGTCTTTGCATCTCGCCGACCGGTGGGTCGACTCGCCGCGCCTCGATCCGCGCGATCAGCGACTGCGACACGCCGGCCCGCCGGGCCAGATCGCGCTGGCTGAGCCTGGCCACCCGGCGGCCGTGCCGCAGGGCGGCCACGGCATCGAGTCCGCCGACCTCCCGCGCCGCAGCCGAGCGATGCCGAGCCGCCGTACCCAAAGCGAATCGCCTCCCAACCGCCCGACCTCCTGACCCCACCCACCGAACCTATGACGTGAGTCGCCCAGAGACTCAGGTCATAGGGGCGGGCTGTGGAGGGGTGGGTGGGGGGCGTGGCAGCCTGTGCATGGCAATTGGCGCGCTAGGGCAGGGAGTGTTGTGGGTCGGCGACTTGCGCTGGGGCTGGACGTCGGAGGTACGAAGCTGGCGGCCGGCCTCGTCGACTCTGACGGAACGATCATCGGCTCGAGTCGGGTGCCCACGCCGAACTTGCCCACGAATACGGCCGATCAGGTCTGGACCGCCCTGATGGGGCTGGTCGACGAGGTCATCGGGGCGGCGGGCGCTGACCGCGCGGACCTGCTCGGTGTCGGGATCGGCTGTGGCGGGCCGATGCGTTGGCCCGAAGGCATCGTGTCCCCACTCAATCTGCCGGCCTGGCGGGACTTTCCGTTGCGCGAGCGCGTTGCGGAGTGGCTTCCGGACAGGACAGTACGGCTGCACAACGACGCGATCTGCTTCGCCGTGGCCGAGCACTGGTGCGGCGCGGCCCGAGGGGCGGACGCGGCCCTCGGCGTGGTGATGTCGACCGGTGTTGGCGGAGGCCTGCTGCTGGGCGGTCGCGTCGTCGATGGCTTCACCGGAAATGCGGGCCACATCGGCCACATCTTCGTTGAGCTGGACGGTCCCCGCTGTGGGTGCGGAGCCACCGGCTGCTTGGAGGCCGTCGCACGCGGGCCGGCGTTGGTTGAGTGGGCGCAACACCAAGGCTGGGCAGCGGCGGATGGTGGGGCGAACGTCAGCGCGACGACGGCCGTTCAGTTGGCCGAGGATGCCCGGGCAGGTGATCCGATCGCGGTGGCAGCGTTCGCCCGCGCCGGGACGGCCTTGGCCCGCGCCCTCGCCTCCGCCACGAATCTGCTCGACCTCGATGTGGCCGTGATCGGCGGAGGCTTGTCGAACACCGGGTCGTTGCTCTTCGATCCGCTGCGGCGGGAGTTGGACAACCGGTTGACGATGACGTACGCGCGCCGGCTGAGGGTGCTCCCAGCTGAGCTGGGGTCGGCAGCTGGAGTGGTGGGCGCGGCCGCCCTTGTCATCGGAGACACCTACTGGTCACGGGCCTGACCGCAGGCGGCGCGTCGGCCAGACGTGCCTCCTCGGGGCCGGGTCGGGCCGCGGGTGGCAGGATCGCAGGCATGGCGCTGGCTGCCGGCCTTGTCGGGATCGCCGAGATCAAGGCTGCCCGTGAGTTGCTGACGGGCGTCATCCGCGTCACCCCGATGGAGGGGTCCCGGCCCCTGTCGTCAGCCATCGGGGGCCCGGCCTATCTCAAGTGCGAGAACCTGCAGCGAGCCGGATCGTTCAAGATCCGCGGCGCATACGTGCGGATCGCCCGGCTCTCCGACGACGAGCGGTCGCGCGGGGTCGTCGCCGCCAGCGCAGGGAACCACGCACAGGGCGTAGCCCTGGCTGCCAGCCTGCTGGGCACCAAGGCGACCGTCTTCATGCCCATGTCCGCGGCGCTACCTAAGGTCGCCGCGACGACCGCGTACGGCGCGACGGTGCACCTGACCGGCGACACTGTGGACTCCGCCCTGATCGTCGCCCAGGAGTTCGCGGACTCCACCGGCGCCGTGCTGATCCATCCGTTCGACCATCCGGACGTCATTGCCGGACAGGGAACGGTCGGTCTGGAGGTGCTCGAGCAGTGCCCGGAGGTGCGCACGATCGTTGTTGGCACCGGGGGCGGCGGACTCATCTCCGGTGTCTCTGTCGTGGCCAAGGCGCAGGACTCCGGAATCCAGGTGGTGGGCGTACAGGCTGAAGGCGCGGCCGCATGGCCCGATTCGCTGTTGGCTGGTCGTCCGGTTGCGCTCGGCGAGATGTCCACCATGGCGGACGGCATCGCCGTCGGCTGCCCGGGCGATATCACGTACGCCCACGTGTCCGCACTGGTCGACGACGTCACGTGCGTGTCCGAGGAAGCGATCTCACGCGCCCAACTGATGTTGCTCGAGCGGGCCAAGCTCGTGGTCGAGCCTGCGGGGGCGGCCGGGGTGGCAGCAGTTCTTGAGGCGCCGGACAGGTTCGAGCCGCCGGTCGTGGCAGTGCTTTCCGGCGGCAACATCGACCCGATCCTGCTACTGCGGGTCATCCAGCACGGGATGGCGGCAGGTGGCCGATACCTCGGCATCCGGCTACAGGTCGCCGATGCTCCCGGCTCGTTGGCAGCCCTGTTGGCCCTGCTGGCCGAGTTGGGTGCCAACGTGCTCGACGTGGAGCACCAGCGGACCGGCCCGAACCTTCATCTCGGTGAGGTCGAGGTCGCACTGTCGGTGGAGACGCGTGGTGACGAGCACAGCGCAGCCGTATTGGCCGCGCTTCGCGAGGCGGGTTACCCGCTCGCGCCGCGCTGACACAGCGGGTGGATCAGCCGGTGAACGGCGTGCAGTCGACGATCTCGACCGTGATCTCCTGACCGTTCGGCGCGGTGTAGCTCACCGATTCGCCGACCGCCCGCCCGGTGATCTGCTTCCCCATCGCTGAGTCGGGGGAGTAGACCTGCAGGTCAGTGGTGGCCGCGATCTCGCGCGAACCTAGCAGGAACGTCTCGGACTCGGTGTCGCCGGCGAAGCGGACCGTGATGACCATGCCGGGGCCGGCCGTGCTGCTCTCTGTCGGCGCCTCGCCCACCTGGGCGGCGCGCAGCAGAAGTTCCAACTGCCGGATCCGGGCCTCCTGCTTGCCCTGCTCCTCCTTGGCAGCGTGGTAGCCGCCGTTCTCGCGCAGATCGCCTTCTTCGCGGCGGGCGTTGATCTCGTTCGCGACATCAGGGCGCTTGTCGATGAGCTCGACCAGCTCGGCCTTGAGCCGGTCGTATGCCTCCTGGGGCATCCAGGTGGCAGGCGCCTCAGGGTCGGTAGTCGACACGTGAATGCTCCTCCAAGGTCTGACGGGAATTGCTACCCAAGTTACACCGGCGACCCCGCCGAAGCAGATTCGTCAGCCTGCATCGAGGCGGCACCCGACGACTTCGCCGCTCACCGCTCGTGCGTGAGTGGGTACGGTACGTGTGATGACGAGGGTGCGCGGTTTCGCCTCCAGCGGCACCCGGACATGGCCGACCACGGCACCGCGTGTGTCGCGGGCGCGCAGATCGCAGCTGGCGGCCCGGTCGGCGGGCTTGCTCACCTCGAAGGTCACCGATACGCCGGAATCACTCACCGCGTAGTTGCGTACCGAGGCCTGCACCTCGCTCGTCTGGCGGTGATAGGCGACCACCGCGAGCACGGTGGTGAGCGCGACCACAGCGACGACGAGCACCGGGATCAGCCAGCGTGCCTGCCGCGCGGGTCCCCGCCGCCTGCCGTAGCGTCCCGCCGGGAATGCTGGCGTGCTCACAGGCGCTGTATCCCCGCAGTAGATGTCCGGACGGTGCCCCACAATCGTCCCAGTACGCTCGAGGCGATTCCGCCGCGGCCTGACCGAGGAGCCCAAGGCAGTGACAGAGCAGCTACGCCTCATGGCAGTGCACGCTCATCCCGACGACGAGTCGAGCAAGGGCGCGGCGACCATGGCCCGCTACGTGCGTGAGGGCGTCGACGTCCTGGTCGTAACCTGCACCGGCGGCGAGCGTGGGTCGATCCTCAACCCGGCGATGGACCGCCCCGACGTGCTCGCCGACATCGGCGCCATCCGTCGCGCGGAGATGGAGCGAGCCCGGGAGATCCTGGGTGTCCGCCAGCACTGGCTCGGTTTCGTCGACTCCGGCCTTCCTGAGGGCGACCCGCTGCCCCCGTTGCCGGAGGACTGCTTCGCGGTCGTGCCCCTTGACGAGGCGGTACGCCGGCTGGTGCGAGAGATCCGCGAGCAGCGGCCGCACGTGCTGACGACCTACGACGAGAACGGCGGCTATCCCCACCCCGACCACATTCGCTGCCACGAGATCTCGGTGGCCGCCTTCGACGCGGCGGGTGACCCGGATGCCTTCCCCGACGAGGGCGTTCCGTGGCAGCCGCTCAAGCTGTATTACAACCTCACCTTCCACAAGCCGCGGTTGATCGCCATGCATGAGGCGATGCTGGCCAAGGGGCTCGAATCCCCGTTCACCGAATGGCTCGCCGAGTGGGTGGACAAGCCCGAGGATGCCGACCGGCTGACGACACGCGTTCCCTGCGGGGAGTACTTTCACCTGCGCGACCAGGCGCTGATCGCGCACGCTACCCAGGTCGACCCGACCGGGCGGTGGTTCGCGGTGCCGATGGAGATGCAGCAGGAAGCGTGGCCGACCGAGGACTTCCAGCTGGCCCGCTCGCTGGTCGACAGCCCGTTGCCTGAGGACGACCTGTTCGCCGGCATCCGGACGAGTGTGGTCGCGTGACGCCGCTGGCCGCCGTGCTTTCCGCCGCCCCCGACCAGCCTGCGCAGGCCGGACCGCTCGGACTGTTCGTGATCCTGGCGCTCGGTGTCGTCACCGTGTTCCTCATCCGGTCGATGGGCCGGCACCTTAAGCGCGTTCCGCCCAGCTTCGACCCACCGGCTGGCCCACCTGCACAGGCCGAGCCGCCCGACGACGAGCCGGGCCCCACCAGCTAGCCATCTGACGCATCCCCGCCCCGTGTTCGCCCCCGCTTGAGATCCCCGCGTCGCCGTTTCGCCGACAGCCGCTTCTCGCGTGCGTTGCGACCCGGCCGGGTCGCTC
>JBAVXU010000100.1:0-3161 GCA_049698415.1 Mycobacteriales bacterium
GTGAAGAGCAGCAGCAGGGCGTCGCCGCCGAACTTGATCAGGTCACCGCCGAACGAGTCGACGACGGCCGACAGCCGGCCGAAGACGTCATTGAGCACGTCGGTGAGATCCTCGGCGCCGACCTTGCCGCGGCGGGAGAGCCGCTCGGTGAGTGGCGTGAAGCCGCTGATGTCGGCGAAGACCAGCGTCCCGTCGACGGTCCGGAACGATTCCTCCGGATCGCCGGCCAGCCACTCCAGGGCGGCCAGGGAGGAGTACGGCGCGAGCATGGCGCCCGCGTCGGCAACGGCCGGCAGGCTGGCCGCTGTCGAATCGGCGTCCCTCATGTGCCCTCCCGTCCGGCTGCACCGAGTGTGGCCGAAAGCCGGAACTACCGGCGCCGATTCGTCGACTCGTGGGATGTGTAAAGCCGGGAAAAGGGTGAAATCACCCGGCATGCCGCGGCCAATCGAATGAGTTTTGAGAAATCACAATCAAGGGTCGGCGGATCGTGCCAAAGTGCTGCGCGGGGGATTCTGGTGCACTAGCCGGGGCGGGCGACTCATGCGGTTTTCACGGACTCTGACGTTGGCTGTCGCGGCTCTGGTGAGCGCCGCGACAGCACTGGTGTTGACATCATTTCCGGCCTCGGCGTCACCACCACCTGAGACCGGCCCCGGCTCGCTCGACACCGGCTTTGGCGCCGGCTTAGGCAGAGTCAACTTCGGCAACGGGTTCGGCGGGGCGCTGGACTCCGTCGTCGTCCAGCCGGACGGCAAGATCGTGGCCGGCATCGCCGCCGGCAGCAACTCCGGCATCACCATCTATCGGCTCGACGCCAACGGAACTCCTGATCCCACCTGGGGTACGCAAGGCGCGGCCTACTGGGCGAATGCCGGCACGCCCGGCGACGACCCCAAAGCCGCGATAGCCAGCGATCCCCAAGGCCGCATCTACGTCACCTCGGCCCTGCCGGGCACCGGTTCGGATCCCGATGTCGCCGTCCTTCGACTCACCAGCGCCGGGGTGCCCGACCCATCGTTCGGCACCGCCGGCGTGTTCACCCGCTCCTTCGGCACCGGGATCAACAACCACGGGACCTCGCTCGTCGTCGATCCGGCGACCGGGCGCATCTACGTCACCGTGTGGCAGGAGTCGCCGGCCGACTTCACCGTGATGGCCCTGACGTCGGCCGGTGCGCTCGACACCGGGTTCAGTGGCGACGGCATCGCGACGACCGATTTTCAGCTCGGTATTGACACCGCGCGCGACATCACCCTGCTTCCCGGCGGTGACATCGTGGTGGCGGGCTTCGTCCGCACCGACGGCGGTTCCGACGACACCGGGCTGTGGCGTCTGCATCCGGACGGCACCCCGGACACGTCCTTCGGACAGGCGGAGAGCGGGCAGGCGGAGTACGACCTCGGCCACGGCCAGAACGACGGCGCCCGCTCGATCACCAGCGACGGTGCCGGACATCTGTATGTCTCGGGCATCGGCAGCGACGGCGAGAGTGCGCTCGGGATCGTCTCGGCGTTCACCGACCAGGGCGCGCTGATCAACAACTTCAACTCCCGGTCCGGCTCCCCCGGCGGGACGGTCGCGACGCACTACGGCGCGACTAGTGGGAACACTTCGAACAACGCTGCCGTCACGGTCGACGAGCGGGGCCGGCCGGTCGTGGTCGGTCAGGCCGTCACGTGGCCAGGTGTGGCACGCCTGGTCAACGACCGCTACCCCTTCGACACGACCTTCGGCGCCGGCGGTGAGGAATCACTCCCCTGCCCCAACGAAGGCACTGCCGGCGCCTCCGGCGTCGCCATGCAGGCCGACGGCAAGATCGTCGTGGTCGGGCAGTGCCCGGACACGTTCGGTGCGACGTTCACCGTGTGGCGGCTCAACGGCGGCGACAGCGTGCCGCTGCCCGAGACGCCGAGTGCGGATGCCGGGCTGACCGTCGACGGCACCTCGATCTCGGTCAACGACCAGGGCCGGTCGGTGACCGTGGCGCCGGGGTCGACGCTGACACTGCACTTCACCTTCGACCTGCCCGCCACGGGCGACACCAACATCGACCAGATCACCACCGGGTTCGTCAATCCCGGCCCGGACCAGTGCTACAACATGGGCGTCAACACGGAGACACCCGCGAGCGGTGCGGTGGATCAGAGCTTCACCGCACCGACGGCACCGGGTCGCTACTACCTCGCGATGAACTTCGCGCAGTTCTACGCCTGCCTGGGCGATCCCGGACCCGGAGCATCTTGGGAGTCGGCCGGCAAGCCGTGGAGCAACGACATCGAGCCGAACCCGTCGGCGTATCTCGCCGAGGTCATCGTGGGCGGGCTCACCGCACCGGCGCTGGCCTCTGACGGCGGGACCGTCCCGGCCGGACACCACGTCACCCCGGTCGACAACATCCCGCTCGACGGGCTGACCGGCACCCTCGAAGACTTGCAGGCCGCGCCGCTGCGCGGCTCACCCCTGCGCGGGTCACCACTGCGCGGATCGCCGCTGCGCGGGTCACCGCTGCGCGGGTCACCGCTGCGCGGATCACCGCTGCGTGGATCGCCGCTGCGCGGATCACCGCTGCGCGGCTCGCCCATCCCGCTCTCGCAGGTGCCGCTCGACCCGCCGAACACCTGGTCGACCGTGCTCGCGGGCACGGCATTCGCCAACCAGCCACTGCAGAACGTCACCCTGCAGGACGTGCTCGCCCTCGACCCGGCGCCCGCGGCCGTGAGCGGGCTGTCCCTTGCCGACATCGACGTGTCGCGTACCCCACTGCGCAACGTCAGCCTGGTCGCGTTCCTGCTCGGCAACACCCCGGTCGCCAACCTGGGTCCGCTGCCGACCGGTGTGACCGACGGGACGCAGAGCCTGGTCGGCCTGGAGTTGGCCGGCACCAACCTCAACGCGTATTACCAAGCCGGCATCCACGTCAAGGGCAAGACCCTCGTCGACGCCCCGCTGGCGGGAGTGCGCCTCGGCGACATGTGGCTGAGCCAGACGCCGTTCGGTGCGGTGCCGACGAGTGCGGTGCCGAGCAGTTGGTACTCCTGCTCGCTCGCCTGCGCCACCCTCGCCGACGCACAGGCCGCCAATCCCGACACCGGGCTGACCAACGCGGCCACCGTCGGCGCGCTGCTGGCGCTGACCAACTCCCCCGACGTCACCGTCGG
>JBAVXU010000101.1:0-26962 GCA_049698415.1 Mycobacteriales bacterium
CGCGTGCACCGCGCCGCCGGTCGTGATCAGCCGCAAGGTGGCCGGACCGGTCGGCGCCGGGAAGGTGCGCCACACCGAGCCGGCGGCGACCCGGTGGCAGGGATCGGCCCCGCCGCGTTGCAGTGGACTCATCGTGCCGACCACATCGAGCCGGCCGCCGGGCACCCAGGTGCGTTCGGACCCGAGGGTCTCAGCTGAGCGCGTCATGTCCGTGCGATTGGAGTTCGGCCACGAGTCGGCGTACCTCTTGCGCGTCGGACCGGGAGCAGACGAGCACGACGTCGTCGGTGTCGACGATGACCAGGTCGCTGACCCCCAGCGTCGCGACCAACCGGCCGGACCGCGGCACGATCACGGTGTCGCGGGTGTCGATGCCCAGGTGCGCGGAAGCAGGCCCGATCACGACGTTGCCCTCAGCCGTTTCGGGAAGCAGCCCGGCCAGGGTGTCCCAGTCACCGATGTCGTACCAGCCGAAGTCGCCGGGCACCGCTCCCACGCGACCGCGGGCGGCCGCACCCTCCATCACCGCGTGGTCGACGCTGATCGACGGCAGCGTCGGCCACAGCCGGCCCAAAGTGGCGTCCTGCTGTGGGCTGCCCCAGGCGTCGGCGATCCGGACCAGCCCGTCGTGCAGCTCGGGCTGCTGGCGGTGCAGTTCGTCGAGGAACACGTCGACCCGCCAGACGAACATCGACGCGTTCCACCAATGATCGCCGCCGGCGAGGTAGGCCTCGGCGACATCGCGGGCCGGCTTCTCCTTGAACCCGTCGAGCAGATAGCCGGTGCCTCCGGCCAGTGGCGCCGCCCTGTGCAGGTAGCCGTAGCCGGTCTCGGCCCGGGTGGGCACGATGCCGATCGTCATGAGGTAGCCCTGCTCGGCCGCTTCCGCGGCGTCACGCACGGCGGCGACGAACGCCGGCTCGTCACGCACCACGTGGTCGGAGGCGAACGACCCCATGACGGCGGTCGGCTCGTCGCGCGCGATGATCGCGGCGGCCAGCCCGATCGCCGGTGCGGAGTTGCGTTGCGCGGGCTCGACCAGCACGTGGTCGGCAGGGACGTCGGGCAGTTGCCGGGCGACCGCCGCGGCATGCGCGCCGCCGGTGACGACGTAGGTGCGCTCCGGACCGGCCAGCGGCAGCAGCCGGGAGTACGTCGCCTGGATCAGGGTGCGGCCCGCGCCGGTCAGGTCGTGCAGGAACTTCGGCGTGGCGGCCCGGGAGACCGGCCAGAGCCGGGTGCCGCTGCCACCGGCAGGGACAACGGCGTACACCGTCAGGACTCGGTGGCCGCGCGCGCGTAGCTGGACAGATGCGCCTCGGCCGACTGCTCCCAGGTGAAATCGCGCGAGCGCTTGAGCCCAGCGGTGGCGAGGATCTGGCGACGATCAGGGTCGTCGAGCAGCGACATCAGATCGGCGGCGATCGAGTCGGGGTCCTCCTGGGTGTAGGCGACGGCATCGCCGCCCACCTCCGGCAAGGACAGCCGAGGCGTGGTGAGCACGGCGACACCGCAGGCCATCGCCTCGAGCACCGGCAGGCCGAATCCCTCGCCGTGGCTGGGATAGGCGCACAGCAGAGCGCCGCCGAGATATCCCGGCAGGTCGCGGAACCGGAGGTAGCCCGGGCGGAGCAGCCGCAGGCTGGGTGGGACGTCGGCCACCACCGCGTCGATCTCGTCGTCGTGTCCGGCGCCACCTGCGAGCACCAGGGCCGGCGGCTCGGCGCGATCCTGCACGGCGATGACCCAGCCGCGGATCAGGTTGGGGACGTTCTTGCGCGGTTCGAGCGCGCCGAGGAAGGCGATGTAGTCGGTGCCGGGCAGGCCGAGGCGGGCCTTGACCCGCATCTTCTCGTCGGCGTCGGGAACGTGGAAGAGCCGGGTGTCGACGCCGTGGTAGGCCACGTCGATCCGGGTGGCGTCTGCCTCGAGCAGTCGCACCAACTCGTCGCGGGTCGCCTTGGACGGCA
Source organism: Mycobacteriales bacterium (assembly GCA_049698415.1). GTDB lineage: Bacteria > Actinomycetota > Actinomycetes > Mycobacteriales > QHCA01 > QHCA01. The sequence continues at coordinate 1,971 of JBAVXU010000101.1, forward strand.
CGATCGTGCGGGCCGCCCGCCGCAGCGAGGTCCTGATCGCGGAGCGGAAGAAGGTGCCCTTGGCGCTGGCGTGATGCTCGGGCTCGGTGAAGATGCTCGCGTCGTGGATCGTGACGACCACGGGGCGGCCGGCCCGCAGTGGCACGGTGTAGTGCGGCGAGTGCAGGACGTCGGCGTTGACGTGTTGGACCAGCAGCGGCAGTCCGGTCTGCTCCCAGGCGAGGCGGGCCGAGCGGTGGGCGATCGCCGCGGGACCGGCAACGACCTCGATCCCGGGCGCGAGCCGGCCGTAGCGCTCCGCATCGGAGCGCTGACAGACCACGACGATGTCGGCATCTGCCTCGCAGAGAGCGGACAGCAGACCATCGACGTATCGGCCCACTCCCCCGCGGTCAGCGGGAACGGCCGTCGCGTCGATGAGCACGCGGGGCGATGTACCGCCAGACAGGGTGGACTCCGATCGTGGTGCTTCGTATGCGCTCTACGTCACACTACGCCGGTCGGTGCGAGGTCCGCGCCCGACCGGCCGCCGCCTGTGCAGCCGAGTTGGCCGGCGCTCACCGTACGGTCATCGTCTGCCAGGTCTTGGCGTCGACGATGCCGTTTCCGGGCAGCCCGACCAGCCATTGCCAGTGATAGACGCCGTTGACGGTGGCGCTGTCGTAGATCCCCGTCTGGGTCACCGCGACCTCTCGCTGGATGGCCTGGATGGAGCCGCGGTACCCGGCCTGCGCCGACGAGACGCCGTTGATGACCCGGGCCGACCCTTGGGCAGCGAAGATCTGATCACCCACCAGCGGCCAGGCGCCGGTGGGGCCGCCGTCAGTGCTGCCGTTGGAGACGAAACCGAAATAATCACTGCGCCAGCCGAAGTAGCTGCGCACGTCGTTGCCGGTCTTGTTCACCGTCGCCGCCTGGTTGCTGGAGTTCAGCCCGACGAACTGCACCGTGCTGACATGGCCGCCGGTGGTGGCCTGCCGGTAGATGTAGATGTGGTCGATCGACTTCAGCCCGGACAGGGCGCGAAGCGACGACAGCGCCGCGGTGGCACTCCAACTGGCGTACGGGTTGCCGGAGTACTGCTCCCACGGGTCGGCGGCAGCGCGCAGGTACGGCTGGCTGCCGGTGGCCGTGAAGCCCCCGTTGGAGCTGGAGAACTGCGCGAAGATCGCCCGGCCGCCGTAGGTGCGTACCTGGTTGGCCGTGGCCGAGATCGCCGTGGTGGTGCTGACCTGTTCCTGCACGACGCCGCCGGCGGCCGAACTGGAGTAGGTCGCGTACCCGCCATAGACCTGGTCCTGGGTCGTGTCGTAGACGTCGAAGAGGTTCCCGGCATGCGAGACACGCTGATAGGAGGAGTACGACCGTGCAGCGACCGCCTGTGCCTGCAGGGCGGCGGCCGGCCACGAGGCCGGGCTCTCCCGGGGCACGACAGAACGAAGGTAGAGGTCCATGGTCACCGCGTTGACGGTCATCATCGACGAACCGTTGGCGACGGCCCGCAGCTCCTCGCGGTAGGCCGTCGAGCGCACGTAGGTGAAGTCGACAGTCGGTGTCGGCGCGAACCACAGCCGCAGCGTGCTGGGACCGGCGAAGCTGATCTGGTGCGAAGTGTTCAGGAACGAATGCCAGCTGCCAGCGCTGAGGTACTGCAGCACGTAGCCGTAGGTCGTCGAGTAGCCGATCCGCCACTTGGCGTACGACGTGGACAGTGGCCGGGTGCCGCCGGTGACGACGTCCCGCATGAGCAGACCGGTCTGCGATGACACGATGACCGGCCGGCCGGCGTTGGCGGTGATCTGCACCCGGACCTGGCTGGAGGCCTGCGTGGTGGCCGTGGTGCCCGGGTAGTAGAAGGACAGGATCTGGGCCGAGGTGACTCCCTTCAGGGCGGCACCGCGTGCGCCGTACTGCGACAGGCCGTGGCCGTGACCCCACCCGTGTCCGACGACGCTGAGCGAGCTCGACGTGCCCGGCCAGATCACCTCGGAGGCACCTGCCGGACCGCTTGCCACCACCAGGGAGGCAGCAGCCGTTGTCAGCGCCGCGAGGGTGACACCCAGGCGCGCAGCGAGGCGGCTCATGGTGTGAAGTACCCGGACAGGTCACCGACGGCTTGCGTCGAACCGGTTGACGGGGCGAAGGTCACCGCGCCACCGCCGAGGCCGGGCCAGGCGATGCCTGCGTACTGCAGAGCGGGGTCGTTCCAGAGCACGCCATAAGTCGGAGCCGCCGTCCCGGTCGGGTATGCCTTGAGCCACGACGGCGCCGTGGCTGAGAAGGAGCGAAGCGAGAGTGCGACGGCCTGCGGCCCGCTGCTGGGCAGGCCGTACTGCCCCGCGAAGACCACCGAGCGCGGGCTGCTCGAACTGATCGGGCCACCCGATGACCTGGTGTCGAAAACGCGGGTCGGGTTCAGCGGGACGTAGCGCAGCCCACCGGCCACCGTGGACGGCGCGTAGTAGCCCACCACGTGCACGATCGGGTAGACGAGGTTGACCCGGCTGTACATCCCGATCGAGCCGCCGCCGAGGCCGACCACGGCGTGCGTACGGACCAGGGCCGAGGGTTGCCACTCGGCCGTCGAGCCGGACATCACCGCGCCACCGGCCGGATACAGCAGCATGGACCCGCCGTAGATCGAGGTGAACGCCGTGAGCTCCACGGCAACCGATGTCGCGGTGGTCGGAACACCGCCGAGCCCGGCGATCGGCACGATGCGCCGCTCACCGGCCTTCAGCGGCTGGTTCGAGGCGTGCGCGTCGTAGACCACCGCCGGGCTGAGCGGATGGAACCGCCCGGCCGTGGTCGCGCTGGTGTAGTAGCCGCTGACGTCCACTGCGACGTCGACGAATCCGCGTGCGTTACGCAGGATGACCGCGCCGTCGGAGCCGAGCGACACCGCGACCGTCGTGGACACGATGGAGTTGGCGACCGGCACGACCGGGGCCGTTGCGGGCACCACGCCGTCACTGGGTGCCGCGGTCAGCCAGGTGTTCTCAGTGGCGCACTTGGCCGTCACATTGAGCAGGACTGCGGTTGCGCCGGTCGACGGCACGCCACCCCGCCCGGCCAGAGCCAGACGCAGGCTCGAGGAGGCGGCGAGCTTGCCGACTCCCGAGGTGCCCAGCCCGGTCCGGGTGTCCAGCACCCTCGTCGGGCTGACCGGCACGAACGTGCTCGCGGCCCGGGCGTGCGGCGCCTCGGTGCCGGCCGGTGCGGCCGTACCCGCGTTGGCGACGAGCTGGAACGGGTAGTCCCACACCGTCTGCGCGCTGTTGGAATTGACCGTCATCCGGACGCGGTATGCCCCCGGCGGCGCCGGCGCGCCGCTGGCGTAGTGCAAATTCCAGTTCGGCCGCCAGAGGAAGTCACGCATGCTCCAGGTGCCCGCCGACCGGTAGACGACCAGGTGCGTGCAGTTGTCGATGATCTCCATCACGCCACCGGTCGACCTGCGCAGCAGGGCGCTGATGCCGAGCATTGGGCCGCCGACCGCGGGGGTCGTGGTGGACAGCGCCGGATTGGCCAGCACGGGGGCCATCAGGAGGTTGACCGTGTTGCGGATGCCGGGGATCTGCGGGTAGGCGTACGTCCCCGGGCAGTCCGTTTGGCCGACGTCGCGGTGACCCATGATCACTGGCTTGGTGACGACGGTGCCGGCGGGGTACCTGCTGGTTCCGCCGCCGGTGGACGTCAGCTGGGTGGTGCCCAGCGGGTCGCGGTGATACTGCGCGAGCTTCCACGCGAACACTCGCGAGATGCCGGCGGTGACCGGCGATCCGATGCCGTGGGTCGTGGTGTCACCGATGATCGCGATGCCGAAGGTGTCGGTGTTGAACCCACCGGTGTGGGCGCCGACAGTGGGCCGGTTGATGTCACCAGCGCGGCCCTGCCAGATCCGGCCGAAGTAGTCGATCAAGAAGTTGTAGCCGATGTCGCCCCAGCCCCGAGAAACCGCGTGGTACTGGTAGTCCGCGCGGATCATCGCGGGCACGTCGGCAGCGGTGTAGTTGTTCGACTGCACGGTGTGGTGGATGAATCCGGCCTTGATCGTCGAGGAGTACTCCGGAGTCCACGTCATGATGCGCTCGTCGGCGCCCCACTGGGCGCGGGTCAGGATGGCCGGTCGTCCGACGTCAGCGTGCGCGGTGTCGCGCGGTTGGTTACCTGCCGGGTTGGCGTCCGCGGCCGAGGTTCCCGGGTTGATCAGGTCGACCTGCACATCGCTGGGCGTCTTGCCGGCCTCGCCCGTGAGTTGAAGCTCGACACCGGTGCTGGGGCCGAGCCAGACCAGCCCGGAACCCTTGCGAGTCTCCCGGCCGGTGGCGGTGTGCCCCGCGTCGTCGTCGCCGTTGCGCCAGGCGGTCCAGCCCGATGCCTGCTTGGCGCGAACCTTGAACGTCACCTCGCCGAGCCCGTCGTCGGCCCGCCAGGTGGCGGCGACGGCCGAGAAGGGCTTCGTGGTGTCCCGCTTGACGTAGAGCGAGGACGTCGCCCGTCCGGCCCGGTGCAGGGCACTCGGAGCCTCTGTGGCGACGCTGGCCTGGATGCCGGCGGCCGGCGCGGCGAAGCTGCCCAGCTTCAACGTTTCCTGCGATGCGGCCACCGGATGCGGCGCCGCAGTGGGCCTTGTGGCCACCGGGAACGCCAGCAGGAGGGGCACGATGGCGACGGACAGCGCAGTGCCTGTGACGAGACGACGCACGAAAATCTCCAAAGCCGGTAGGAATCGCTCCGGCACACCGCGGCGAACGGCGTGCTGATGGGGCTGATGGGAGTCGGTCCACCCACTATCTGCTCCCTCGACAGCCCGGACCGGAGGTCTGAACAAACAACACCGTTGTAGTTCGATTTGCCCTGCAAACCGATACCGTTTCGGCAATGGCAGAGACTCCCGCGGCCCTGCTGGCCGGTGCGCTGCGCCGCGACCCGGCCGGTCCGCTGCTCACGTTCTACGACGACGCCACCGGGGAGCGCACCGAACTCTCGGCCACGACGCTGGCCAACTGGGTGGCCAAGACCGCCAACCTGCTCACCGACGAACTCGACGTGGAGGCGGGCGACCCGGTCTACGTCGACCTCCCCGCCCACTGGCAGAGCGCTGTCGTTCTGCTCGCACTGTGGTCGCTGGGCGCCGTACCGAAAGCGATGCCGGCCGGTTGCACCCTCGCCGTCGCCGACGAACCCTCGATCCCCGCGGCGCTGGCATCCGGCGTACGCGATGTGCTCGGGCTGGCGCTGGCGCCGATGAACGCCAAGCTGCGCGCGGCGCCGGCCGGCGTGGTCGACTATGCGGCGGTTGTTCTGGGCGCGGGTGACGCCTTCGCAGTCATGTCTCCCAGTGGCTCCGGAGAGACACAGGCTGCCCGGCTGCGGGTCGCGCAGTGGGGCCTGGGCCGAGGAGAGCGGTTGCTGGTGGCCGCTGCCCGGGGGCTCGACGACGCCGTCGAATGGTTGCTCGCACCGCTCGCGTCGGACTCCTCCATCGTCCTGTGCCGGCACGCCGATCCGGTGGCTCTGCCGCGCCGGGTCGCCGACGAGCGGGTCAGTGCGACGCTCGGGGCAACCGTCGAGGGCGCTCGTCGACTCGATAGCTAGGGTGGCCGCAACGAGGAGGGACCGATGGACAAAGTAGTCAGTAGCGCGGCCGAAGCCGTCGCCGACATCGTCGCCGGCTCGACGCTGGCCGTGGGTGGCTTCGGTCTCTGCGGGATCCCGCAAGTGCTCATCACGGCCCTGCACGATGCGGGCGTCGATGACCTTCGCGCCACGTCCAACAACTGCGGGGTCGACGACTGGGGTTTGGGCGTGCTGCTCAGGGACCACCGGATCAGCCGGATGACCAGTTCGTACGTCGGTGAGAACAAGGAGTTCGCCCGGCAGTTCCTCTCCGGTGAGCTCGAGGTCGAGCTCTGTCCACAAGGGACGCTCGCCGAGCGGCTACGGGCCGGCGGCTGCGGTGTGGCCGGGTTCTACACACCGGCGGGAGTGGGCACGCAGGTCGCCGAGGGTGGACTGCCCTGGCGCTACGACTCCGACGGCAACGTGCAAGTGGCCAGCCCGCCCAAGGAGGTGCGCTCCTTCGGCGGAGTGGACTACGTCCTCGAAGAGGGGATCGTCACCGACTTCGCGCTGGTCCGCGCCGCGGTCGGCGACCGGCACGGAAACCTGGTGTTCCGCGAGTCCGCGCGCAACTTCAACCCACTGTGCGCGATGGCCGGACGCATCACGATCGCCGAGGTCGAGCGACTCGTCGAACCCGGTGAGATCCTGCCCGAGACCGTCCACACCCCCGGCATCTTCGTGCAGCGGGTGGTGGGTCCGGTCGGCACCGAGGACAAGCGGATCGAACGACGAACCACCCGCCCGGCGCAGGAGGTGACCTGATGCCGCTCAGTCGCGAAGACATGGCGGCGCGGGCCGCGCGTGAGTTGCACGACGGCGAGTACGTCAACCTCGGCATCGGCCTTCCGACGATGGTGCCGAACTACATCCCCGACGACGTGACCGTCGTGCTGCAGAGCGAGAACGGCATCCTCGGCGTCGGTCCCTACCCGTACGACGGTGAGGAGGACGCTGACCTGATCAACGCCGGCAAGGAGACCGTGACGCTGCTGCCGGGTGCTGCGTTCTTCGATTCGGCGCAGTCCTTCGGGATGATCCGCGGCGGCCACATCGACGCGGCAATCCTCGGAGCCATGCAGGTCTCGGCCGCCGGCGACCTGGCCAACTGGACCATCCCCGGCAAGATGATCAAGGGGATGGGCGGGGCGATGGACCTCGTCCACGGAGCCAAGCGGGTCATCGTGCTGATGGAGCACGTCGCCCGCGACGGCTCGCACAAGATCGTCGACGAGTGCACGTTGCCCTACACCGGACGGGCATGCGTGCAGCGCATCATCACCGACCACGCTGTCCTCGACGTGACCGCCGACGGCCTGGTGCTGCGCGAGACCGCACCCGGCGTGAGTGTCGACGACGTTCGCGCGATGACCGGGCCGCCGGTGCTCGTGGCAGGCGAGCCGGGAGTCATGTCGGGAGCACCTGCCGGCTGATCGATATCACGGCGTGGGCTTGCTGTCGCGCTTGATGTCGAAGTTCACCGTGTTGTTCTTGACGGATGTGACCGTGACGGTGAGGCCGTAGTTCGTTCCGCCGGCGTCGGTCATGGTGCAGCGCATGGTCGTGCCCTGCTTCGCGCTGAGATTGCGCGGGCAGGTCACATCCTTGGGTGCTTCGCCCGCCTTCTTGTACAACTGGTCGCTGATCTGCCGCTCGACATCGGTCTTCTTCACAGATGTGCCGGTGGAGGCGGTCACCGAGCAGCCCGAGAGGGCGGCGCTGGTCAGGCCCGCCATCGCCAGGACGGCGAGCCCACGGCCCGTCACGGGCTTGATCACGCGTGCCTCCATCGCGTCGTGGCAGAGATTGCCGTGGCCCCTCGGCAGGTGCACCCTAACCGGGATGAACCGTACTCAAACCACGGAGCAGCGAACGACCTGAGGTTGTGGGGGCGGCCGGTCAGCGGCGCACGCGGTAGCGGATGTGGGTGGCCTCCGGCGTGTCGATCACCCGAACGATCGCCAGTTCGACGCGCCGGGGCAACACGTCGAAGAGCCGACGGCCCTTACCGAACAGCACCGGGATCTGATGGATCTGCAACTCGTCGAGCACTCCTGCCTCCAGCGCCCGTTGGGCCGTGTATCCGCCGTGCACCAAGACGTCGCGGTCGCCTGCGGCCGCCTTGGCCTGCGCCATCGCGCTGGCGATCCCATCGGTCACGTACGTCACCAGGGGGTAGTTCGCCACCGCCTGACCGGGTGGCCGGTGGCTAGGCACGAAGATCGGCACACCGTGGTGATCGCCACCCCAGTGGTCGACCTGCTCCACGGTCCGCCGCCCCACGACGACCGCGCCGGTCGCCTCGCCCTCGGCGATGAAATGCAGACCCTGGTCTGACGACGGAACCAGCTCTCCGTCCGAACCGAACCCGTACCAGTCGTGCAGTCGCATGAAGCCGTCGCCACCGGGGTTTCCCGGTTCGTCATTCGGACCGGCGACGTAGCCGTCGAGCGACATCGACATGTAGAGGACAGATGCGGCCATTGCAGCCTCCCGCGATTCGAATCCAGACCGATGTTCCACTCAGTTGGACCTGTCACCAGGGCGCTTCTCATCGGTTCTTTGTGGTTGCGGTGCTTGCTTCGGCAAGCTACCTTGTAGCGCATGGAACCAGGCAGCACACGGAACCCCTTGTCGCAGTTGCGGCGGGGCGTCCTGGAGTACTGCGTCCTGGCGCTCCTGCGCGACAGCGAGCGCTACGCCTTCGAGATCGTCCGAACACTCTCCGATGTCGACGGCATGGTGACCAGCGAGGGCACGCTCTATCCGCTGCTGAGCAGGCTGCGGCGCGAAAAGTTGGTGAGCACTACCTGGCGGGAGTCCGAGGCCGGGCCGCCCCGCCGCTATTACGTACTGACCGCCGCCGGCCGCCAGGCCGTCGCGGATTTCGGCGACGACTGGACGCGCTTCCGCGATGCCGTCGACTCACTGCTCGGCCAGAAGGGGAACTGATGATCAGCATGAAGACCGAGAAGCTCGTCGAGGACTACCTCCAGCGACTCGCCACGGCAGCCCGCGTGCTTCCCGCCGAGCGGCGGGCGGAGTTGGTCAACGAGATCCGCGGACACGTCGCCGACGCGATCCAGGCCGCCGACGCCGCTGACGAGGCCGACGTACGCAACGTGCTCGACCGGATCGGCGATCCCGACGAGATCGTGGCCGCCGCCCTCGACGGCCAGCCGACGGCGCCGATCCAGCGCCCACAGTTCGACACGCTGGAGGTCGCCGCCGTTCTCGCGCTGGGCCTCGGCGCCATCTTCGTGCCGGTCGTGGGCTGGCTCGTCGGCGTCATCCTGGTCTGGATCTCCGAAGCCTGGTCGACCCGCGACAAGGTGATTGGGACGCTGGGCCCGCTCCTGCTCGCCGTCGTCGTCCCGATCGTCGCCCAGATCGGCCGCCTCACCCTGCTGAGCAGCGGCATCGGCAACCTCGGGCCGATGGAGTCGATGTTCGTCGCCGTCGCCGGCGTCGGCTGGATCGGTGGCGTACTGGGCGCGATCTATCTGGCCGGCCGGCTCTCGATCGCCACCCGCGCGGAGCACAAGCGCCAGAACGTGCTCAAGATCGCCCTCGGCATCGCGCTGGCAGGGATCGTCCTGCTCGTGTTCGGCGGCGTGTTCGTCGCGCTGGCCCCGATGCTCGTGCGCTAGGAGTCGGTCCTCGAAAGACCGAGTCGTCGCTAGGGACCTAGTCCTTGAGCAGCGCCCGTGCCATCACCACGCGCTGGATCTGGTTGGTGCCTTCGTAGATCTGGGTGATCTTGGCGTCGCGCATCATCCGCTCGACCGGGAAGTCCTTGGTGTAGCCGTACCCGCCGAACAACTGCACGGCGTCGGTCGTCACGGCCATCGCGGTGTCCGAGGCGAAACACTTCGCCGCCGCGGAAACGAAACCGAGGTTGGGCTCTCCGCGCTCGGCGCGGGCGGCCGCGACGTAGATGAGTTGGCGGGCCGCCTCGGTCTTCATCGCCATGTCGGCGAGCATGAACTGCACGCCCTGGAAGTCGGCGATCCGGCGGCCGAACTGCTCGCGCTGTTTGGTGTAGGCCAGTGCCGCGTCGGTCGCACCCTGAGCGATGCCCACCGCCTGGGCACCGATGGTCAGCCGGGTGTGATCGAGGGTCCTCAGTGCAGTGCCGAACCCGGTGCCCGGATCGCCGATGATCCGCTCGGCCGGAATTGTGCAGTCCTCGAGATAGATCTCACAGGTGGGCGATCCCCGGATCCCGAGCTTGCGCTCCTTGGTGCCCACGGAGAACCCCGGATCGTCCTTGTGCACGACGAACGCCGAGATGCCGCGCGCCCCGGCCGACGGATCGGTCTTGGCCATCACGGTGTAGTACGTCGACACGCCGGCGTTGGTGATCCAGCACTTGGTGCCGTTGAGCACCCACGAATCGCCGTCGCGCACCGCACGGGCCTTCATCGCCGCCGCGTCCGATCCCGCCTCGCGCTCGCTCAGGGCGTAGGAGAACATCGCGTCACCTCGCGCCACCGGCGGCAGCACCGACTGCTTGAGCTCCTCCGACCCCGCGAGGAGTACCGGCATGGTGCCGAGTTTGTTGACCGCCGGGATCAGCGATGACGCGGCGCAGGCCCGAGCCACCTCCTCGATCACGATCACGGTCGCGATCGAGTCGGCGCCGGCACCTCCGTACTGCTCAGGCAGGTGGATGGCGTGCAAATCGGCCTGTTGCAAGTATTTGTAGACATCCCACGGAAACTCGGCGGTGGCGTCGATCTCGGCCGCCCGCGGCGCGATGCGCTCATCGGCCAACCTGCGTACGGTCGCTCGCAGCAGGTCATGCTCTTCGGTCAACTGATAGACGCCGAAGGAGGGGTTCACCGGCCCATCGTAGGCTCGACCCACTCACCCCAGGCCGGGGACCCGACGAGGCAAGGAGCAGACGTGGCAGAGCAGGGCAGCCCCCGGATAACCGTGATCGGTACGGGCTATCTCGGGGCGACACATGCCGCGTGCATGGCCGAGCTGGGCTTCGAGGTTCTCGGGGTCGACGTCGACGAAGCGAAGGTCGCACGGCTCTCCGCCGGCGACCTGCCGTTCTTCGAGCCCGAACTCCCCGAGCTGCTCACCAAGAACCTTGCCAACGGGCGGCTGCGCTTCACCACGTCCTTCGAAGAGGCCGGCGCGTTCGGCGACGTGCACTTCATCTGCGTCGGCACCCCGCAGAAGAAGGGGGAGTACGCCGCCGACCTCACCTATGTGTTCTCCGCGTTCACCGAGTTGGCGCCGTTCCTCACCCGCCCCTGCCTCGTCGTCGGCAAGTCGACCGTGCCACTGGGCGTGGCCGCGCAGATGACCCAACTGGTGCAGGGCAAGGCGCCGGCCGGCACGGATGTCGAGGTGGCCTGGAGCCCGGAGTTCCTGCGCGAGGGTCACGCCGTGCAGGACACGCTGCGTCCCGACCGGCTGGTGTTCGGCGTCGGCAGCGACGCGGCCGAGGCGCGGCTGCGTGAGATCTACGCGCCGCTGACCGAGGCGGGCACACCGGTCGTCGTGACGGACCTGGCCACCGCCGAGCTGGTCAAGGTCGCCGCCAACTCCTTCCTCGCCACCAAGATCTCCTTCATCAATGCGATGGCCGAGGTGTGCGAGGCGTCCGGCGCTGACGTGACCCTGCTGTCCAAGGCGCTGTCGTACGACACCCGCATCGGTGGCCGGTTCCTCAACGCCGGGCTGGGCTTCGGCGGCGGCTGCCTGCCCAAGGACATCCGCGCCTTCATGGCCCGCGCCGGCGAGCTGGGAGTCGACCAGGCACTCTCCTTCCTGCGCGAGGTCGACGCGATCAACCTGCGCCGCCGCGACCGGGCCATCGACCTGGCCCGCGAACTCACCGACGGCACGTTCGTCGGCACCCGGGTCGCCGTGCTGGGAGCCGCTTTCAAGCCCAACTCCGACGACGTACGCGACTCACCCGCGCTCGATATCGCCAGCAGGCTGCACGGCCAGCGGGCACAGGTACGCATCTTCGATCCCGTCGCCATGGACAACGCGCGCCGGAACTTCCCGCACCTCACCTACGCCACCAGCGCACTCGAGGCGGCGCAGGATGCCGACCTGGTGCTCATGCTCACCGAGTGGGACGAGTTCCTGGCTATCGACCCCGCCGTGCTCGGCGAGGCGGTGGCGCATCGGCGGATCGTCGACGGCCGCAACGCGCTCGACCCGGTGCAGTGGCGGGCGGCGGGTTGGCACTACCGCGCGCTCGGCCGCCCGTAAGCAGCGGCCGAGGCGCGTTGCCGATGTTCGTGAGTGGCCCGGCCGCTGCAGCATTCCTGCGCATGTCGTGATCGACTGGAACGATGACGGGAACAGACACCGCGACGATCGAGACCACACTGGCCATGCAGGTGTGGGCGGTGGTGGGTCTGACCGGCCACAAAGAGCGCGCGGCGTACGGCGTGGCCGCGTTCCTGCAACGGCACGGCAAGCAGATCGTCCCGGTCAACCCGCGCGGTGAAGAGGTGCACGGTGAGCCGGGCTACCGGCGGCTGGCCGATATCCCGTTCCCGGTCGACGTCGTCGACATCTTCCGGCGTTCCGACGCGGCCGGCGCGCACGTCGACGAGGCGATCGCGATCGGAGCCCGTGCGGTGTGGTTGCAACTCGGCGTCATCGACGAAGCGGCGGCCGGCCGGGCAGCAGCAGCCGGGCTCGACGTCGTGATGGACCGCTGTCCGGCCATCGAATGGCGCGCGGGCGGCTAGATCTCTCCCTGGAGAGCATCGTTCTTGGCTGCCACGCTGCGCGCGAGGTCTGCCTGGAAGGCCACCATCCGAGCGCGCAGCGAGTCGTCGGCGGCCGCGAGGATGCGTACGGCCAGCAGCCCCGCGTTGCGGGCACCGGCGATCGAGACGGTTGCCACGGGCACGCCGCCGGGCATCTGCACGATCGACAGGAGGGAGTCGAGACCGTCGAGATGCCGCAGCGGCACCGGCACGCCGATGACCGGCAGCGGCGTCGCGGCGGCGACCATGCCGGGCAGGTGCGCCGCCCCGCCCGCACCGGCGATGATCACCCGCAGACCGCGATCGGCCGCTCCCTCGGCGTAGTCCAGCATCTCCCGCGGTGTGCGGTGCGCCGAGACGACTCGCACCTCGCAGGGCACGTCGAAGTCACGCAGGACCTGCACCGCCTCCGACATCACCGGCCAGTCGGAGTCGCTGCCCATGATCACACCGACGCTCATGTGCTCCCCTCACTCAGCTGCCGTGCTGCCGCGAGCGCGCGTTGACGGGCCCGGTCCATGTCATCACCCAAGGCAGTGACGTGCCCGAGCTTGCGGCCGGGACGAGCCGCCTTGCCGTACAGGTGGACCTTGATCGCCGGGTCCATCGCGAACAGGTGGTGCAGGCGCTCATCGAGTCCGGTGCCGCCTGCCGGCCCACCGAGAACGTTCGCCATGGCGATGGCCGGAGCCGTCGCCGTGGTGGCGCCCAGCGGATAGTCCAGGACCGCGCGCAGGTGCTGCTCGAACTGGGAGGTGCGCGAGCCGTCGATCGTCCAATGCCCGGAGTTGTGCGGCCGCATCGCCAACTCGTTGACCAGCAGGTCGCTCCCCGTGTCGAAGAGCTCGACGGCGAGCACGCCCACCACGTCGAGCTCGGCCGCGATCCGGATGGCCAGTTGCTGGGCGGCCACCGCCCGGTCGTCGGCCAGGCCGGGAGCAGGGGCGAGGACCTCGACACAGATCCCGTCGTCCTGCACGGTCTGCACGATCGGCCAGGCGGCGATCTGGCCGTACGGCGACCTGGCCACCAGCGCCGAGAGCTCGCGAGCGATCACGACGCGCTCCTCGACGATGAGCTCGACTCCCGTCGCCACGAGGTCGCGCGCTGCGTCCTCACCGGGCAACGTCCACACCCCCCGGCCGTCATAGCCGCCGCGCACCGCCTTGGCGACGACCGGCCACTGTCCACCTGCGAAGTCGACGATGTCGCGCACTTCGTCGACCGGACGCCAGCGGGGCACAGCGATCCCCAAGGCGGACAACCGCTCGCGCATGACCCGCTTGTCCTGTGCATGCAGCAGCGCGGCAGCGCTGGGCAGCACTCGATGCCCGGCCGCCTCGAGCTTGCGCAGCAACTCCCCCGGCACATGCTCGTGGTCGAACGTCACGGCCTCGCAGCCCTGCGCGAAGCGTTCGAGAGTCTCGTACGACGTGAAGTCACCGACTATGACGTCGGCGGCCACGAGCGCGGCACCGTCGTCGGGCGATGCGGCCAGGACGCGTAGCGACAGCCCCAGCGGGATGGCCGCCTGGTGCGTCATCCGCGCCAGTTGACCCGCCCCGACCATGCCCACGACGGGCATGTTGGTACGGGAGTCCATGCGGCTGAGCGTAGTCAGATCAGCGGCCGGACTCGCGAAGACGGCCCATGACCCGGCACGCCCTACTAGCCTCCGGTACTAACGACGGAACCGGGCCGATGATCACTGCCAACCTCGTTTTCAGCGATCCAGAGTTGATGGCCGCTGCGCGCAACGGCGACATCTCGGCATTCGCCGGTCTGTACGCGCGGCACGCCGACGCCGCACACCGGCTGGCCCGGGTGCTGACCAGCAGTCCCGGCGAAGCCGAGGGGCTGGTCTCCGACACCTTCGCCGCCGTCCGCCTCGAGCTCTCCGGCGGGGGCGGGCCGAGCGTCATCTTCCGCACCTACCTGCTGAGCACCATGCGGGAGGTCCGGGCGGATCAGCGGCGCCATGGGCGCCGACTGCGGGGCACGTCACCGGCGTCGGCGTACGAGCCGGAGGGCCCGCCACGAGCGGTCGGTGTCCTCGATCCGACGGCCTTCCCGGTACTTGGTGGCTCGGTGGCAGCGGAAGCCCTGATGCAGGTGCCCGCCCGCTGGCAGCTGATCTTGTGGCACGTGATTGTTGAGCGGGAGCCCGCCGCGGCTGTGGCGAACCTGGTCGGCCTGACGCCCGGGGAAGTGACGAAACTGTACGAGCGGGCGCTTGACCGCCTGCACGCGGCCTATCTGGGCGAAGTGGCCCGAAGTGCGGCCGGAACCGACTGCCAGTGGTTTGCCCACCACCTCGAAGCGAGCCGCCACGAGCTCACCGACCCCGAGCGGGAGCGGTTCAGCGCGCATCTCGCGGACTGCGGGACGTGCCGACGGCTCTCCATCGAGTACACCGAACTCGAACACAATCCGATCGCGGTCCTGGCACCACTGGTGCTCGGCAACCTCGCTCCGGCGTACTGCGCTGCGAGTGACCCGGTGCCGGTCGGCGCCGGATCGGGCCCGCTCACCCCGGATGGCCAAGGCCGGAACTCAGAGCGTCGTACGCCGTCGGGTCGGCGCCGCCTGCGCATCGCCCTCGTGGCCGCCGCAGCCGTGGCCATCATGGTCGGCGCGGCCACGGCTGCTGCGCTGAAGACACCCGTCCGGACGCCGGCCCCGATCGCGGCGACGAAGTACCACCAGTCGGTAGCCGGCACCGGGTCCGGAGCCGGGCTGCCCGCGCCGACCGGCGGATCGGATGTGGCGGTGAACATCACCGGAAACCTTCACCGGGGGCGGACCAACCTGCTGCAGATCGTCGTGGGCAACACCGGACCCCAATCCAGTGGTCAGCTGACCGTGGTCATCGTGCTGCCGGCCGGGTCGACCGTACGAACCGGGCTGGGCCCGCCCTGGTCCTGCGCGGGTCGCACGACGACGCTGGTATGCACCCATCCGGCGCTGGGCAGCGGCGGCACGACCAGTGCCGTCCTGGGAGTGCGGGTGGATCCTTCGGCACCGGCCGGTGGGCGAGCTTCGGCAGTGGTCAGCCCGGCGACTCCGGATCCGGTCAGCGCCAACAACCGGGCGGAGGCGGCGGCCGGGATCGGCCCCTAGCGAACTCCCAGCTCGCGAGCGATCAGCATGCGCTGCACCTCGGAGGTACCTTCGCCGATCTCGAGCACCTTGGAGTCACGCCAGTGCCGGGCGACGGCGTACTCGTTCATGAAGCCGTAGCCGCCGAAGATCTGGGTGGCCTCGCGGGCGTTGGTCACGGCGACCTCGCTGGCGAAGAGCTTGGCCATCGCCGACTGCTTCTTGAACGGGCGGCCGGCCATCATCCGGGCGGCGGCGTCGTAGTAGCCAAGGCGGGCCAGGTGCGCGCGGGTCTCCATGTCGGCGATCTTGAACTGGATGGCTTGGTAGGCGCCGATGTTCTGGCCGAAGGCCTGCCGCTCGGCGGCGTACTTCACCGACTCGTCGACGCAGGCCTGCGCCAGCCCGACTGCCAGCGCCGAGATGGCGATCCGGCCCTCGTCAAGGATGGACAGGAAGTTGGCATAGCCGCGGCCGAGCTCGCCGAGCAGGTTGGCCTCGGGCACGCGTACGTCGTCGAAGCTCAGCCCGCGGGTGTCTGAGGCGTGCCAGCCGACCTTGGAGTACTTCTCCGACACCGAGAATCCGTCGGCCGGGACCGGCACCAGGATCGACGAGATCGCCTTGCCGCCACCCTCGCGCTCGCCGGTCACGGCATTGACGGTGACCAGTCGGGTGATGTCGGTGCCGCCGTTGGTGATGAAGGACTTGGCTCCGTTGATGACCCATTCGCCGCCGTCGAGCCGGGCGGTCGTGCTCGTGGCGCCGGCATCGGAACCGCCGCCTGGCTCGGTCAGCCCGAAGGCGGCCAGCGCCCGGCCCGCGCACAGGTCGGGCAGCCACTCCCGCTTCTGCGCCTCGGAACCGAAGCGGTAGATCGGCATCGCTCCGAGCGACACACCGGCCTCGAGCGTGATGGCGACGCTGGAGTCGGCCCTCGCCAACTCCTCCAACGCCAGGCACAGGGTGAAGTAGTCGCCCCCCATGCCGCCGTACTCCTCGGGGAAGGGCAGGCCGAACAGGCCCATTTCGGCCATTGCGGCAACCACGGCGTAGGGGAACTCGCCGCTCTCGTCGTAGCCGTGCGCCTTGGGCGCCACGACCCGGCGGGCGAAGTCCTCGACCGTCTTGCGGAAGGTCTCCTGCTCCTCGTTGAGCTCGAAGCCAAGCATCCTGCCCGTCCTCCGTCAGTCGGCGGGCCCCGCGCGTGGGGGTCCGGGTCTCGATCGTCGCATGCCCCCGCTTATCCTCGGCGGGTGCATCTTCCCGAGTTCGTCACCCACCAGTGGCGGGTGTTCGCCGCTGAGCTGAGCAAGTTCGGAGTCATCGGAGCCGTCAACACCGTCCTCGACTTCGGCGTGTTCAACACGCTGCACTTCGCCCTCGGGGTCGGCCTGCTCACCTCACAGGCCATCGCCATGGTGATCGCCGCCACCAGCTCGTACTTCATGAACCGGCACTGGACCTTCGCCAAGCGCGCGCGGTCGGGCATGCGGCGGGAGTACATCCTGTTCTTCCTGCTCAACCTCGTCGGGCTGGCGATCCTCGAGGCCTGCCTCGCCGTGACGCGCTACGGGATGGGTCTGGACAGTGTCGCGGCCCTCAACGGAGCCAAGGTGGTCGGCCTGATCCTCGGCACGGCCTTCCGCTTCTGGTCCTACCGACGCTGGGTGTTCCTCGCCGACGGTCACCTCGCGATCGAAGAGCAACCGGATGAGTCACCGGAGCCGATCATCGTTACGCCATCGGGTTGATTTTCCGCGACTTCACAGTCACTGTGTTGCGGTGACCCAAAGCTCAACCGCCATCGACAGCCAGTCACTTCTCGACCTGGCTGAATCAGCCAGGAGTGGCGGAGAATACGAGTTGGGCATCAGCTATGCCCAGCAGGCTGCCGATATTGCCGTGCGTCAGGGCGACAACTACGCGCAGGCCAGCGCACTGCTGCTGCTCGGCAACCAGCTGGTCAAGGTCGGGGAGTACGAACGCGCCGCACGGTCCTGCGATTTGGCCATCACGCTGCTCGAGGCGATCGGCGACGAAGCCGGTGTCTGCGAGGCTCTGACGTTCCAGGCCCAGGCGTACTCCTATCTCGGCCTGCAGGAAGAAGCGCTGAGTGTGCTCGGTGCCGGACTCGAGGTCGCCCAGCGGCTCGGCGACAAGGCCTTGCTCTTCTGGACGTCGAACCGCATCGGCGCCTTGCACTGCGACATGTCCGACTGGGAGCAGGCCGAGCCATTCCTCCGGCATGCCTACGACCTGTCGGTCAAGCACAACCTCGGCACCGAGGCGACGTTCTGCATTCTCAACAACCTCGCCTCCCAGGTCGGTGGCGCGGTCAAGGAGCTGCGCGCGCAAGGCGAGCCGGAGCGAGCCGAAGAGAAACTGCGGGAAGGACTGTCGTACGCCCGCGCGGCGGTCGATATAGCCCGCTCGGTATCCCATCCGTACCGAGAGGCGATCTCACTGGGCAACCTGGCGATGTTGCTCGGCTTGGCCGGCGAGTTCGATGACGCCGCAGCGGAGAACGAACGATCCTTGGAACTCAGCGGCATGAACAGCTACCGGCCATTGGAGCTGGAGGGCCTCAAGGACAACGCCGAGTTGCTGCTGCTGCGTGGAGACGTCGCCGGTGCGATCGAGCGCTTCACCCAGGTGCTCGACCTGGCCGCCGACATCAACGAGCCCTACGTCGTCCTCGACGTCCATCAGCAACTGTCCGCGGCCTACGAGCTGATCGGCGATTTCCGGACTGCCCTGAAGCACTACCGCAGCTATCACCGGATCGAGCGCGTGGTGCACACCGAGGTGGCCAACCGGCGGGCCAAGATGCTCACTCATCGCTTCGAGCTGCACAACGCCCGGCTCGAGGCCGACAAGGCGCGGCTGGCGGCCCGGCTGGCCATGCTGCGCAGCCACGACCTTGAGGCGGAGAAGAAGGCGCTGCAGATGCGCGCCTCCGAACTCGGTCGCTTCGCCAACACCGATCCGATGACCGGACTGTGGAACCGCCGCCACATGGACGAGCAGTTCCCGGGCATGTTCAAGCGCGCCCAGGAGGAGGGCCGGTCGATGTGTGTCGCCATCGGCGACATCGACGGCTTCAAGAGCGTGAATGACCGGTTCGGCCATGCTGTCGGCGACCGGGTGCTGCAGCACCTGGCCGCTTTGCTGCGCCGCGGGTGCCGGCCGGGCGACACCGTGGCGCGGATGGGCGGCGAGGAGTTCTTCTTCGCCTTCGTCGACACGGAGTTCCCCGAGGCGCGAGCCACCTGCGAACGCTTGCGCAAGGCGGTGGAGCACTACGCCTGGGAATCGATCCACCCGGGACTCCACGTCACCATCTGCTTCGGCCTCGGCCAGTCCGACGGGGCCTCCGACGCCCATGAATTGCTGGTCCGCGCCGACGACGCGTTGTACGCCGCGAAGCGTGGCGGACGCAACCGGGTCGAGCCGGCCTACACCGAACCCGAGTCCACCGAATCCCCCGTCCGCTGACGCTGCCTAAACCGGGGTGACGCCGTGCCGCCGGCGCGAGAAGGACCGGTCCTTACCCCGGCTGGCGCGGAAGCGCCGGATGAGTTCGGTGCGCAGTTCCTCAGGCTCTATCACCGCATCGACCACCAACTCGCTGGCCAGGTGCACGATGTCGATGTCCTCTTCGTACTCCGCCTTGAGCCGGTCGACGAACTCCGTGCGCTCCTCGTCGGTGGGCAGGGCGGCGATCTTGTTGGCGTAGACCGCGTTGATCGCGGCGTCGGCACCCATGACGGCGATCTTGGCTGTCGGCAGGGCGATCGTCGCCTCGGGGTCGAAGGCAGGACCGGCCATGGCATAGAGCCCGGCACCGTAGGCCTTGCGGACGACGACGCAGATCTTGGGCACGGTGGCCTCCGACACGGCGGTGATCATCTTGGCGCCGTGCCGGATGATGCCCTGCCGCTCGACCGCCGTGCCGACCATGAAGCCGGGCACGTCGGCCAGGAATAGCAACGGGATGTTGAAGGCATCGCAGATCTCGATGAACCGGGTCGCCTTGTCCGCGCTGTCGACGAACAGCACGCCGCCTTTGAACATCGGGTTGTTGGCGACGACGCCGACCACCTCGCCGTCGAGCCGACCGAAACCGGTCAGGAGTTCGCGCGCCCACAGTTCCTGGATCTCGAGGAAGGAGCCCTCGTCGACGACGCCGCGGACGAACCGCCGCATGTCGAACGCCTGCCGCTCCGACTCGGGCACCAGGGCGCGCAGGTCGACATGCTCGGGTTCTTGCGCCTCTGCGACCGGCGGGACCCCGGTGTGGTTGGTCGGCAGGTACGACAGGTACGACCGGGCCGTGTCCAGCGCCGCCTGCTCGGTCTTGACCAGGAAGTGGCCGACGCCGGAGACCGAGCAGTGCATCCGCGCACCACCCATCTCCTCGAGCGTGGTCTTCTCCTTGACCACCATCTCGACCATCCGCGGACTGCCGAGATACATCGAGGCGTTGCCCTCGACCATGACCACGACGTCGCAGAACGCCGGGATGTAGGCACCCCCGGCAGCAGACGGGCCGAACAACACGCACACCTGAGGAATCGATCCCGACGCGCGGACCTGGGTGTGGAAGATCCGCCCGGCACCGCGCCGACCCGGGAACATCGCGACCTGGTCGGTGATCCGGGCACCGGCGGAGTCGACGAGCCAGACCATCGGCACCTGGGTGCGATAGGCCGCCTCGATGGTGCGGATGATCTTCTCGACAGTGCGCGCGCCCCACGAGCCGGCCTTGACGGTCGAGTCGTTGGCCATCAGGCAGACCGGGCGGCCGGCGATGGTGGCGGTGCCGGTGACGACGCCGTCCGCCGGCAGGTCACCGGCCAGCGAATTGGCCAGCAGGCCGTCCTCGACGAACGAGCCGTCGTCGGTCAGCAGCGCGATGCGTTCGCGCGCGAACAGCTTGCCCTTGCTGGCGTTGGCCTCGTGGTACTTGGCCGCGCCACCCTTCTCGACTGTGGCGCGGAGTGCTGCGGGACGGTGAGCGTCGTCGGTCACATCCGGCAGCCTACGGCTGGGTGCGCCGGGTCCGCGGACCGGCGCGCAGTACCTGACTCGGCAGCACCCGGCCGACCAGGCTCTCGGCTAGCGCGGCCGCGTCGATCATCCGGTCGAGGTCGATGCCGGTGGCCACCCCCATGTCCTCGACCATGTGCACCAGGTCCTCGGTGCACGCGTTGCCCGTGGCACCAGGCGCGTACGGACAGCCACCGAGGCCACCGACGCTGGCATCGAAATCGGCCACGCCCAACTGCAGTGCCGCCAGGACGTTGGCCAGCGCCGCGCCCCGCGTGTTGTGGAAGTGCAGATTGAGCGGGACGTCAGGGTGGGCACCGCGGGTCTCGCCGATGAGCCGGGCCACCCGGCCCGGCGTCGCCATGCCGGTGGTGTCGCCATAGGACAGCCCGTCGGCGCCGTCGGCCAACGCCCGGCCGGCCACGGCCACCACCCGCTCGACCGGCACGTCCCCTTCGTACGGGCAGCCCCACGCCGTTGACACGATCACCTGGCAGGTCGCGCCGGCTCCGTGCACGGTGTCGAGGATCGCCGCGATGTCATCGAGTGACTCCTCGGTCGAGCGGTTGACGTTCTTGCGGTTGTGGGTGTCGGAGGCGGAGACCACGACCTCGATCTCGGTGAACCCGGCCGCCAGTGCCCGCTGTGCGCCCTTGAGGTTGGGGACGAGGGCGGAGTAGCGCACGTCGGCGTTGCGGTGGACCTGCTGCCACACCTCGTCGGCATCAGCCATCTGCGGGATCGCCCGCGGGTGGACGAACGACACCGCCTCGATCCGGCCCACCCCCGTGGCGGACAGCGCGTCGATCAGGGCCACCTTGGCGCTGGTGGGGACCGGCTCTTCGTTCTGCAGGCCGTCTCGCGGGCCGACCTCACGGATGCTCACCGCGGCGGGCAGGTCGCTCATGGCCCGAAGGCTACGCGGGGAGGCGCTGGCCCCTGACTGGCGGGGACGGTGGCGCAAACGCCAGCGCGGGCCAACGGGTTTACGGATACTCGAGCTATGGACCCGCTCCCGTCCGGGACCGTCACGATGCTGTTCAGCGACATCGAGGGGTCCACCGCGCTGCTGAGCCGGCTCGGGGAGAGCTACGGGGACGCTCTGCTCGCCCAGCGCCGGATCATGCGCGCAGCCATCGCCGACTGCGACGGCCACGAGATGGGCACCGAAGGCGACAGCTTCTTCGTCGTCTTCCAGGCAGCGCAGAGCGCGGTCCGCGCCTGCGTCCAGGCCCAGCAGGCGCTGCTCGACCATGACTGGCCGCAAGGTGCGGTCGTCCGCGTCCGGATGGGCGTCCACACCGGCGAACCCGCTCGGCTGGACGAGGGCTACGTGGGCATGGACCTCAATCGGGCCGCGCGGATCGCCGCCACGGCCCACGGCGGTCAGATCGTGCTCTCCGATGCCACCCGGCAGGTCGTGGCGCCGAGCCTGCCGGCAGACCAGAGCGTGCTCGATCTTGGCCTGCACCGGCTCAAGGACATCGACGCGCCCGAGCGGCTGTTCCAGTTCGTGGCGCCGGGACTGCCGACCACGTTCCCGCCGCTGAAGAGCCTCGGCGCGCTGACCAGCCTGCCCGTCCCGGCCACCCCGCTGGTCGCCCGCCAGGTCGAGTTGGCGGACCTGCGCGCCTGCATCCTGCAGCCCGGAACTCGGCTGGTGACCCTGACCGGGCCTGGTGGGGTCGGCAAGACGCGGCTGGCACTGGCCGTGGCCGGCTCGCTCGACGACGTTTTCGCCGCCGGCATCTTCTTCGTACCGCTGGCGAGCGTGAGCAACGCCGACGTGATGTGGAAGGCGATCGCCGAAGCGATCAACGCGGGCGGCGAGCAGGAGCCGTCGGTCGCGGTTAAGGACCACCTCGGTGATCGGCGCTCGCTACTGGTGCTGGACAACCTCGAACAGCTGTCCGGGGCTGCCGGCGTCGTTGCCGACCTGCTCACGGCGGCACCGCAACTGGTGGTCGTGGCCACCTCGCGCCGGCCGCTGCACCTGCAGGGTGAGTCCGAGTACGCCGTACCCACTCTGGCAGCGCCGGAGAGCGCAGACGTGGGCGCGATCGCGGCCTCGGCGTCGGTCACTCTGTTCGTCCAGCAGGCGGCGCTGGTCCGGCGCGGATTCACCGTCACCGAAGCCAACGCCGAGGATGTCGCAGCGATCTGCCGCCGCCTGGACGGCCTGCCGCTGGCCATCGAGCTGGCGGCGTCGCGGGTCAAGCTGCTGCCACCCAAAGCGCTGTTGGCCCGGCTGGGTGACAGCCTCGACCTCGCCGCCACCGACATCGGCCGGCCGAGCCGCCAGCAGACCCTCCGCGACACGATCGCGTGGAGCTTTGACCTGCTCAGTGCCGAGCTGCGCGAACTGTTCGACGGGCTGGGTGTCTTCTCCGGCGGCACCGATCTGGACGGTGTCGCCCAGGTCGCGTGCCCGGCCGGTCTCGACGCGATGGATGCAGTGAGCGAACTGCTCGACCTGAGCCTGGTCACGGTCAACGAGATGGCGGACGGTGAGCCTCGCATCGGCATGCTGGAGACGGTGCGGGAGTACGCCGTCGACCGGCTGGGCAGCAGCGGCCGGATCGAGGAGAGCCGCCGTCGACATGCGGAGTACTACGCGCACTTCGCCGAGCAGGCACGCGACCAGCTCTACGGCCCGCACCAGCTGGTCTGGGTGGACCGGCTGGAGATCGAGCACGACAACCTGCGTGCAGCACTGGCCTGGTCGCTGGAGGAGCCGCCCGATCCCGGCCCGGACGGATCCGGGAGCGACCGCATCCGGATGCGGCTCGGCCTGCGGCTGGTCAACGCCCTTTCGTGGTTCTGGTACGGCCACGGGCACGCCACCGACGGTCGCCGCTGGCTCGAACTCGCCGTTGCTCAGGCCTCCGCCGAGGAGGGGCCGGATCTGGCGCATGCCGTCCACGGGCTCGGCGTCCTGCTGCTGCAACAGGGCGAACACGAGCGCGCTCAGGTGGCGCTCGAGGAGAACCTCGTGACCTGGCGTCAGCTCGGCGACCCGAGTGGGCTGGCCAAAGGGCTGAACAGCCTCGGGGTGGCCTACCGGACGGCGGGCAATCGCGACCTGGCTCGCGAGGCGCTGCAGGAAAGCATCGCGATCGCCCGCTCCGTCAAGGAGAAGCGGCGGCTGAGCACCGCGCTGGGCAACCTGGCCATCGTGGAGATCGACTCCGGCAAACCCGACCTGGCCATGCCGCTGTTGCGTGAGGCAAGTGCTGTCGACCGCGAGCTCGGCGATTCGTGGGCGGTCGCGGTCGACGAGGGCAACCTGGCTGGCGCGATGATCGTGGCGGACCAGTTGAAGAATGCGCATGCCCTGCTGTGCAAGATCGCCGACTCGGTCGTCGAGCAGGGTGACCTGGAGCTGGCGGCCGACACGTTGGAGCGCTTCGCGGCCGCGCTTGCCGGCCTGGGTGCCGACACTCGTGCGGCTCGGCTGGCCGGCGCCGGTCGGCGATTGCGCGACGAGGCGGCGATGCCGATCTCCACCCCGGACCGCGCCCTGCTCGATCTCGCTCTCGGACCGGCCAGAGCCCGAGTGGGCGACGAATCATGGCAGCGCGAGTACGACGCCGGGCGCGAGCTGACGCTGTCCGAAGCCATGGAGCTGGGCTGTCGGCCGGTGGGGTGAAACCGCGGGGCAGCTCAGGTCGTCGGGTGCGCCGAAGCCTCGCGCTTGTGCATTTCGGCGATCCGTTCCCGGTCAGCCAGGTCGATCACGTCCGGAGGCGCCTTGGCCACGGCGCACTTGGTGACCGCCCGCAGCGATGCGGTGCGCCTGTTGCCGGAGAGCGCGGCCCGCTCGCCCAGCAGCGCGCCCGGGCCGATCTCGGCCAGCGGCTGACCGTCGACCTCGACGCGTACGACACCGTCGAGCAGGACGAACAGGTCGTCGCCCTCGTCGCCTTGCTCGGTGAGCAGTTCGCCGGGTTGCAGGCGACTGATATCGACGTTGTCGCCGCCCATGAGTTGCCCGGACAACTGGCGTTCGAGAGCCGACTCGACCTCGCTGACCAGGGCAGGCGAATCCTCGTCGCCCCACGGGCTGTGTGGGCCGAACGCCTCGGCGCTCCATGTCCGGAAATCGATCACGGCCGACTTGGCCCGCAGGATGCCATCGTTGTCGTAGATCCAGTGGCGTGGGAACGGACTCGCGCCGGCGAGTGAGTACTCCGACGTCCCGTCGGCGCGCAGGGTCAGGACGAGTGTGGTCCAGGCCAGTGGGGCCGCGATCTGGACGAACGGGGGTCGGCTGACCTTGCGAGGGGCAGGCAGCGCTGTGCGGCCGCCTGCGGTCCGCTCGAAGCGCACGGCATCGTCGCCGATGCGCTTGACGGTGGTCAGATCCGGCAGTGGTATCGCGGCGAACGTCAGCGCCCGGCCGCGTACTCGCAAGGTCGACGACCCGATCCGGCCCATGCCGGTCACCCCGTGGCCCACGATCTTGCC
>JBAVXU010000102.1:0-35494 GCA_049698415.1 Mycobacteriales bacterium
GTTCGCCCCCGCGAGTGCGCGGCGTGCGGTGCGGCAGCGCCTGGCGCAGCTGGGCGCGGCCCCGGTGGATCCGGCTTCGCACGGTGCCCAGCTTGATGCCCAACGTGGCCGCGACCTCTTCGTAGGAGAGGCCCTCGATGTCGCACAGAACCACGGCGGCCCGGAAGTCGGGGGGCAAGGCGTCCAGTGCCCCTTGGACGTCGTCGTCGAAATGGGTGTCCTCGAAGATCTGCTCCGGCGTGCGGTCCCGACCGGGCAGCCGCTCGCTGTCGTCGGGCAGCGCATCGAACCTGATCCGCTGTGCCCGACGCGCCCGGTCGAGGAAGAGGTTGGTGGTGATCCGGTGCAGCCAGCCCTCGAAGGTGATCGGCTTGTAGTCGGCGAGCGAGCGGAAGACGCGGACGAACACGTCATGGGTGAGGTCTTCGGCGTCGTGCTGGTTGCCGGTCAGCCGGTAGGCGAGGCGGTAGACGCGGGCCGAGTGCTGGCGAACGACTTCGTCCCAGGTCGGCGGGACCCAGGTGAGCTGTACGGCATCGGCTTCGGCCACGGTGAGCGCGCTGGTTCCCTTCGAGGCTATGGACAAGGTCGACACCATGGTGCCTCGCCCCTCCTCTCCGGGCCACATCCGGCCCCTCATTCCCGCGTCTGGCACTGGCCACCGAGGCGCGGAGAGCCTCCCGAGGGAAACGGTTGCACCGGGGAAAGCGTTCCCCGCCCCAGACGTCGAACTGCCGGGTATGGGCGTATGGTGGCCGTAGCGAGCAGTTCCGGCTCGCCATGGACGCACTAGCGTCATCCCGCCTCGGCCTGCTACCGCCTCGGGTGTCCCGGTTGCTGAGCCAGCTGCACCACCCAGTGATCACAACGCGGCGGCAGCCGCACGATGAGGTCGGCGGGTGACCTTTACCGAATCCGCAGCGTCGAAGTCCGAGCCCGACATGGCCAACGCG
Organism: Mycobacteriales bacterium; assembly: GCA_049698415.1. Taxonomy (GTDB): domain Bacteria; phylum Actinomycetota; class Actinomycetes; order Mycobacteriales; family QHCA01; genus QHCA01. The sequence goes on from JBAVXU010000102.1 coordinate 954, forward strand.
CTGTCGGAGTTGACTTCGCTGTTGCTCTCTGACGATCCGCTGGACACGCTGCTGGTACGCGTCGGTGCGCTGGCGGCCAAGGATCTGCCGTGGGTCCAGTCCTGCGGCATTACCTCGACGGTCGACGGCCGGTCCACCACCGTCGTCGCCACTGACGAACTCGCCCATGACGTCGATCAACTGCAGTACGACGCAATGGACGGTCCGTGCCTCGATGCCCTGAAGGAAGGGCGCGTCGTCACCATCAGCGACTGCGGTTCGGACGACCGCTACCCCGCCTTCACCTCTCGTGCCGCCGACGCCGGGGTGCGGTGCGTCCTGGCCCTGCCCCTCAAGGTCGGCGAACACACGATCGGTGTTCTCAACCTGTACGGGAACGTCGCGCACGAGTTCACCGATACCGAAATGCGCGTCGGGCAACTCTTCGCCGCCCAGGCCGCGCTGGTCGTCACCTCGGTCGCCCGCTACAGCGACCAGGTCGAACTCACCGGGCACCTGCAGGCAGCCCTGAACAGCCGGGCGGCCATCGACCAAGCCATCGGGGTGCTCATGGCGGCCCACCAGTGCTCACCGGCGAGGGCGTTCGAGCGGCTCCGCGACGCCTCGCAGCATCGCAACGTCAAGCTCAGGGTGATCGCCGCCGAGACCCTCGCGGCGGTTCAGGTTCCGGAACAGAGCGGCAGATCGGATCGCTAGGCTGCGGTGACGTAAAGGAGGTTGCGATGCCCGCACCCGACCCGCAGTCCTATGCCGAGTCCTATGTCACCGAGGACGACGTCCTGCTCGCCGCGCGCAATCGCGCCGCCGAGGTGGGCATCTCCCCCATCGGCGTGGGTGGCGGAGCGACGCTGAGGCTGCTGGCGGCCGCATCACGTGCGCGGGCGGTGGTCGAGATCGGTACGGGCACCGGCGTCTCCGGCGTGTGGCTCCTGCGCGGCATGCATCCCGACGGGGTGCTGACCACCATCGACACCGAGGGCGAGCACCAGCGGTTGGCCCGGGAGGCGTTCACCGAGGCAGGTTTCGCGCCGGCTCGCGCGCGCACGATCAACGGCTCCGCTCTCGAGGTGCTGCCCCGGCTGGCGGACGCGTCTTACGACCTCGTGTTCTGCGATGCAGCCAAGACCGAATATCCGGAGTACCTCACCGAAGCGCTGCGGCTGCTCCGGCCCGGTGGCGTGGTGGCGTTCGACAACGCATTGTGGGGCGGCCGGGTGGCCGACCCGTCGGCCCGCGACGCCGACACGGTCGCCTTGCGCGAGGTCGGCCGGGCGGTGCGCGACACCGACCGGCTGACTCCGGCGATGCTGCCGGTGGGCGACGGCCTGCTGGTGGCCGTCCTCAACAACTGACCACAGCAGGCAAGCTCAGCCGACGACCTGCTCGCCCTTGCCCAGGACGACGACTCCGCCAGGGCTCACGGTGTAGTCCTTGCGATCCTGCTCGAGGTCGACCCCGATACGAGCACCCGCGGGCACCTTGACGTTCTTGTCGAGGATAGCCCGGCGCACGATGGCACCCTCGCCGATCGTGACGCCGTGCAGCAGGACGCAGTCCTCGACGGTCGCCTTGCTCATGACGGTGACGCCGGGAGACAGCACAGATCCGCGTACGGAACCGCCGGCGATGATGTCGCCGGGCGAGACCATCGAGTCGTGGGCGACGCCTCCCTCGACGAACTTCGCGGGCGGCATCTGCGGGAGCGAGGTGTAGAACGGCCACCTGCGGTTGTACAGGTTGAACACCGGGTGCACCGAGATCATGTCCATGTGGGCGTCGTAGTAGGAATCCAGCGTTCCGACGTCGCGCCAATAGCCGTGGTCGCGCTCGGATGATCCGGGAACGTCGTTGTCGGCGAAGTCGTAGACCTTGGCCCGGCCCTGGCCGGTGAGCAGCGGGATGATGTCGCCGCCCATGTCGTGGCTGGAGTCCTCGTTGGTGGCGTCGAGCTTGACCGCCTCGAGCAGCACGTCGGTGCTGAACACGTAGTTGCCCATCGACGCATAGACCTGCTCGGGACTGTCCGGCAGGCCCGGCGGGTCAGTGGGCTTCTCCAGGAAGTCGGCGATGTCGACACCGTTGCGCGTCGTCTGGATGACGCCGAACGACGACGCCTCCGACCGCGGCACCCGGATCCCGGCCACGGTCACGCCGGCCCCGGACTCGATGTGCGCCTCGACCATCTGGGAGGGGTCCATCCGGTAGACGTGGTCCGCGCCGAAGACCACGACGTACTCCGGCCGCTCGTCGTAGACGAGGTTCAGCGACTGGTAGATCGCGTCGGCACTGCCGGTGAACCACCTCTCGCCCAGGCGCTGCTGGGCGGGCACTGGCGTCACGTAGTTGCCGAGCAGCGTCGACATCCGCCACGTGGTGGTGATGTGCAGGTCGAGGGAGTGGGATTTGTACTGCGTCAGCACGCATTGGCGAAGGTAGCCGCCGTTGACGAGGTTGGACAGGACGAAGTCGATCAGTCGGTAGATCCCGCCGAAGGGGACCGCGGGCTTGGCCCGATCCTGGGTCAGCGGCATCAGACGCTTGCCGGCGCCACCGGCAAGAACGATGCCGAGGACGTCGCGGTCTCGGCGGCGCCGGTTGATCATGCGCCGACCTTACGCCGTTTCATCGCTGCCCCGGGGTCCGGTGACAAGCGCCGGTAGGTGTCCCGGCCGGCTCAGCCCACAGCCGCCTTGAGCGCATCACCGAGGTCGCTCGCCTCGGTGGCGGACATCTCGACGACGAGTCGACCGCCGCCTTCGAGAGGAACCCGCATGACGATGCCACGGCCCTCTTTGGTGACCTCGAGCGGACCGTCACCTGTCCGCGGCTTCATGGCCGCCATGTTGGTACTCCCCTCGAAAGTGGCCGCTGGTGTGCCCGGCCACGCTTGCGGTGTGGTGCGACTGGCTCGTGGTGCGTACGAGATCGCGGCCGTGTGGGACCGGCGATCCGCGTGCTCCCCCTGATTCTCCTGTATGCGGTGTCCCGGACCAAACCCGGGCCGGTCCGGTGGCCCGCTGGGGCATCAGCCGGAGAGCCGCTCGGCGAGGAATCGAAGTGACATCGGGTAGCGGAAGCCGAGGTTTCCGTGACCGGAGTCGATCAAATCGAAGGAGATGTCCGTGACTCCGATGTCGGCGAGAGCCGCCTTGAAGGCGAGCGCACCCAGATCGAGGAAGTACTCGTCGCGAGTCCCGGCATCGACCCAGATCCCGCTCAGCCCGCGCAGCGCGTCGGCATGGCCCGGCACCATGCGCACCGGGTCCCAGGCCAGCCAGCGCGCCCACTGCTCCTCGACCAGCAATCCGGTGCGCGGGTCGAACGGCAGTTGCACGCACCCGTCCGGTGCGGCCGAGAAGCACGCAGCGACTCCGTAGATGCCCAGCAGCAGGTCGTCCTCGGCTTTGGTGAACGCCGTACGGGAGGTGAAGTCCTGCCACCAGGCGTCGATGGACCCGTCGTAAGCACGCAGGGCCCGGACGACGTTGGGGAACTCAGGCAGATAGCAGCATTCGTAGAGCGCGTCCCCGGCGTGGGTGGCCAGGGCACCGAAGAGGTCCGGCCGCAGCATCGGGGTGATCATCGCGCCGAACCCGCCACTGGACTTGCCTTGGATGCCGCGATGACGCGCCGCGTCAAGCGTGCGGTAGTGGGCATCCACCCACGGGACGACCTCGTCGCAGAGGTAGCTGTGGTAGCGGCCGGTGCCCGGCGAGTCGACGAACTGGCTGCCGCCGACCGCGGTCCAGGCGTCGACCCAGACGACGATGCAGGGCGGCACGTCACCGGTTGCGAACAGCGCGTCGCATCTCTCGGGATAGGTGGGCTGGAACGGCGTCCGGTTGTGCCACATCGGGACCGACCCGGTGAAGCCCTGGATCACATAGACCGAGGGATACCTGCGGGCCGCATCCTCGTCGTAGCCGGGGGGAAGGTAGACCCACAACGGGCGGGTGGCGGGATCGCCCAACGGGTTGTCCGCCAGGACCTCCGACGTGAACGTGAGCTCGTCGAGTCGCCCGGCCAACCGGCTCTGCGCCGCACTGTGTCGCCCTCCGACAGTCATCGCGCCATCTTGCCAGTGACACCATCCTCACCATGAGCGAATCTTCTGCGCAGCCGAGCCGACCCGCTTCGTCCGACAGCGCACGGCGGCTGGTCGAGCTGAACCACATCGTGACCGCCGGGATGATCACCTACCCCGGGCTGCCCGGTCCCGAGATCACAGCACACCTCACGCGAGAAGCATCCCGGGCCGTCTACGACGAGGGCACGGAGTTCTCGATCGACCGCATCTCGATGCTCGGCAACACCGGGACCTACCTCGACAGTCCGTTCCACCGCTACGACGGGGGGACGGACCTGGCCGGGCTGGCTCTGGAAGCGGTCGCCGACCTGCCCACCCTCGTCGTCGAGCTGACCGCCGCCGCCGACCCGGGGATCGAACCGGATGTCCTCGAGGGCCTCGACCCGGCCGGCTGCGCTGTGCTCCTGCACACCGGCTGGGACCGGCATTGGGGCACGCCGGAATACGGCCGGCGTGCGCCGTATCTCTCGGGGCCGGCCGCTCAGCTGCTCGCCGACCGAGGCGCCCGGCTGGTCGGCATCGACTCGGTGAACATCGACAGCACCAAGGGTGGCCAGCGGCCCGCGCATTCGATCCTGCTGGCCGCCGGCATCCCGGTGCTCGAGCATCTGACCGGGCTGGCGGGCCTGCCAGGCAGTGGGGCGCGACTGCATGCGGCCCCGGTGCGGGTACGAGACTTCGGCACCTTTCCGGTGCGCGCGTACGCCGTGGTGCCGGGCCCGTCGTGAGCGTGATCTGGGAGGTGCTCGGCTGGGCCGGCGCGGGGGCGCTGCTCGTCGCGTACGCACTGCTCTCGGCGGGCCGGCTGCCGGCCAACCGGGCCTACCACGCGATCAACGTGACCGGCTCGGTCGGGCTCGGCCTCAATGCCTGGGTGCACCGGGCCCTGCCTGGCCTGCTGGTCAACATCGTGTGGCTGCTGATCGGGCTGGTGAGCATCGTCGAGGCCAACCGGCGCCGACGGGCGGTGACCGACAGTGGCGCGCCGGACCAGAACGGCTAGGGCCGGCTTCTGAGAGACTGCCTGCATGCGGGCGAGGGCGGCGCTCTTCGATGTCTTCGGCGATTACCTCCGTTCGCGGGGTGATGCCGCTCCCATCGCTGCCCTGTTGCGCCTGCTCGCGCCGCTCGGGGTCACCGCGCCGGCAGTGCGCACCGCCGTCTCGCGAATGGTCCGGCAGGGCTGGCTCACGCCGGCACACCTGCCCGACGGGCCGGGCTACCGGCTGACGGCCCGCGGAGTGCGTCGGCTCGACGACGCCGGCGCGCGGATCTATCGCACCGGGCAGGAGCCGTGGGACGGCCGGTGGCATCTGCTCGTCGTCGCTCCCCCAGCGGGTCGCGGCGCCCGTCTGCGGCTGTCAGCCGACCTGGCGTTCCTCGGCTACGGCGCCATCGAGGCGACGACGTGGTTGGCCGCCCGCCAGTCACCCGAGGTCGCCGCCCTGATCGTCCAGCACGGGGCGCGGGTGGAATCGTTCGTGGCGGTGCACACGGGGGACCCGCGGGCCATGATCGACCGGGCCTGGGACCTCGATCAACTCGCAGCCGCCTACGCGCGATTCGTCGACGACCTCACACCCGTCGTCGGTTCGGTGGGTCCGGACGCCGCCGACGAAGACGCCTTCGCCGCACGGACCGCGCTCGTCCACGGCTGGCGCAACTTCCTGTTCACCGACCCGGAGCTGCCGGCTCAACTGCTGCCGCCCGATTGGGCCGGAACGAAGGCGGCCGCCTTCTTCGACACCGAGGCGAGCCGGCTGTTGCCGGCGGCCGCACGTTTCGTCGACAGCTGCCTGCGACCGGCCGAGCAGGATCGCGGCGTAGCGTTTCGCGCGTCCGGCCAGTAGCCCAGCCCCACCCGGAGGTCAGCGTGTCCGACAGTGTCCTGCTCACTCGAACCGACGGCGTGGCGACGATCACGCTCAACCGCCCCAAGTCGCTGAACTCGCTCTCCATCGAGATGAAGGAAGCACTCATCGACACGCTGGCCGAGGTCCGCGACGACGCCGCCGTCCGCAGCGTGGTGCTGACCGGTGCCGGCTCTGCCTTCTGCGTCGGGCAGGACCTTCGAGAGCACGCCGAGTTGCTGGCGGCCAACGATCCGCGTCCGCTGCAGACGGTCACCGACCACTACAACCCGATCGCGACGGCACTGGTGGAGATGCCCAAGCCGGTCGTCGCCGCGGTCAACGGAATGGCGGCCGGCGCCGGTGCCGGCTTCGCGTTCGCCTGCGACTTCCGGATCGCCGGCGAGGGAGCCGGCTTCCTGATGGCCTTCGCCCGGGTCGGGCTGAGCGCGGACAGCGGGGTCTCCTTCACCCTGCCCCGGCTCGTCGGTCACGCCCGCGCCATCGCACTGATGATGCTGGCCGAGCCGGTCTCCCCCGCCCAGGCGATGGAGATGGGCCTGGTGACAGCGGTGGTGCCGGACGACCGGGTCGCGGCGGCCGCGCACGAGTTGGCCGTACGTCTGGCGGCCGGGCCGACGGTGGCATACGCGTGCATCAAGGAGGCGATCTCCTTCGGCGGCACCGCCGATCTCGCCGACGCGCTGCAACGCGAGGCCGAACTGCAAGCCAGGGCCGGGCGTACCGCCGACCACCGCAACGCGACTGCAGCGTTCGTCGACAAGCAACCGCCGGCCTTCGAGGGCCGTTAGCCCGCTCCGGCCCGCCAGCAATTGCTGTCGTGGTCGTCGACCATGCCGGTGGCCTGCATCAGCGCGTACGCAGTGGTCGGGCCGACGAACCTGAATCCCTTGCGCTTGAGGGCCTTCGCCATGGCAGCCGACTCCGGCGAGGTGCTCGGGATCGCTGAATCGGCCGCCGATCGGCGGCGCCGGTCCGGTGCGAACCCCCACAGCAACTCCGACAGTCCCTCGTCAAGTCCCGCTGCAACCTGGGCGTTGTTGATCACGGCCGCGATCTTGGCCCGGTTGCGCACGATGCCGGCATCGGCCATCAGGCGTTCGACGTCTGCCGAGTCGAAGCCGGCGACGGTGGCGATGTCGAAACCGGCGAAGGCAGCGCGGAAGGCAGGCCGCTTGCGCAGGATGGTCAGCCAGGACAGCCCTGACTGGAACGCCTCCAGCGACATCCGCTCGAACATGGGGTCGTCGCCGTGCAACTCCACCCCCCACTCCTCGTCGTGGTAGTCGAGGTATTCGGGGGTGGAGCCGACCCACGCGCAGCGGAGCAGGCCGTCGTCCCCGGAGAGTGCTCCGGTCATAGCGGGTATGCCGGCGCCCAATCGGCGAAGCGCCGCAGCGAGCGCCGGAGCAACCACGAGGAGACGAGGTGGATCGCCGGCCAACTCATCTCCGCCAACCGCCCGCCGGGCAGTTGCAGGTTCTCGGACCAGATGACGGCGGCGGTGCGCTCCCCGGTCGGCTGCACCTCGAACGTGCCGGTCCCGCGTACCACTCGGCCGGTGTGACGCACCCGGCAGATGGTGGGCGGTTGCCATTCGGTGATGACCATCGTGTCCTTGAACCGCAACGGTCCGAAGCCGGTGTAGGCCGACAGCCCACCGCCGACTCCCTGACCGGCCAGTTCGGTGGCGTACGTCTGGGTCGCGATCACCCAGTCCGATTGCCGGTCCCATGCCGTCAGCGCTTGCCAGACGCGCGCCGCCGGTGCGTTGACGGTCACGCGCTCGGCGATCTTGTAGACGGTCAAGCCGGGTCACCCTGGCCGGCCGCGGCCTCGTCGCGGTTGGCCAACTCGGCGGTCAGCCGGTCGAGGACGGCATCGACCTGGTCCATGCGGTAACCGCGCAGCGCACGGTCGAACCGGGTTGCCGCCACGTCGGCAGCCCGGACCGGCCGGTCAACGGGAAGCGCCTGTGGCGCGGCGTCGGGCGGCATCTCCGCCATCAGATCGGTCCGGCCGCCGATCACCAGGGTCACGGCAAAGAGTGCCGCCGCGACCGTGAACGCAGTCATCACCCAGACCAGGAAAGTCGCCACGAAGGAATCGTGCCACGCTGGCTGCTGTGAAGACGACCACGGCCCGGACGGGAGCGAGTTGCAGATGACCCTGTGCCTCGGCTCTCGTACATTCGCCGACGACGATCTGCTCGTCATGGCCATCGTGAACCGCACTCCCGACTCCTTCTTCGACCGCGGCGCGACGTTCGGGCTCGAAGCTGCACTGGACGCCGTCGACCGAGCCGTCGCCGAAGGGGCCGACATCGTCGACATCGGCGGGGTCAAGGCCGGCCCCGGTGACCACGTCGACGCGACGGAGGAGATCCGCCGGACCGCCGACGTTGTCGCAGCCATGCGCTCACGTCACCCCGAGTTGGTGATCAGTGTCGACACCTGGCGCGCGGAGGTCGCCGCCGTACTCGTCGAGGCCGGCGCCGATCTCATCAACGACTCGTGGGGTGGCGTCGACCCGGCCCTGGCGGAGGTGGCGGCTGCGTCCTCGGTCGGACTGGTGTGCACCCACGCCGGGCACCAGGCACCGCGGACCCGGCCGCATCGGGTCGGCTACACCGACGTCATGGCCGATGTCGTCGAGACCGTCACCGGGCTGGCCCAACGTGCGGTCACCCTCGGCGTGCGAGCAGATGCGATCCTGATCGACCCGGGGCACGACTTCGGCAAGAACACCCGTCACTCACTCGAACTCACCCGGCGGCTGGGCGAGCTGGTCGCTACCAGCTGGCCGGTGCTGGTTGCACTGTCCAACAAGGACTTTCTCGGCGAGACCCTCGATCTCGGCCTCGACGAACGGCTCGAAGGCACGCTGGCCGCGACGGCGGTGAGCGCGTGGCTGGGAGCGCGGGTGTTCCGCGCCCATCAGGTACGCGCCACCCGCCGGGTGCTCGACACAGTCTCCGCCATCCGCGGCGACCGCCCGCCGCGGGTCGCGAGGCGGGGACTGGCCTGAGCTAGCGCCGCCGGGTCGGCGGCTCGCCCTGCAGCAACGCTCTCTGCGCCAGCAGCGGGTCGTACGAGCACGAGGAGCCCAGGCCCTCGGCCACCCCGGGAGAGGTATGCGGCTGGGGACTCGCTCGGCTCCCGGCGGCCGGGCTCGGGGCCGTGGACGAGACGGCTGCCGGCGGCGCGGGGTTGAGCGCCTCGCGGACCTTGGCCCGGATGAGGTCGTAGTCCGGATTCGACGAGGTGATGATGTGGTTGTCGAAGACCAGGCTCTTGACGGTGCCCTTCTTGATCGTCATCGACAGGTCGACGAACGACGAGAGCAGATCCTGCGGGATATCCGTGCGTACGAGGTCCTTGGTCGCTTCGGCGAGTTGCTTGTAACGCCGCAGCACGGTGACCGGATCCGCCGACTTGATGACCGCGCCGATCACGCACCGTTGACGCCGCATCCGCGCGTAGTCTGTCGAGCCGAACCGGCCGCGGGCGTACCACAGCGACACGCCACCGTTGAGGTGTTGGTTCGGCCCGGGTTTGAGGTAGGTCGAGGGCAGGCTGGTCTCGCTGCCTCCGATCGGGACCCACTCGTTGATGTTGACCGTGACGCCGCCGACCGCATTGATCAACTCTGCGAACCCCTGCAGGTTGATCATCAGGAAGTAGTCGATCTTGAGCCCGAGCGCCTCTCCCACACCGAGCTTGAGCACGTCGGCGCCGAGATTGTCGGTGGGACCGAGGATGTGCGGATGCGCTATCGGCACGTTGTTGTAGACGGCGTTGAGCAACTGCTCGCCCTCGTTGCCCGGAGCGTCGTAACCGTTGGGATAGGCGTCGCGCAGCGGACCCGCCGGGAACGGCAGCTTCTCGAGGTTGCGCGGGAGGCTGAACAGCACCGTGTCGCCGGTCTTGGTGTTGATGCTCGCGACGATGACGCTGTCGGTGCGGGCGCCCGTGCGCCCCTTGCCGGCGTCGCTGCCGAGCAGCAACAGGTTGACCCGTTCGTGCCCGGCCCACGGGTTGGCCTTGGTCACGGTCTTGGGCCGCGTTGCGCTCTTGGTGTTGTCACCGAACACGGTGGTGATGAGGTCACGCTGGACGAAGGCGTAGCGGGCCGCGGCCGCCGGCGGCGCCGCGACGAGCAGGCACAGCAGGGTCGCCAACAGCGCGCCGATCGTCCGCTGCCCGGTGGTGCCGTTGGGGAGCCGCACCATCCGGTATCCCGCCGCGACGATGATCGCCCAGACGAGACCGAGGATCAGCAGCCCGATCCCGATCCGGGTCAGTGCGGTCGGGCTCACGACGGCGTGCAGCGCGGTCCGGCGTCCGCCCGTGCCCAGCCACAGCCCGCCGGCCGCGACGAGCAGAGCGGCACTCAGCGTGACGGCGCCCAGGCGTCGCCGCCCCGCCGCGATGAAGGCGATGCCGGGCAGAATGGCACCCAGGGTCGTGAGCATGAGCGACCTGACGAAGCCATCAGCCGGCCGCGGCTTGGGAGCACGGTGACGGGGGCTATTGCGAGCACGTGCCGGCTCTCGCCCGCGCCCCTCCTGCCTCATCCCAACGTCCTGCATCAAACCCATTCCTGGCGAAGCGGCCGAAGCGCGACTAGTCGACTAGTTGTGACCAACGATACGTGTCGGCACGAGGTTCCCGATCTGCACCGGGCCACGGCATTTACCTGCCGCATACGTACCCGGGACCGGATTCGGACGCAGCGCCGTCACTCTAGGGCACGCGACACCCCGATGCAGCCAGCCAAAGATAGCCAAAAGGAGCAATCACATGACAAGCACCCTCCCGCCAACGCCCGGGCGGCGTCGAACGGCCGGCCGGATCGCCCTCTGGACGGCGGTCGCCACGATCGGCGCGCTCGGTGTCACCGGCGTTGCCCTGGCCGCACCGTCGTTCACCCAGGCGAGCAACTCGACGGCAACGGCGACTCCGAGCGCCGGCAGTTCGGCCCAGCCCGGGGGCAAGGCCGACCGGCACGGCAAGCGGCATCCGGGCATGTTCCGGCTCGGCCGGCTCAGCCACGGTGAGGCCGTCGTGCAGGGCAAGGACGGCAAGTTCCTCACCGTCTACACCCAGCGGGGAGCCGTCACCGCCGTGAGCGCGAAGTCGATCACGCTGAAGAGTGCCGACGGATACACCGCGAGCTACGCCGTCACCGGCGACACCAAGGTGGGCAAGGACGGCAAGCCGGCCAAGATCGGCGACATCAAGGTCGGCGATCAGGCCGGCGTGATGGCGCAGAAGTCCGGCGACAGCAAAACGGCACGCGGCATCCGGGTCGGCGACAAGCACCCGCAGGCCAAGACGAACAACTGACCGGCGCCGACCCGAGTCAGCCCTGACGCGGCACCCGCTCCAGTTCGGCGAACGCAGCGGATAAGGAGCGGGTGCGCGTCACGGCCCGGCAGGCGTCCTCGCGGACGAACCCGCCGGCTTTGAGCCGTTCGATCCAGTCGAAGAACGGGTCGAATTCGCCATCGGGGTCAAGCACGACCACCGGCTTGGCATGCAGCCCCAACGATCGTGATGTCCAGACCTCGAGAAGTTCCTCCAGAGTGCCCAGACCTCCGGGCAGCGCGAGGAACGCATCGCAGCGCTCGTCCATGATCGCCTTGCGCTCGCGCATGTTGCGGGTGACCACCAACTCGTCGGCGTCGACGTCGGCCACCTCGTCATCGACCAGCGCGACCGGGATCACGCCGAGCGTGTGGGCGCCACCGGCCCGTGCCGCGACGGCGACGGCACCCATCATCGACACCCTGCCGCCACCGGAGACCAACGTGTGCCCGCGCTCGGCGAGCGTGGCACCCACCGCGGTGGCGAGGGTGAGATAGCGGTCGGCTATCCGTTCCGACGACGAGCAGTAGACACAGATCGCCGCCACCACCGGTGTCTATCAGACCGGGGGCACCGGTGCCGGGGGGGACTGCACGATCGGCTCGTCCTCCCTCGACTCGTCACCACCGGCAGTGTCGATCACGATGCGTACGGCGTCGTCGACGTCGTCGGTGAGCGTCAGCAGGTCGAGATCGCTGGCCTTGATCTTGCCCGTGCCGACCAGGGCGGTACGCATCCACTCCAGCAGCCCGCCCCAGTACTCGCTGCCGAGCAGCACGACGGGGAACCTCGTGACCTTGCCGGTCTGAACGAGCGTCAGCGACTCGAACATCTCGTCGAGCGTGCCGAACCCGCCGGGCAGGATGACGAAGGCCTGGGCGTACTTGACGAACATCGTCTTGCGGGCGAAGAAGTAGCGGAAGTTGATGCCGAGGTCGACGTAGTCGTTGAGCCGCTGCTCGAACGGCAACTCGATGCCCAGACCGACCGACAGGCCTCCGGCCTCGGTCGCACCGCGGTTGACCGCCTCCATGACGCCGGGGCCGCCGCCGGTGATCACGGCAAACCCGGCCTCGGCCAGGCACTTACCCAGCCGGCGGCCCATGTCGTACTCCGGATGGCCTTCGGGAGTGCGGGCCGAGCCGAACACGCTCACCGCACGCGGCAACTCGGCGAGCAGCCCGAAACCCTCCACGAACTCCGACTGGATGCGCATCACCCGCCAGGGGTCGGTGTGCACCCAGTCCGACGGGCCGCGGGTGTCGAGGAGTCGCTGGTCCGTGGTGCTGGCGGTGACCTGCGAGCGGCGTACGACGGCTCGCCCGCGCTGCCGCTCGCCGGCCCGGCGGGGCCGGCCGCTGGTGGGCTGGGCGTCGTCGGGTTCGCCTGGTGTCATGCCGTCACGGTATATCCGAGGAAACTGCGCAGTGCCTTCTCGCACGGCTCGATCATGGACAACTCGACGTGTTCCTCGCGGGTGTGGGCCAGGTTGGGGTCGCCAGGGCCGAAGTTCAGCGCCGGGATCCCCAGGCCGGCGAAGCGGGAGACGTCGGTCCAGCCGTATTTCGCCACCGGTGCGGCACCGGTCGCGGCGACGAACGCCTGCGCCAGCGGTGCGGAGAGGCCCGGGAGGGCCCCGGGAGCGGAATCGGTCACCTCGACGTCGAAGCCCGCGAACACCTCGCGTACGTGCTCTGCGGCGTCCTGTTCGGACCGGTCCGGGGCGAAGCGGAAGTTCACCGCCACCATGCACTCGTCCGGGATGACGTTGCCGGCGACCCCCCCGCTGACCTGCACGGCGTTGAGCCCCTCCCGATAGCGGCAGCCGTCGAGATCGACCTCTCGCCCGTGGTAGTCGTCAAGCCGGGCCAGCACGGCGGCGGCGCGATGGATGGCGTTGTCGCCGAGCCAACTGCGCGCGCTGTGCGCCCGCCGGCCGGTGGTTCGTACGACCGCCCGCATCGTGCCCTGGCAGCCCGCCTCGACCTGGCCGTTGGTGGGTTCGAGCAGGATGGCAAGGTCGCCGTCGAGCCAGTCCCGATGCTCCCGGGCGACCCGGCCCAGCCCGTTGAGATCGGCCGCGACTTCTTCGTTGTCATAGAACACGTACGTCTGGTCGTACTCCGCGCTGCCGGGGTCGGCCGCCAACCGCAGTTGGACCGCCACCCCGGACTTCATGTCACATGTGCCGCAGCCGTACAGCCGGCCACCGTCGATGTGGGAGGGCAGGTTGCCGGCGAGGGGGACGGTGTCGATGTGCCCGGCGAGGACCACCCGGCTGGGTCGGCCATGGAACGTGCGGGCCACCACGGCGTTGCCGGACCGCTCGACCTGCAGGTGCGGCAGCCCGCGCAGGGCAGCCTCGATCGCATCAGCGAGCGGGCCTTCGTGGCCGCTGACGGATTCGGTGTCGACCAGCCGTGCGGTGAGTTCTTCGACGGCCAGGGAGAGGTCGAGTGGGGCCGCCGGCATCAGGTGGTCAACCCGTGAGTGCGCAGCACGTCGTTGAGCTGGGCCTTGTCGTGCCGCTCCCCCTCGGTGAGGCGTTTGACGATGAGTACGCACGGCAGCCCGAACGTGCCGCCGGCGAACTCGCGCTGCCGCACACCGGACACCGCGACGCTCCACGCGGGGACGTGCCCGCGGCTGACCTCGGCACCGGTCTCGGCATCGATGACCGGGATCGTCGGACCCAGGATCGTGCCCGATCCGAGCACCGCGCCCTCACCCACCCGCGCGCCCTCGGTGATCATGCATCTGCTCCCCACGAAAGCGCCGTCCTCGACCACGACGGGCTTGGCATTTGGCGGTTCGAGGACTCCCCCGATCCCGACGCCACCGGACAGGTGGACCTTGGCACCGATCTGCGCGCAGGAGCCCACGGTGGCCCAGGTGTCGACCATGCTGCCCGCGCCGACATACCCGCCGATGTTGACGTAGGACGGCATCAGGACGACACCGGGCGCGATGTAGGACCCCCAACGGGCGATCGCACCGGGGACGACGCGCACCCCGTCGAACCGGGTCTTGACCGGGATCCGGTCGTGATAGGTGAAGTCGCCGGCCGCCGACTCGGTCATCCCCAGCACCCGGAAGGCCAGCAGGATCGCGCGCTTGGCCCGCTCGTCGACCACGACGTCGCCGTCGACGACGCGAGCGACTCGCGCCGCGCCGGTGTCGAGCAGGTCGACGGCCTCGACCACCACCTTGCGAGCGTCGTCGTCGGCCGGGCTGAGCGTGTCACGGCGGTCCCACAACTCCTCGATGAGCGGGGATATCGGGCTGGTGTCGTCGGAGGGCATACGGGCCAGCGTAGAAGGTCGGCGCGTCGCTCAGGCGGTGCGCTGCCGCCGGCCGGCCAGCACCCGCCGGGCGATCGGCTCCGCCGCCCGCGCGATAAGCGGGCCGACGACCGCGGAGATCAGGACGTACGACGCCGCGAGCGTGCCGAGTTCGGGCTGGATGCCGGCACTGATGACGAGACCCGCGATGACGATGCTGAATTCGCCGCGCGCGGTCAGCACCGTGCCGGCGCGAACCTGCCCCAGCACGGCGATCCCGGCCCGGCGTGCCGCCCGCCACCCGACGGCGCCCTTGGTGATCGCGGTGATCGCCACCAGGCCGACGGCGATCGGGAGTGCGCCCGGGATGTCGGCGGGATTGGTACGCAGTCCGAAGAACACGAAGAACACCGCGGCGAACAGATCACGCAGCGGCAGCAGCCGGACCCGCGCGTCGTCGGCGACCCGGCCCGACAGCGCGATGCCGACCAGGAACGCGCCGACGGCGGCCGAGACGTGGACGCGTTCGGCCAGTCCGGCCACGATCAGGGCCAGCCCGAACACGAGCAGCAGCAGGACCTCGTCGTCGGTGGAGAACACGACCCGGTTGATGACGTGGCTCAGCCGTAACGCGACCATCAGAATCACCGCCACAAGGCCCAGCGCGACCACGATCGACAGCGACCCCGTGACCACGCCGGCCCCGGCCAGCAGGGCGGTGAGGACCGGCAGATAGACCGCCATGGTCAGGTCCTCGAGAACCAGCAGCGAGAGCACGACGGGAGTTTCCCGGTTGCCCAGCCGGCCGAGGTCGTTGAGCAGCTTGGCGGTGATGCCTGACGACGAGGCGTAGGTGATGCCACCCATCGCGACGACGGCTGCGGGGTGCCAGCCCAGCAGGAGCCCGACGCCCACGCCCGGCGCGGCATTCACGACGATGTTGACCAGGCCCATCGGGGCCTGCCTGCGCAGATTGCCCACCAACTCCTCGGCGGAGTACTCCAGCCCGAGCAGGAGCAACAGCAGGATCACGCCGATGTCGGCGCCCACCGAGATGAAGGACTCGCTGGTGGCCAGCGGGAGCACACCGCCCTGCCCGAACGCCAGACCGGCCAGCAGGTAGAGCGGGATCGGGGACAGCCCGACCCACGACGCCAGCCGGCCCACGATGCCGAGGGAGAAGATGACGACGCCGAACTCCAGGAGCAGGGTCGCGCTGTGCATCCGGCCGGCCTAGCCGGCGTTGAGGATGCCCGCCACGCCGGCGACTCCCTCGTGAGTGCCGATCACGATGAGCTTGTCACCGCCGCGCAGTTGCGAATCCGGCGCCGGCGACGGGATCGCCTCGTCGTCGCGCAGGATGGCCACTATCGACGCACCGGTGCGCGACCTGGCCCCGGTGGCGCCGAGTGTCTTGCCGGCGTAGGGCGAGTCGTGCGGAACGAGGATCTCCTCGGTCACGAGGTACGGCACGTGCGCACTGAGCTGGGCGAGGCGCTCCCTGATCCGGAGCACCCCGAGGAACTCCGCCAGCGCGTCGGCTTCCTCGGAGGTCAGCGCGACCGTCTCGGAGCAGGAGTCCGGATCTTCGACGTCGTAGAGCAGCAGATCGCGACGGCCACTGCGGTGCTCCATCACGCCGACCCGCCGTCCGCGCTTGGTCATGAACTCGTGCCGCACGCCGATGCCCGGCAGGGCCGTCTGCTCGACCTGGATGTCGCCGCTCATGGACCCGATCCTACGGACTCGGCGGCGGCGGCGATGTCCTCGCACAGCGCGTGGGTGGCCAGTGCGTCGCGGGCGGAGAGCACGCGGCCGTCGCGTACGGCATCGAGGAAGTGGGAGCAGATCTGCTCGATCCCGCGCCGCTGGGCCACCGGTTGCCAGTTCGGGACGGGACGGTGCTCCTGGCCGCCGTGGTGGTCGATCACCGCCTCGAGGTTGACCACCCGGCGCTTGTGCCCGCCGCCGATCACCTCCAGCGTCTCCTCGACGCTGCCGCTGTCGCGGCTCATGATGCCCAGGCTGCTGAAGCCGGCCCCGGACAGGTGCAGCACGACGTGGTGAAGCAGGCCGGCGCGTACGTCGTGCCGGATGTCGACGTGCTCGACCGGTCCGGGCAGCAGGAATCGCATCGTGTCGACAACGTGGATGAAGTCGTCGAACACGGTCGTGCGCGGCCTTTCGAGCAGCTGTTGCCTGTTCTTCTGCATGACCACGATTTGTGTCGGCAGGGCCTGCAATTCGGCGTACGCGGGTGCATAGCGCCGGTTGAATCCGACGACCAGAGAGCGGTCGGCCCGCTCGGCGTGCGCCACCAGTCGCTCTGCGGTGGCGTAGGTGTAGTCCAACGGCTTGTCGACGTACACATGCACACCGGCCGACAGCAACTGCTCGACCGTCTCGGCATGCGCGCTCGTCGCTGTGTGCACGAACGCGGCGTCGACCCCCACCGCGAGCAGTTCGGACAGCTCGGTGTAGCGGTGCTCGATCCGGTACGCCGCGCCGACCCGGTCGAGCACCGAGCTGTTCCGGGTGACCAGATGCGGCTCGACGTCAGCGCGTGCTGCCAGCACCGGCAGATACGCCTTCTGCGCGATGTCCCCGATGCCGACGATGCCGATGCGCATGGGCATCACGTTAGGCGAGTCGCGTCACCGGTTGTGGATCGATCGGTGGATAAGCCGGTGGACAATCCACGTTTCCGGGGGACAACCATCCGTTTTCTGTGGACATCCTGTGGGTAGAAAAGAAAGTTCGAATTACCTTGGAAAAACCCTTGTGCGGCTAGGAAAGTGCGACTAGAAATTCTCCTAGTCGCCGGCAACGGGGACCACGCCAGGGGAAACCTTGGCACGCAAGGGGAGCCGGGCAACCGGCACTCGGAGCGGGTTCCTTGTCACCGGTGATGTGCCCCGCAGCGCATGGCAACTGAGCGATCAGAGGTCGTGTAGCGAGGCAAAGCGAGGCCCCTCCATCTCATACATGGAGGGGCCTCGCTCCATCTTCCCCGACGTGCGTCCCGATACGCGTTAACGACACGACGACGATCGGGCAAACTCTTCGGACTCGACACCGGCGCCTCAGATTTCCGGATGGTCCCCGGTCGCGCCGTCGGCGAGTTCGCGGCCGATGTCGAGATGGCCGGCATGGCGCGCGGTCTCCTCGATCATGTGGATCAGCACCCAACGCATGGACACCGTCTCTCCCGTCCAGGACACGCCGGTGTCATCGAGGCTGAGTGCGGCGATGACCGCATCGGCGGCCGTTCGCGCCCGGCGATAGAAGGCCAGTATGTCCTCAGTGGACTCACCAGGCTCGATTCGCAGATCGGACTCAGGATCGTCGTCGGCGAACGGCAGCGGCTCGTGCGCCCGGCCGAAGGTCGTGCAGAACCAGCCGTACTCCACGGCAGCCAGGTGCTTGACCAGCCCGAGCAGCGTCGTGCCGGACGGGACGAACGGTCGCCGCAGGTCCTCGTCGCCGAGTCCGGCGAGCTTCCACTCCACGACGTCGCGGTGCCGGTCGAGGCTGACCTGCAGGCTCTCCTTCTCGGCACCGGTCAGAGGCACGCGCCGCATCATCGCTCTCCAGCCCGGCTCACTCGCCGGTGGTTCCGTCGAGCAGCTCTCGGGTCGCGTCGGCGTGTCCGGCATGGCGCGCCGTCTCGTTGATCAGGTGCAGCAGCACCCAGCGCAGGTCGGTGTTCTCGCCCTTGCGGCACGGGGTGGTCAACGGCATGGATCTCACCGCCGCGTCGGTCCCGGCAGCGCGTTCGCGGTAGGCCGCGAGCGCCGCCTCGACCGTGAGCTCAGGTCCCGGGCTGAACTCCTCCTCCTGCCGGACCGTGTCCGCGCCGAGCATGGCGCCGTCGATCCACCGCCATTCGACACGCGTCAGGTGGTTGACGATGCCCAGCAGCGAGATGAGCGCACCGTCGGGCCGCCAGTGACCCTGGTCGTCGGTGATGCCGGAGGCCTTGCGGACGACGGCACCCCGCAGGTAGCCGAGCCACTGCAGCAGCATCTCCCGCTCGTCGGGCATCCCCACCGGGAAGCCGACATCGGCGCTCTTGGTCACGGTGAACCCGCTCCCCTCATGCGCGCTGCCGCTGCGGCAACGCGCTCGTCCGACGCGGTCAGGGCCAGGCGTACGTGTCGCTGCCCACCCGGACCGTAGAACTCCCCCGGAGCGACCAGGATGCCGAGATCGGCCAGCCGCGCCACGGTCGCCCAGCAGTCTTCACCGGCACTCGCCCAGAGGTAGAGCCCGGCCCGGGAGTGCTCGACCTGCAGGCCGGCGGCAGCCAGGCCGTTGAGCAACATGTCGCGGCGGGCCGCGTAGCGCCCGCGCTGGGCCAGGACGTGCTCGTCATCGCGGTAGGCCGCCGTCATCGCCGCCTGCACCGGAGCCGGCACGATGAGCCCGGCATGGCGGCGGACCGCCAGCAGCCGGGCGACGATGTCGGGATCGCCCGCGACGGACCCGGCGCGGTAGCCGGCCAGGTTGGACCGCTTGGACAACGAGTGCACGGCCAGCAGCCCCTGGTGGCTTCCGCCGCACACGTCGGGATGCAGCACGGACACCGGCTGCTCGTCCCACCCCAGTTCGATGTAGCACTCGTCACTCGCCACCACCGTGCCGCGCTCGCGGGCCCATTCGACGACCTTGCGCAGGTGTTCCACGGGCAGCACCCGGCCGGTCGGATTGGCCGGTGAATTGATCCAGATCAGCCCCACCCGTGCGGGACCCAACTCGGTGAGCCCGTCGGCCGGAACCGGCTCCGCCCCGGCGATCCGCGCGCCGATGTCGTAGGTCGGGTACGCGACCGCGGGATGCACCACGCGGTCACCCGGGCCGAGCCCGAGCAGTGTGGGCAGCAGCCCGATGAACTCCTTGGAGCCGATGGTGGGCAGCACGGCGGCCGGGTCGAGCCCGCGTACGCCCAGTCGCCGGGCCAGCCAGTCGGCGACCGCCGCCCGCAGCTCGGGGGTGCCCGCCGTCAGCGGATAACCGGGCGCGTTCGACGCCGCACGCAACGCCTCGGCGACGACGGGCGGGGTGGGATCGACGGGCGTGCCTATCGACAGGTCGACCAGGCCGTCAGGATGGGCTCGGGCGGTTCGGGCGTACGGAACGAGCCGGTCCCAGGGGTAGACCGGCGGGGTGAAGGGCGCTCTCAGTGCTCGCTCGCCATGGGCGGCAGCGCCGCGATGAGCGGGTGGTCCTTGTCGATCTTGCCGATCTTGGCGGCGCCACCCGGGGACCCGATGTCGTCGAAGAAGTCGACGTTGGCCTTGTAGTAGTCCTTCCACTTCTCCGGGGTGTCGTCTTCGTAGAAGATCGCCTCGACCGGGCAGACCGGCTCGCAGGCGCCGCAGTCAACGCACTCGTCGGGATGGATGTAGAGCATCCGATTGCCCTCGTAGATGCAGTCGACAGGGCACTCCTCGATGCACGCCTTGTCGAGCAAGTCCACGCACGGCTCGGCGATGACGTAGGTCACGGCTGACGGTCCTCTCGGCAAATCTGTCTGCACCGCTGGCTGGCGGGGCTGGCTGGATGCGGTGTCGATCGCGGTCACGCTTGTGCTGCCCTCCTAGTATCGCGAGTAGTGCCCGGATCGGCACCAGGGGGTGCACATCAGCGACCGCATCAGCCGGCTGGAGCGGGTGGCAGCCCTGGGCTGGCCGGCCCCGGAGACCCAGGTCATGGGTGGCTGGCTGCTGCGCGCCGCCGAAGGCTGGACCGGGCGGGCCAACTCCGTGCTCCCCCTCGGCGAGCCCGGACGCCCCCTCGACGAAGCCCTGGTGGCCGTCCGGCGGTGGTACGCCGAGCGTGGCCTGCCGGCCCGCTTCCAGGTCCCGCTGCCATTGCGCGCCGACCTCGACGGCGAACTCCACCAGCGCGGCTGGCCGGCGTACAACCCGACGCTGGTGCGGGTGGCCCGGATCGACGAGGTCCTGGTCCGCGGATCCAGCGTGACACTGCCCGAGGCCACCCTCGCCGGGGTTCCCAGCCCCCAGTGGCTGGCGGCCTACCACTACCGGGGGGCGGCCAGCCTGCCGCCGATCGCCGTACGGGTCATGACCGCCGCCGCCGACCCGGTCTTCGCCTCGATCGTCATCGACGGTGTGGTGGCCGGCGTCGGACGGGCGGTGGTCGACCGCGACAGCGACGGGGTGGGATGGTGCGGCATCACCGCCCTGGAGACCGTTCCCGCGTGGCGCCGGCGAGGTGTCGGCGCCCACCTGGTGCGCGCCCTGCTCACCTGGGCGGCCGGCCGCGGTGCGACCGAGGTCTATCTGCAGGTCATGCGGGACAACGTGGCAGCTCATGCGATGTACGACCGCCTCGGCTTCGCCGTCTCGCACAGCTACCACTACCGACAGTCGGCATGAGCCGCGACGAGTTCAGGAAGGTCGTCACGACCGATCCGGTGGACGTCGGCCTGGCGTGCCTGCTGATGGGCACCGAAGTGGAGCCCGACCTCGACATCTCCGGGCGGCTGGCCGCACTCGACGCACTGGCACTCAAGGTGCCCACCACCGACCCGACCGACCCGCGGGCCTGCGCCGCGGCGCTGCGCAGCGCTCTGTCGAGCTTCAGCGGGACCCCCGAGGACTACGCCAGCGAGAAATCCGTTCTGCTGCACGAAGTGATCCGACTGCGGCGCGGGCTGCCGATCCTGCTCGCCGTCGTCTGGCTCGAGGTGGCCAAGCGGGCAGGTCTGCCGGCCTTCCCGGTGGGGCTGCCCGGCTACTTCCTCGTCGGTGTCGGCGTACGCGACGGGGCGCATGTGCTCGTCGACGTCTTCGCCGGTGGCGACCTGGCCGAAGAGCCGCCGCCGGGTTGCCGGCCCTACAACGACCGGGAGGTCGTCCTGCGGGTGCTCAACAACGTGCGCGCTCAGGCAGCGGCGATCCCCGGCATCGTCGAGGCGGCCCGGACCGCGCTCTGGGCGACGGACTTGTCCCTACTGCTGCCCCGCCACCCCGCGGCGCTGCGCCGGGAGCGCGGCCTGCTGCTCGTGCGGCTCGGCAGTTTCGAGCAGGGGGCCGCCGAGTTGGAGGCCTACGCCGATGGCGTCGCCGACGGCGACGCTGCAGCGGCCGAGGCCGCCCGCAGGGAAGCGGGGCTGGCCCGCGCCCGGCTGAACTGAGCCGGACCCCTGTTACGGTCGCGCGGTGCCGGCCCTCGATCATCTCGTCTACGCCACCCCTAACCTCGACGCCACCGTCGAGGACCTGGCGACCAGGCTCGGCACCCGGCCGGCATCAGGCGGCAGCCATCCGGGCCTCGGCACCCGAAACGCGCTGCTGTCGGTGGGGCCGAGCAGCTACCTCGAGGTCATCGGACCCGATCCCGAGCAGCCCGACCCCGACTCCGCCCGCCCGTTCGGCATCGACGACCTGACCGGGGCCGCCCTCGTGACCTGGGCGGCCGGCGTCGACGACATGGCGGCGGCCCTGGCCGAGGCGCGCGCGAACGGCTACGACCCCGGCGAGCCGGTGGCCATGCGCCGGTCCCGGCCCGACGGCGTCGAGCTGAGCTGGCGACTCACGCCACCGCAGTTGACCAACGGCGGGATCGTGCCGTTCTTCATCGACTGGGGTGGCTCGGCGCATCCGGCGACGGATGCTCCCGCGGTCCGGCTCGTCGACTTCGCCCTGCTGCATCCCCGCCCGCCCGACATCCGCTACACGATCTTCGCCGTCGGTGCGCAGGTCCCGTTGCGCGTCGGCGGACGCGTCGGCGTACTCGCCGTGATCGAAGGCCCGGCCGGGCAGGTCACGCTGTAGCCCGCTGCTCATTACGCTGGGGGGCGTGCTGCGGCTGACCGACACGCGGACCCGGCGGGTCGAGGACATCGTCCCGGCCAAGCCGGGAGTCCTGCGCATCTACGCCTGCGGGCCGACCGTCTATCGCTACGCCCACGTCGGCAACCTGCGCACGTTCATGGTCTCGGACCTGATCCGGCGGGTGGCGGAGTACACCGGCCTGCGGGTGATGCTCGTCCAGAACATCACCGACGTCGGACACATGCAGGACGACCAGCAGGACGCCGGCGAGGACAAACTGCTGGCCCAGGCCCGCGCCGAGGGCAAGGATCCCTTCGAGCTGGCCAGGTTCTACGAGGCGCAGTTCCACCGCGACCAGGCGGCCATCGGAGTCGGACCTGCCGACAGCTACCCGCGGGCATCGGAGTGCATCGAGCTGATGCAGTCCATGTTGCGAGTGCTCGAGGCCAAGGGCCACGCGTACGTCGGGGACGACAGCACGCTGTACTTCGACGCGCGGTCCTTTCCCACCTACGGCGCGATCTCCGGCAACAAGCTCGACGAGTTGAGGCCGGGACACCGCTTCGACGCGCCGGCCGACGGTGGCGCCAAGCGCTTCCATGCCGACTGGGCGTTGTGGAAGCGCGCCGGGCCGCAGCGCGACATGGTCTGGGACTCGCCGTGGGGGCCTGGTTTTCCCGGCTGGCACATCGAATGCTCCGCCATGTCGGTGGAGTTCCTCGGTGGCGTCGTCGACGTGCACACCGGCGGGGTCGACCTGCGCTTCCCGCATCACGAGGACGAGCGTGCGCAGTCCAACTCGGCGGTCGGCCACGAGGTCGTACACCACTGGGTGCACGGCGAGCACCTGCTGTTCGAGGGCCGCAAGATGGCCAAGTCGACCGGCAACGTCGTACTCGTCGCCGACGTCGAAGCCCGTGGATACGACCCGCTCGCGCTGCGTCTTGCCTTCCTCCAAGCCAACTACCGCCAGCAGATGAACCTCGGCTGGGACTCGATCGCGGCGGCCGACAAGACGCTGCGCCGGTGGCGGGCACGGGTGGCGGAGTGGGCCGAGTCACCGTCGAAGCCGATCTGCGCGGAGTACCTCGCCCGGGTGGTCGACGCCTTCTCCGACGACCTGGACACCCCCACCGCGGTCATCGCCATGCGCGAGTTGGAGCGCGACCCCGAGATCCCGGCGGGATCGAAGTTCGAGACGTTCGCCCACCTCGACCGGCTGTTCGGGCTCGACGTGGTCCGTGAGGTGGGCAGGACGCGTACGGCCGACCCGCTCCCGGCCGGCGCGCAGGATCTGCTCGACCGTCGGGCAACAGCCCGGCAGGACAGGGACTTCGCCGCATCGGACACCCTGCGCGACGACTTGGCCGCGCTCGGTGTGGCCGTAACGGACACCCCGGCCGGCCAGACCTGGACGGTCGGCTAGCCGCCGGGTTGGCCACCCGGTGGCGGGCTCGGTGGCGGGCTCGCTGGCGGGTCGCTACAGATGAACTTGGTTTCGGGGACGTACCTCGTACGGAACTGCTCGGTGCGGACCACGTTGCCGCCGCGCTTGAACACCCGCGTGACGGTGATGTCGAAGCCGTCGATCCCCGACGTCGGGATGCAGCCAGGGGTGTTGCCGAGGTACTGCGTGCGGTAGTGCGTCGGGTTCGTCCGCGGGCCGCTGACCGACTCGATGTCATAGACCTTGGTGCTGTAGAAGGAGACGGTGATCGACGTGTTGGTCCACGACGTGTCGATGAAAACGCCGTACGGGCTGGTGTTCTTGAACTTCAGGTCCACGCTGGAGTAGTAGACGGTCGCCTCACGGCCGGCCGGGTCTCTCGAGATGTAGAAGCTGTGGGTCTTGTGAGCGACATCCTCGAGCCCGGAGAAGAACACCGCATTGAACATCGTGGTGGCGAACTGTGAGATGCCACCACCGACCTCGTTCTTGAGCTTGCCGCCGAGGATGACCGGCGCCTTCACGTAGCCCTGCGCCTCGGTACGCGGCCCGGTGTAGCCGTTGAGACTGAACGTCTCCCCCGGCATGACGAGAGCACCGTCGACCTCGTCGGCGACGATCTGGATGTTCCTGTTGCGGGTCGGGCAGCACGGGTAATAGGTGGTGAAGGTGCTGATCTGCTCCTTGACCCCCAGCGTTGCCGCCTTGGCCGTGGTGAGCTTCGGAGCGACGTTGTCGATGAGCTTGCCGGTCACCTGCCGCGGGGCGGGCTTGGTGATGACCTCGACCAGATCGACGGCCAATGCCGCCGTGTCGACGCGTTGACCGACCACGGCGGGTACGACGCGCACCGTGCCGCCGACGACCTTGAACCCTGCGTCGACTGGGGCCACCGTCACCGGCCCGAGCACCGGCGCCAGCGCGGCGGCCAGCCTCTTGGAGTCGAAGGCCGTGGTGAACCTGCCGTCCATGTCGGCCTTGAGCACCAGGGCCGCCGCGATGGCCGGCGGGGAGACCACGACTGCTCGACTGCCGACCTTGACGCTCACCGGAGCGGACACCGCCGGGCGGGCGATCTCGTCGAGTGCCTTGTCGACGTCGGCCTTGCTCGCCTTGGGCGTCAGGGTCGTCACGGTCAGCCGGATCGCGCCGCCGCGAAGCCAGTTGGCGCGGATGGCGGTGACGACGCGGTGAGCGTCGAGTCCCCGTCCGGTCCGTGGATAGACGGCCACCGGCGTCGTGCCGTCGAACCGGACCGCCCCGGGTTCGGGCGCGCGTCCGAGTCGGGCGGTCTGCGCGGCGAGAACCGGTGCGAGCTTGTGCTTGTCGACCGTGATGACCGGGCGGACGCCGCGGTGGCCGATCAGGGCGGCGGCCCGCAGGAAGGGGTTGCGGGTGGCCGCCGCGTCGGCGGTCGCCGACGCGTCCAGCCGGATATCCAGCGCCCGGGGGTCGAGGGTGAAGGTCGTGTCGTCGACGCGCGCGGTGATCGGGGCGGTCAACTTGGCGCCGAGCCGGTCGGTGAGCTGGGTGGCGGCCGCAGGTCGCGAGCGGCCTCCGACGTCGACCCCGGCGACGGTCGTGCCGCGCGGGACGGCGCTGCCGATGAATGCCAGGGCGAGCAGCACGAGCGCGATGCCGGCAACAGCGGCACCGGCCAGGACGAGCACCAGCGTGCGCTGCGACCAGTCGGTCCACGGCAGGCGACGACCCGCTGGGGGCACCGGCGGCGCAGGCTGGGGCCGGCCGTCGGTGGCGGGTTGCTGGTGGCTCACGGTGACAGGCTTCCGTACCCACCCCGATAGAAGACGAGTGGGCTGACGCCCTCGCGGGTGACCGCCCCTTCGAGCACCGCGCCGAGCAGGATGGTGTGGTCGCCGCCGGGGTAGGACGCCACCGTGCGGCACTCGAGTTGCGACACCGCGCCGTCGAGCAGCGGCGCCCCGGTGGCCGGCCCGAGCCGGTGCGGGACCGACTGCAGGTCGGCCGCGCCGTACCTCCCGGCGAAGATCCGGGCCAGCCGCTCCTGGTCGGCGGCGAGCACGGAAACGGCCCATTCGCCGGCAGTCGTGACGGCCGTGTGGAAACGGGCCGACAACTGGATGCACACCAGGACGAGCAGCGGCTCCAGCGAGACCGAGGTGAGGGAGTTGGCGGTCATCAGCCGCACGCCCTGGGGGGTGCGGGCCGAGACCACGGTGACCCCGGTGGGGAACCGGCCCACCACGTTGCGGTAGACCGCCTCATCGACCCCCGGCGGCTGGCTCACTGGTTCCATTGCCGCCGAGGCTACCCGCCGGTGCTACCGGGAGCGCAGTGCCCGCCGCGCGCGGGCGCAGCGGCAGCATGAGTCCGATGCTCGCCACGAAGAGCAGCGCACCGCCGAACATCACGGTCGTCGCCACCCAGTTGTTGCCCGTGATGATGAGGTCGCCGTCGGCGCGGGGGATGCTGAATCGCACGACGATGACCAGCCAGATGGCGAAGGTCGCGAGCATCGCCATCAGGCTGCCGGTGGCCGCCCGCATCAGCCGGATCAGTAGCGGATGGCACACCAGGGCGATGCCCACGCTGAGCGGGATGCGCACCGTGCCCACCCGCAGCGGGACATAGAAGCTCTCGATGACCGCGATCAGCGCCGTCGCGCCGAACAACAGGGCCGCGCTGGACATCCGGAAAACGGCGCCGGGGGGGGACCCGGCAACGTTCGGTGCGCTCACCGCCGCAGAGTAGCCGCCTGATCGGTGAGGTCGATCGCGGCCGGTTCGGCGCCCGTCCGCCTCGCGGACTCCAGGATGTCGGTGATCTCGGGGCCGACCAACTCGTGCCGCTCCAGCAGGGCGTCGCGCAGCGCCTCGACGAGGTGGCGGTTCTCCTCGATGAGATTGCGTACGATCGCCTTCTGGTCCTGCAGCAGTGATTCGACCGCGTCGCGGCCCTGCGCGTCGGCCAGCACCCGCCCGACGAGGTTCGCGTCGTTGAACGAGGAGTTCTGCACCGCGGCGTACGACACCAGCGAGCCGGTCATGCCGCAGGCGCCGACCATCTGGGCAGCAACGTTGGTGGCGTACAGCAGGTCACCGCCGGGTCCGGTGGAGATGTCGCCGATGAACAGCTCCTCGGCGCACTGCCCGGCCAGCGCGATCTGGATCAACGCGAGCATCTCGGAGCGCGACCGGGTGAAGACGTCGTCCTTGTCACCGTGGGCGAGCATGCCCAGGGCGTCCTTGCGCTTGATGATCGAGAGCACCTCGAGGCGGCGCTGCGGCGCGACCAGCCACGCGGCCGTCGCATGCCCGGACTCGTGCGTGGCGATCAACCGCTTCTCGTACGCGGTGTAGGACACCGGTTGGCCCATCCCGATCTCCTCGGTGAGCCGAGCCTGCTCGATGTCGTGCCAGGTCATCTCGCGATCGCCGCGCTGCACCGCGTTGACGAGGCCCTCGTCGAACAGGTGCTCCATCATCGCCGGGGAGTAACCCTGGGTCAGGCCGGCCAGGATGTCGCGCTGGGCCGGGTCGTCCAGGGCATCAACGTGGGACTTGCGCGCCAGGAAGTGATCGATGAGGGAGCGTCGGCCGACCCGGTCCGGCGTCTCGAAGGCGAGCTTGCGGTCGAACCGGCCCGGGCGGAGCAGGGCCGGGTCGAGGCCGTCGGCGCGGTTGGTCGACGCGATCAGCATGATGTTGGCCGGGGTGATCTTGGGCTTATGGAGTTGGCGATGCGCCGGCAGGAACAGGTTGATCTTGTCGACCAGGTTGCCCAGCAACTTCTGGCCGCCGGTGGGCTGGTCGAAGGACTGCATCTGCACCAGCAACTCGTTGACGACCGGTCCGGTGAGATCCGAGGTGCCGAACGCGTTGCGCTGAAGGGCAGCCTGCGAGCCCGCCATGCGCGCGAAGCCCGCCGGGAGGGTGGCCATCCCCTGGCAACCGGCCAGCTCGGTGGGCAGCGCGGAGAACTCCAGCCCGCCCCGCCTGCCGGCGATCGCGTCGAACTCGTCGATGAAGCCGATAGCGCCGCCCTCGCGCTGGGCGACGGCGCGCAGTTGCTTGAAGTAGGCACGGATCTTGCGCGCGGTCGCGCCGTAGAAGGAGGACTGGAACGACGTGGCGGTGGCGAAGAGGAACGGCACGCCCGCCTCGGCGGCGATGGCCTTGGCGGTATAGGTCTTGCCGGTGCCCGGCGGCCCTTCGAACAGCAGCCCGCGGCGCGGCCGGCCACCGGTCTCGGCGGCGAAAGTCTTGTGTGCGAGGAAGAGGTTCAGCGACCGGATGACGTCGGCCTTGACCATGTCGATGCCCACGATGTCGTCGAGGCGTACGTCGATCTGCTCCGGCCGGAAGACGACATGCGGCGATCGCCCGCTGACGGCGTAGTAGACGATCACGAAGCCGATCAGGAGGACGAAGAACAGGATCGGCGTGACGACCACCCAGTCGACGTGCGGCACGGCGAAGACGTTGAACGGGCGGCCCTCGGCCAGCCGCCACCAGAGGTAGGCCGCCGGCAGCGCCATCACCAGGGCGAGCACCCACAATCGGCGCAACCTGGCGGATTCGCGGTCAGCCCCGACGTCGACACCACGCACCGTGAGCAAACCGGAGCCGGAAAATGCGGTGGACGTTGGCCCCTGTGTCATCAATTCCCCCTGGTGAGGCGGGTCCAGGCCCGCGCGCCAGCACATGATGCACGCAATCCCCGTTAAGTGCCAGCCTCACTGTCTGTAATCAGGCGTTCGACCCGAAAAGTCATCCTGATTCCGGGAAGAGATCGCGCTCCCAGCCCTCGGGTCCGGTACCTGGGCCGCGGTCTCCACGGACCAGGATGAAGTGTTCGAGTGCCCATGCCTGCTGCCCGATGCGGTTCGACAGGGCGAAGAACGGGCCGTCGACGCTGATCTGGCTGGCGTGTGCCCGCATCGCGGCCAGCTTGGCCTCGATGTACTCCCCCGCGTCGATCTCGCTGGTGATGTCAGCGTCAGGAACGCCGAAGGGCAGGTCGTCTGCGGACTCGACGCCTTCGAACATGTTCACGTCGCTGTCCTTCATGGCGTCGATGGCCATCTGCAGGTAGGACTTCGGGATCGCCGTCCAGTAGAGCTTGGCCACCTCCCAGGGTTCGCCGGCGTCCGGCACCGCCTCGGATTCCGCGGCCCGGTCCACCGCCGCGACCGTCACCCGGTGGGCCTGGATGTGGTCCGGGTGGCCGTACCCCCCGTTGGCGTCATAGGTGACCACGACCTGCGGCCGGACCTCGCGGATCACTCGCACGAGTTCGTCGACCGCCTCGTCGAAGTCGGCCTGCCAGAAGCAGTCCGGCCGGTCGTTGGACGGCACGCCCATCATGCCGCTGTCGCGCCAGCGCCCGGCGCCGCCGAGGAAGCGGTGGTCGGTCACGCGCAGCGCCTCCATCGCAGTGGCGAGCTCCTCGACCCGGTGCTGGCCGAGGGTGTCGTCGCGGTCGACGGCGAGATGGGCCAGGCCGGGTACGACGACCTCGCCCTCCTCGCCCAGCGTGCACGTCACGAGGGTGACCAGAGCGCCTTCAGTGGCGTACTTCGCCATCGTGGCGCCGGTGCCGATGGTCTCGTCGTCAGGATGTGCGTGCACGAGGAGCAGCCGGCGGTCGTGGTCCAGCGGGCTCATGTCGATGTCGGCCCGTTGCTCCAGCGGCTCCAGCACTGCGCGGGCCTCGTCGAGGACGGACTGCTCGTCGCGCCGCGCCGAGCTGTCACCGGGCTCCATAGTCGTCATAGCAGCGACCCTAATAGCGGCGAGCGCTGCTGCTGCGAGGATGCCCCCCATGGCTGCTGAATCGTCCTACCCCAGGCTGGCCGCGCGCACCCAGCGGTTCCGGCTCGGCCGGCCGCGCAGCGTGTCGGTCTCCCCCGACGGCACCCGAGTGCTGTTCCTGCGGTCAGGCAGCGGCACGGACCCGGTCAACAACCTGTGGCAATTCGACGCCGAGACCGGCGGGGAGCGGCTGGTGGCAGACGCCGGCGCCCTGCTGACCGGGGATGCGGAGTTCCTGTCGCCACTGGAGCGGGCCCGGCGCGAGCGAGCGCGCGAGAGCAGCGCCGGGATCGTCGCCTACGCGGTGGACCGCGACATGCGCATCTGCGTGTTCGCACTGTCCGGGCGACTCTTCTGGGTCGACCTCATCGCCGACGGCGACGGCGGCGTCGTCCGTGAGGTGCCGGCCGCGGGGCAGATCGTGGATCCACGCCCGTCCCCGGACGGGGAGCGGATCGCCTACGTCGCCGGAGGCGCGCTGCACGTGACCGACGCCGCGGGAAACGACCTGGGTGTGGCCAGCGAGGGCGGAGTGAGCTGGGGAGTGGCCGAGTTCGTCGCCGCCGAGGAGATGGGCCGCACCCGCGGCTATTGGTGGTCGCCCGACGGTGCTCACCTGCTGGCCGCCCGGGTCGACGACCTGCACGTGCAGCGCTGGTACATCGCCGACCCGGCCGAACCCGACCGGTCCCCGATCGAGGTGGCATATCCCCGGGCGGGCACACCGAACGTGGACCTGCGATTGGCGGTCCTCGACCTCGACGGCGGCCGGGCCGAGGTCGCCTGGGACCGGGAGCACTTCCCGTACCTGATCGCGGCCCACTGGAGCGAGGCCGGCCCGCCGCTGATCAGCGTGATGACCCGCGACCAGCGCACCCTGCAGCTGCTCTCGCTCGACCCGGACACCGGTGCCACCACGGTGGTGCGCGAGGAGACCGACGATCGGTGGGTCACGGTCGTGCCGGGCATCCCGCTGTGGGCTCCGGGTGGCCGCCTGGTGTGGTCGGTCGACCGCGACGGCGCCCGTCGGCTGATGGTCGACGGGCAGGTGGTGACACCGCCGTCGCTGCACGTCCGCGGCGTCCTCGACGTCACCGAACGCGGCGTCGTGGTCTCAGCGTCCGAGTCCGACCCGGCGCACACCGTTGCCTACCTGGTCACCTGGGAGCGCGAGATCACGGCACTGACCGACGACGGCCTCAGCTCCGTCGCCCTCGGCGGCCCGGACACGGTCGTGCGGATGCATGCCGGGATGGACCACTTCGGCACCACCTTCTCCGTCCATCGTGGACAGTCCTGCCACCCGATCACCTCGTACGAACAAACTCCACCGCTGACGCCGATGGTGAAACTGCTCTGGGCCGGCGAGCGCCGGCTGCGTACTGGCGTGCTGCTGCCGACCGGCCACGTCCCCGGCACCCGCCTGCCGGTGCTCCTCGACCCGTACGGCGGACCGGAGCACCAGGAGGTGGTCGCCGCCCGCAACGCGTGGGTGGAGGCGCAGTGGCTGGCCGACCAGGGCTTCGCCGTAGTGGTCGCCGACGGCCGGGGCAGCCCGGGGCGGGGCGTGGAGTGGGAGCGGGCCATCGTCGGCGACCTCGGCACCGCCCCGCTGGAGGACCAGATCGATGCCCTGAACGCCGCCGCCACGGACAATCCCGACCTGGACCTGTCCCGGGTGGCGATCCGCGGGTGGTCGTTCGGCGGCTACCTCGCCGCTGCCGCGCTGCTACGCCGCCCGGACGTCTTCCGGGCCGCGATCGCCGGCGCACCGGTCGCGGACTGGACGATGTACGACACCTTCTACACCGAGCGCTACCTCGGCCTCGACGCCGCCGGCGAGGCCTACCGGCGCAGCTCGTTGCTCGACGATGCCGCGGGCGCGGGCGACATCGGCGAACTACTGATCCTGCACGGCCTCGCCGACGACAACGTCGTCATCGCGCACTCGCTGCTGCTGTCCTCGGCGTTGTTCGCCGCCGGGAAGCTACATACCCTGCTGCCGCTGCCCGGCGTCACACACATGACGCCGCAGGAACACATCGCCGAGAACCTGCTGCTGCTTCAAGTCGACTTCCTCCGCCGCGCGCTCGGCTAGGCGGCCGAGACGGCGGGGGTACGACGAGCGCGCACCGAACGCGCGTCGAGGTGCTTCACGACGTACTCCGCATCCCGCCCGGCCCCACCGACCAGCATCGACGAGAACGCGTACTGAAACGCCAGCCCGACGAAGTACAGACCGGGGGCGGACTCCACGACACCGCGCCGCTCCAACGGCCAGCCGTCCTCGCCGGTGATCGGCAGGTCGATCCAGGAGAAGTTCTGCTGGAAGCCTGTACACCACACGATATTCGACACGTCGAGCCTTCGCCCGCCGTCGAGCACCGGGCGCCCCGCCGAAACACCGACGGTCCGCGCCGACGCCATGTCGACACCCACGCCGGCGAGATCGGCCTTCTTCACCCGGACCAGCGGGCCGCCGTGCGCGCGGATCGCCGGACGCATCTTGCGCCCCAGCGGGGTCCGGAGGGTCAGCAGGTGGCGCGCCGCGAAGTACAACCCCCGGAAGGCGAACTTCGCCAGGCCCTTCTCGAGCCGGAACGGCAACTCGCCGTGGATCGATCCGCTGAGGACCACGCGGTGTCCTGCCCTGGCCGCCTCGAAGGCGACGTCGCCACCGGAGTGCGACGCCCCGACCACGAGCACGCCACCGGGGCGCAACTGCGATGGCCGCTTGTAGTCACTCGAGTGGAGTTGGCGGATCGCTGGGTCAAGCTCGCCCGCGAACGCGGGCACGTTCGGAGTCCGGCCGAACGTCCCGGTCGCGATCACGACGTTGTCGCAGAGGTAGGCCGACCCGTCCGTACACGTCACGAGATACCTCGCGCCGTCGCGCGCCACCCTGCTCACCCGCACCC
This sequence comes from Mycobacteriales bacterium, assembly GCA_049698415.1. Taxonomy (GTDB): domain Bacteria; phylum Actinomycetota; class Actinomycetes; order Mycobacteriales; family QHCA01; genus QHCA01. The sequence goes on from JBAVXU010000102.1 coordinate 33,524, forward strand.
CGCTGCGGACCGGCAGGTCGAATGCCGCCTGGTAGGCCTCGAGGAAGTCGGCCATCTGGTCCTTCGTCGGATACGACGCGGCCGGAGCGGGAAAGGCCATCCCGGGCAGGGCGGCCGTGAACGCGGGGGTAAAGAGCCGCAGCGAGTCCCAGTGGCATCGCCAGTTGTCGCCGATCCGGTCGTAGGCGTCGAGGATGACGAACTCCCGGCCACGCTTGGCCAGGTGGTAGCCGGTCGAAAGCCCACCCTGGCCGGCTCCGATGACGACGGTTTCGATGTCCTGAGCTTGCTTGAGCATGTCCACGGTGGACCTCCCTCTCGCCTGGGTTCGACGCTAGGGAGATCAGCGTTTGCCGGCTTCGGCCCAACCACCCAAACTCGGTCGTCCTGCCATGGGTACTTCTGCGTAGTGCAGCGATCGGGCTCAGACGAGCTTGTTCTCGTAGGCATAGGCGGTCGCTGCCGATCGGGACGCCAGATTGAGCTTGGTGAGGATATTGCTCACGTGGCGATCGACGGTCCGCTCACTGAGCACCAGCTCGGCGGCGATGGCATGGTTGGTCCGGCCGGTCGCGACCATCCTGAGCACTTGAAGTTCGCGCGGACTCAGACCCCCCGCCCTCGGCTGCTGGTCGACGGTCGCGCGAAGACGGTCCACCTCTGCGATGTCAGGAGCTGCGCCGAGCTCGACGAACACAGCCCGGGCACCGTCCAGTTCGAGCTGGGCGGTGTCCTCGTCCCCGAGCCGGCGCCGAGCCACCCCGGCCAGGACCCGGCCGCGCGCCCCGTCGTGGCGTGCCTGGAGGTCGCGCCAGCCGAGGTCCGCCGTGCGCAGGGATGCCAGCGCGGCACGGGCGTCACCCTCGGCCAGCAGCACCGCACCACAGGCGTGTGCGGCCATCGCCGACAACATCGGCGCGCCGACCAGGGAGGCGACGGCAGACAGGTCGTCCGCGGCCGTACGGGCGGCTGCGGCATCGCCCGCGGCGAGCATGATGTCGACGTAGGCCGCGAGGATCCGGCTCCGCGGCAACGGATCGGTGACCTCCTCGGCCGCGCCCCGAATCGCTGCGACAGCCGCGTCGAGGCGCCCCTGGCGCAGTCGCAGCAGGGCGAGCCCGGGCTGGGGATAATGGCCGCACTGGCTCGCCTGGCGGTAGGCCGCCTCTGCCTCGCCCAGCTGCCCGCGCAACCGGTGCAGCTCTGCCACCTGATAGGCCGCCTTGCCCAGGGCCGGCTGCACGGTGGGGGTGGACAGGCGCTGGCAGGCGAGCATCGCCTCCCGCAACGCATCGGGCCACTCGCCCGCCTGCTGCAGGACCTCGGAGCGATGCACCAGGCACTGGCCGCGGTACGGCACCAACTCCGGCTGTGCCGCACACCAGGCGTTGAGGGCCTCCGTCCACTCCTGCGCGCGGCGCAGGTCGTAGGTGATGTGGCAGGCCTCGACCACGCCGCAGTAGATGAGCCCGGTCGTGATCGGCCCGAGCTCGCCGGCGACGACGGCGGTCATCACCTCGTCGAGCCGGGCAACTCCGGCCGGCGCATCGCCACGATTGATCATCGCCTGGCCCTGGCCGTACCTCGCCATTCCCACCAGGTCACGCTCTCCGGACCGCTCACCGACGGCCGCCGCCTGCTCGAAGATCGCGTACGCGGCGGCCGAGCCGCCTTCGTGCAGCGTGGCGAAGGCGACCGGAAGCAGGAGATACCCGCTCTCCGGGCCGGTCAGCCCTTCCTCCTCGACCAGGCGCTGACCTCGGGCCAGCCAGCCGCTGCCGCGAGCATGCTCACCGCGCAGGACGAGCGCCATGACGAGCCAGTAGCAGCACCGTGCGGCGCGGGCGGCATTGCCCTGCCGGAGGTGGGCGAGGTGCGCCCGCTCCCAGGCGGATGCGCTGTCCTCGTCCCGCCCGGCGAGGTAGGTCGCGATTGCGAGCAGTTCGAGGTCGGCCGCGGGCAGGTCTGCCT
>JBAVXU010000103.1:0-6554 GCA_049698415.1 Mycobacteriales bacterium
CCGCGAGCGGCGGCGTCTCGCGACGCGCCGCGCCGAGGCCCGCCATGCCACCGACGGCAGTCAGGAGCTCGCGCTGCACGAGGTTCGCAAGGCGGCCAAGCGAGCGCGCTATGCGGCCGAGGCTGCCGGGCCGGTCATCGGCCGCCCAGCCCGGAGATTCGCTGACGCGGTCTCGGACGTGCAGACGGTGCTCGGTGATCACCAGGACACCGTCATCCTGCGCGCCACCTTGCGGCGGATGGGGGCGCAGGCGTTCCTCGCCGGTGAGAACGGCTTCACCTTCGGCCTGCTGCATGCCCGGGAGGAACAGCGCGCCGCACAGGCCGAGCGTGATTTCGCGCGGGCCTGGAAGTCGGTGTCGCGGCGACGGATCAACCGCTGGCTGGATTGATCGGGCTGGTGCTCAGAGCAGCCCGGGCTGCTCCGTTGCGACCGTCGGCACTCCGGGTGGCAGGGAGAGACCCAGCTTGGCCATGTCGAGGGCGGTGTAGTCCTGCACGGGCGGCACGGTCATCCCGCACTCCACCATGGCCGTCAACACCGTGGCGACGTTGGTCAGGGCTTCGGAGTAGCTGATCGTGCCCGCCCGCTGCTCGTTGGAACGACCGGCCCGGCGCAGCCGCTGGAGATCGTTCTCGGCGTTCCACCGTTGGGCATGTGCAGCGTCGAGTTGGTGATAGAGGTGCAGGGGTCGCGCGAAACGCTGCCAGATCCCCGGCCTCGTGTCGCCGGCCATCATCGCCTCGCCGCACACCCAGCGGACCGCTGCATCCGGTGGGATCGCCACGCCGGGGGTGACCTCGATCTCGTAGTCCTCACCGACCGGGAGGAACAGCAGCACCGGAGGAACGGACAGGATGAACGCCAGGGTCAGCAACTCCTGCACGCTGAGCGAGGACCGGGCATCGTCCTCGAGGTTCGCGATCGTCGCGCTCGTCAGCGGGACCCCGGCGGCGGTGCACCGCTCGGCGAGATCATCGGCGCTCCAGCCGTGGGCCTCGCGATAGATGCGTACCCGCTGAGCGAGCACCTGGGAGGGGGTCCTTGTCGGCGAGCGACTCGCTCGCCTTTTCGTCATGCCGATAACACTACGACCCGGCGTGCGTGCAACGGGCGACGGCTCGGCATCGTGGCGCTCGGCTGCGATTGTCTCGAGAGGGGTTTCCCCCCATATCGTGTACGGCGTCCCGTACTCGCGTCGTCACGGTCCACGAATGCGCCCCCAAGGCCCGCGAGCTATTGGACGGCACGGCCGGGGCAAGGCATCATTAGCCACTGCAGGCAACTTCTGTCACGAGGCCGCTGGGGAAGGCGCTCCTCGAGACCGGGAGGTCATTGTGCCTGCTTGTGGCGTTCTCTACGTCCACTCATGCCCGCCTGCAGTGTGTGCGCATGTCGAGTGGGCGGTCTCGCGCGTCCTCGGCGTCCCGGTGCGGCTGGAGTGGACGGCGCAGCCCAGCGACCCGAGCACCCAGCGCGCCGAGTGCGTGTGGCAGGGCAACGCCGGGATGGCCGGGGACCTGGCCGCTGCCCTGCGGCAATGGCCGATGATCCGCTTCGAAGTCACCGAGGACGCGAGCGCAGGCCACGACGGCGAACGCATCGCGTACGTCCCGGGACGTGGTGCGTTCCGCGCCACCATCAGCGCCAACGGCGACATCGTCGTGGGTGAGCAGCGGCTGAGGGCGTTGCTGTCGATGGCGTCGGCGCCGGACGCGCTGGCGCACGGCATCGAGCGACTACTCGGCTCGGAGTGGGACGCCGACCTCGAGCCCTACCGGCATGCCGGTGACGGTGCGCCGGTCACCTGGCTGTACGCCGTCTAGCCGGCCTGCTCCAGCGCGGCGAGCAGCGCCTTCATCCACGGGCCGAGGTCAGCAGGTGTGCGGGCCGAGATGAGGTGCCCGTCGACGACGGTGGCCTCGTCGACCCAGTCGACGCCCGCATTGACCATGTCGTCGCGGATCGCCCCGACGCTGGTGGCGCGGCGGCCCTTGAGGATCTGAGCCGAGATCGGCACCCAGCCGGCGTGGCAGATGAACGCAAGTGGTTTGCCGGCGGTGTCGAAGTCGCGTACCAAGCCCAGCACCTTGTCCGAGCGGCGCAGCTTGTCGGGAGCGAAGCCGCCGGGGATCACCAGTCCGTCGAAGTCACCTGCGGACAGGGAGTCCACTGTGGTGTCAACAGGCACCGGACCGTGGCCCTTCTTGCCGGTCACCGGTTTGTCGTCGAGACCGGCGACGGTCACGTCGACGCCCTCTTCGCGCAGGCGATAAAGCGGGTAGAGCAGCTCCATGTCCTCGAAGTCGTCGGCGGCCAGGAGCAGCACCTTCGTGTTCGCTAGTGACATACCGTCACGTTACCCGCCGAACTTCGCGTTGATGCACGGCAGGAATTCGGGCTCTGGTGCGCCGACGTCCGCTTTCACATAGTCGTCCTTGACACTCTCCGACGTTGTGGATCACGATGAGTAACCGAACGTCGCGTCTACTCCAGGGAGATTGCGATGATCGCCGCGACCGCGAGACCCGGCAGACGGACCGGCACCAGACCGTCCAGTGACCTGGCGTTGCAGCTGTTCGACGGCTTCGGGCTACGCGTCGACGGCCGCTTCGTGGAGGTGCCCGGCACCGTGCAGAGACTGCTCGCATACCTGTGTCTGCGGCCGGGTGCGACTCGCGAACAGGTGGCCGGCAGCCTCTGGCCGGGGTCGAGTGAAATCAGGGCAGCAGCGTGCCTGCGCTCGACGTTGTGGCGAGTGAACCAGGCCTCCAAACCCTTGCTCGCACGCGGTCGTGACCGGCTGGTGCTGTCCGACCACGTCAGGATCGACTACCGGGAGTGGACCGCTGCCGCGTCGTCCTATCTGGACCGGGTCGACGCGCCGTTGCCCGAGCCACTGGGAGATGCCTCGTGGGCGGGGGAGTTGTTGCCCGCGTGGTACGACGACTGGGTGCTCGCCGAGCGAGAGCGCATGCGCCAACTCCACCTCCACGTCCTGGACACGATGTCGGTCCGGCTTGCCGACGAGGGTCGCTACGCGACGGCACTCGATGCGGCCCTCATGGCGTTGCGGCTGGAACCACTGAGGGAGAGCGCTCAACGCAGCGTCGTACGTATTCACCTCGCCGAGGGCAACGTCTCCGAGGCCCTCAGGGCGTACGAGACCTATGCCCGGCTGATTCACCACGAGTTGGGCGTCGGTCCGTCGGCCCTGCTGCGCACGCTCGTCAAGCCGTACTACCAGCAGATGGCAGCCTCACGCTGACTGTCCCACCAGGCGTGCCGAGCTCGGTTGGGGACGATTCGGTGGCGGCTACCCCCGCTTCCTCGGGCCTGACTTCCGGGGCTTCTTGCCGGTGGCCGACTTGCCGGCCTTGGCGCTGGCCGGGCCGCGGCGACTGCGGTCATCGCCATCCACCGTGACGAGATAGGTAACGCCACCGAGAGCCATCCCGTCCAACTCGTGCACGACGGTGACCATCGGCCGACCGGCGACGCCGGGGGGCAGGGTGCGCTCGTCGGCCCCATAGTGACCGCGCGGATCCGGTGCCGGCGCCAGATGCCCGGCGTGCGGGCCGAGGTCGAGGTCCTCGTGCCGGTGCTCGAACACGGCTGTGATCTTTCGGTGCGTGAGCCGGAGCATGTCGACCGTCTCCTCGCCCGGGGCCAGTTCCAGAGCCTCGAGTCGCGTCACGTCTCGCGTCTCGATCTGCAGGTCGGGGGTCAGGCGCGGGATGACACGTGTGGACACCGGACCGATCCGGTCCAGAATGTTGCGCCGCACGAGCGACAGGTCGACGAACTTCCGGAACCGCACCCGCACGTTGCCGAAGTTGGACAGCACCCGCTTGTTGTCGGTGTTCGGGTCACCAGGAGCCGAGACCACGGCCCGGATGCAGAAGTGGTGGCTGGTGCCCGAGGGCACCGGAGACCAGTCCACCGAGAAGTCGACGCTGGTCCCGGCGGCGAGAGTCAATCCGCTCAGCGTCTGAGTCACCGCAGCGGTGTTCTGGACCGGGAGCCAGCCGGCGTTGGACAGACCAGGCGACGCGTCTTGGTACCAGAACTGCACTCCGATGCCGCTCGCCGTGGCGTTGCCCTTGTTGTGTAACCGGATGTGCAGCTTGTTGTCGTAGTTGAAGAACACCTCACTGTCTGCGATTCCGTTGTTGTCGTTGTCGACCCAGATGTCGGGGGAGACCCAGGTCCATGCCCAGCCGAATGAATCGATCTCGTACTCCGTCTTCATTGCCGAGTGCCAGCGCGTCACCATGACATCGGGGGCGGCGGGCGCGGGGGCGGCAGACAAGGTGAAGGTGCCGGCCGAGTCCGCCCCGGTCACCACCAGGACCAGCTTCGCGAGCTTGACTCCGGCGCGGTCGCTGGTGATCCGCTTGGAGTACGTCGCCGCGTCGGTCCGGTGGATGTCGCGTACGGCCCCGCCGGCGTCGATCTGCGCGATCTGGAAGATCTGGCTGGTCAGCCCCGCGCCGGCCGAGAAGTTGACCTGGACGTTGGTGACCGCGGGATCGATGGTCACTTCGTAGTAGCGGTGGGCGTACTTGTTGACGGTTCCGCTCCACACTGCAGACACGCTGGGTGTGATCGTCGAGTTGCCGGAGAGCGTGACCGACGCGAGTGTCGACTGCGGCGGAGCTCCCGGGATCACCTCGTCGATGTAGATGTTCTCCTCGTCCTCCATGAACTCGAAGCGCCGGTCGGGGACGTCGAGGCCGAGGTCCTTCAGGCGACAGGCCAGTGCGTAGTTGCCGAGTGTCGTCTCGGAGTTGGTGCGGTCCAGCCGGGCCGGATCGAGGTAACCGAATTCGTAGAAGTCCTGGTACCACGGCAACTCGCGGATCGCCTGCTTGACGTTGGCGGCGCTGTAGCTGCCGGCTGAACACAGTTCGAGAACTCGGCGGTACGTCTCGACGCCGATGAACGGCTCGGTGATGTCGCCGGACTGCTGCTCGGAGATGTAGCGCCAGAACAGTGAGCACTTGTAACTCGCGGTGTCCAGAGAGAGGTTGGGGTTGCTCATGACGCCGACACCGTTGAAGTTGGTGCCGGCCTCGTCCAGGTAGCGGTTCATCCGGTCGGCTGCGGTGTCCTCGGCGAAGACCGCCCCACCTTCGAACACCGACTGCCGCCAGGTGCCGGCGGGTCCGCCGTACATGTACTGCACCATGTGGAACAACTCGTGCACGGCAACGGCGCACATGAGGTCGGCGTTGAGCGCGTTGTTGAGATAGAACGTCCCGCTGGTGCTGGCGCTGCCGTACGGCGAGGTGTTGATCACGACCGGGATCCGTCCGGCGGCAGCAGGATTCAGCATGCTGAACGGCGCGCTGGTGTATGCCGCAAGCGCCCGCTCCAACCAGAAACAGACCCGCTTGATGTACGTCGGCGGGCCGCCGGCCGGCAACGAGCCGATGGCAACCGGTGGGTTGGTGCCCGGGTCGTAGACCGTGGCTGCGCTGGTGTCGGGATCGACCTGGGAGGTGTCGTAGCTGATCGAGAAGTTCGGGCAGTTGTAGGTCGCGGCGAACGAACTGTCGTAGTTGCCGAGGATGGCGTCGCATGACAGCGCCACGTCGCGCGGCCAGCCCTTGCGAATGATCAGCGCCTCGAGGGCCTCGAGCACCGACGTGTAGCACAGGGGTTCGATGCGTCGCTCGACCAGGCCGACATCCGGGAACAGCAGTGCGACCCGCTTGCGGTTGTCGGTCGAGATCTTCTCGCCGAGCAGCAGTCGGGTGGCGTCCAACGCCAACTGCGGCTTTGCCTCGGCAACGATGAGTGCATCGGCCCGCAGCGGACCGAGTCGGACGGTTGGCCGCATGGCCTGCCGCTCGGGCAGGGCGTCCGGGGGGACCGTGAGATCCAGGCCGACGGAGGCTCCATTGAGATGAACCACAGTGCCGTCGGGCGTCATGAGCACCCGGCCGTCCTCGCTGATCACGCCGATGCGCAGGTCGCATTCGTCGCGCCGATCGGCGAGGTCGATCGAGAAGCCGCCCCGGTCATCGGTCTTCGTACGCGTCAGGGGCTCGGCCGTGGGGCCGTTCTCGTACACGGCGACGATGGCACCTGCCAGGGGTTCACCCGCATCGCTGTGCACGACACCCGCGATCGCTCCGCGGCCCTTGGGAGTTCGGTCACGCTGACCCGCGCGGGTGGGCTTGGCCATCGTGCGCGTCTTCTTCGTCGCTCCGGCCATGTCAAACCTCTCAGTGCGGCCGGACCGGTGGGGGAGGGCCGCAGTCGGCTGCTGAGTCGCCACCGCGGGCCACTCTGGCTCGACTGCGTCACGGCGGCGTCACCGCGCCATCACGTGGGCATGCCTGGCTGCGCTTCACTCAACCGGCCGACTTGTCCGTGGCTACGACCGACGTGGTCCGGCGCCGCAGGATGGCCGCTCAGAGCGGGATGTTGCCGTGCGCTCCTCTGCCGGCCGGAGCGGCGGCCAAGGCGGCGGCCAGCCGATGCCGGGTGTCCGCCGGCTCGATGACCTCGTCGATGACGCCCAACTCGACCGCTCGGGCAACCCC
>JBAVXU010000104.1:0-16932 GCA_049698415.1 Mycobacteriales bacterium
GCGGCCGGATGCTCAGCGGAGATGACGTCGGAGTGCTGCTCGCCGACCATCTGCTCGCCCGCGGTGCGCGGCCCGGCAGCTTTGCCACCACCATCGTGTCGTCGTCACTGCTCGCCGCGATGTGCCAGCGCCACGGCGTCCCGTACGCCGAGACGCTGACCGGATTCAAGTGGATCGTGCGGTCCGCCGACGACGTCGCGTACGGCTACGAAGAGGCGCTCGGTTACGCCGTCGCCCCGCACCTCGTCCGGGACAAGGACGGGATCAGTGCCGCGCTGCTGCTGGCCGAGATGGCCGCCGGACTCAAGGCCAATGGCCGCACGCTGCTCGACCGGCTCGACGAGTTGGCGGAGGACTACGGGCTGTACGCCACCGAGCAGTTCTCCGTCCGGGTCGCCGACCTGTCCTTGATCGCCGCGGCAATGTCCCGGCTGCGGGCAGCGCCGCCGACCGAATTGCTCGAGCGAGAGGTGATCTCGGTCGAGGACCTGCTTCCCGACTCCGACGTGGTGCGGATCCGCACCGACGGCGTACGCGTCGTGGTCCGGCCGAGTGGGACCGAGCCGAAGCTGAAGATCTATCTCGAGGTCGTCCGGCCGGTGGCCGATCGCGACCTGGCCGAGGTGCGCGCGACCGCCGCGGCTGAGTTGGCGCAGTTGCGCACTCAGTTGGCCGTCGTTCTCGCCATCAGCTGACCCGGAATGACGGAGGTCCGGATCCGATGGGGCCACCGGATCCGGACCAACCGTGCCGTGCTTGCGTGAACGGGACGGTCTCCACTCCCACCGCGGCTGGCGCAGCCGGGGGAGCGACATGCCGCGCCGCGATGGAACGGCCCGCCGAACCGTCACGCTTACTGCACCCAGGGATCTTGGGCATGAAGTTCCCCTTATCCGGCCACTGGTAGTCGGACAGGTCGGTCTCGCCACTCACTCCCCGAACGGCCTAGGCGACCGATTTGTCTCCGTGGTCGGCAGGGGGGCCGACTCGGTGAGGGCTGTTCGGATCAGCGTGTCCCTTTCCACCCCCGAGAAATCGGAAGCGATATCCGTATCGGCCTGAAGGCGGGCAGAACTTTAGCTCTAAACGGCACCAAACTGCCGGTCACCCGCATCACCGAGCCCGGGAACGATGTAAGCCTTGTCGTTGAGCCGCTCGTCGATGCTCGCCGTGACCACCCGGACCGGCAATCCGCTGGATTCGAGGCGCGCCAACCCCTCCGGAGCAGCCAGCGCGCAGATGACGGTCACGTCCGTCGCGCCCCGCGTCGTGAGCAGGCCGACGCAGTGAACCAGGGAGCCGCCGGTGGCCAACATCGGGTCCAGAACCATGACCGGGCGGTCGGTCAGATCCTCGGGCAGTGACTCCATGTAGGCGCGCGGGGCGAACGTCTCCTCGTCACGGGCCAGGCCGACAAACCCCATCTGCGCCTCGGGAAGCAGCCCGAAGGCGGCCTCGGCCATGCCCAGCCCGGCGCGCAGCACGGGGACCAGCAACGGCGGCGTGGTGATCGTGGCGCCGACCGTGGGAGCGACCGGCGTCTCGATCTGCGCCCGGGTCACCGGGAGCCGGCGGGTGGCTTCGTAGACCAGCATCAGGGTGAGTTCGCGCAGCGCTGCGCGGAAGGCTGCCGGCTCGGTACGCCGGTCGCGCATGGTGGTCAACCGAGCGGCGGCGAGGGGGTGGTCGATGACGAGGGTGTCCACGGACCGACACGCTATCGCGCAGGCACGGCATCACGTTCGGCACGTTGCTTGAGCAGTTCCGCGATCACGACTTGGATCGCGCCGGCGATGGGGATCGCGGTCAGCGCACCGAGGATGCCCGCCACCTCGGTCCCCAACAGGATCGAGATGATCACCACGAGCGGCGACAGCTTGAGCGTGCGCCCGTAGATGAGCGGGCGCACGGTATGCCCCTCGATGAGGTGATAGGCCAGCAGCACACCGAACACGATCAGCGCCGGCACCGTCCCCTTGGCCAGCGCCACCGCACTGAGCAACCCGGTGACCACGACCGGCCCGAGGTAGGGCACGAGTTCGACGATCACGACGAAGACGCCCAGCGGTAATGCGTACGGGACTCCGACGCTCACCAGCAGGACGGTGGCGATCACGCCGGCCAGCAGGCTGGCCAGCAGGTTGCCCGCGACGAAGCCGCCGACCGCGCGGTAGACCCCTCGGCCGATCCGCTCGACCAGGCCGCGATTGCGAGCCGGCACGATGCCGGTGATCCGGGTCCGCCAGGCCGGCCCCTCGAGAAGCATGAACAGGGTCAGGAAGGCGATGATGATCACGCCGACGATGCTGCTCACCACACCCTTGGCCAAGCTCAGTCCCGACGACGCCACCCCGGTCAGGTTGCCGCTGGCGTCCTTGCCCGACGTCACGCTGCTCACGTGCTCCACCACGTGATAGCGCCGCTCCAGCACCCCGAAGGCACCCTGACCGCGCTTGAGATCGGTGACGAATCCGGGCAGCGCCTGCACGAGGGACGTCACCTGGCGCACCACCGGCGGGATCAGGACGAGGACGAGCACGGCGAGCACGGCGATCGCTGCGACGTAGACCGCGATCACTGCCCACTGCCGCCGTAGGCCGCGGCGCTGGAAGAACTCGACCACCGGGTTCAGTGCCAGGGCGAGGAACAGCGCGACAGCGATGAGCGTCAGTGCCGACTGCGCCAAGATGACGAACCGGACCACGGCGGCCACGGCGACCAGGACGGCCAGCACGACCAGGACGGAGCGCGGGCGGAACGTCACCAACCTGTGATCAGCCGGCTGCGGCCGGGCGCTGTCCGGGGGGAGCGGCTCGGCCATGCCGTGAGCCTATGCGGATCGGCATCGAACATGCTGCGCACGCGGCGGCGCAGCGGCGACTTTTACGCGGGTAGACTCGCTCGAGTGAGCGCCCCTGCAGCGGCGCGCCCGTCTGCCACCGCGAATGCCAGCGAGGTCAGCGAGGTCGCGTCATCCGAAGCCTCCCTGCGCCGGTTCCTTTTCGGGCTGCCCGGGGTCGACCAGGTGGGTGCGGAGTCGAGGGCGGCCACGCTGTTCACCCGCAGCATCAAGAAGGCCTCCAAGGTGTGGGCACTCGAAACGGCCATCCGGATGATCGACCTGACCACCCTCGAGGGACAGGACACCCCGGGCAAGGTGCGGGCAATCTGTGCCAAGGCCCGCCGGCCCGACCCGAGCGACCCGACCACCCCGTCCGTGGCCGCCGTCTGCGTCTATCCCGATCTCGTCCCCGTCGCCGTCGAGGCCCTCCGCGGCTCCGGCGTGCACACGGCGTCGGTCGCGACCGCGTTCCCGTCCGGCCGGGCAGCGCTGGCGACCAAACTGGTCGACGTGGCCGAGGCGGTCAACGCCGGAGCCGACGAGATCGACATGGTCATCGACCGAGGTGCGTTCCTGGCCGGGCGGTTGCTCGATGTCCACGACGAGATCGTGGCCGTCAAGCAAGCATGCGGCGACAAGGCGCACCTCAAGGTCATCCTCGAAACCGGTGAGCTGTCGACTCTCGACAACGTCCGCCGGGCATCCTGGCTGGCTCTGCTCGGCGGCGGCGACTTCATCAAGACCTCGACCGGCAAGATCTCGCCGGCCGCCACTCCCCCGGTCGCCGTCGTCATGCTGCAGGCCGTCCGCGACTTCGAGGCGCTCACCGGGGCGGTCCGAGGAGTCAAGCTGGCCGGCGGGATCCGGTCGTCGAAGGAAGCGATCCGATACCTCGTGTTGGTCAACGAGATCGCCGGCGAGCGCTGGCTCGACCCCGACCTGTTCCGCTTCGGGGCGTCCAGCCTCCTCAACGACCTGCTGATGCAGCGCTCCACCCAGCGCACCGGCGCCTACTCCGGTCCCGACTACTTCACTCTGGATTGATCGGCCATGCCAACCGAAAAGCCTGTCTGGGACTACGCACCCGCACCCGAGTCGCGTGCCGTCGCCAAGCTGCGCACGTCCTACGGCATGTTCGTCGACGGCTCGTTCAGCGACGGCACCGGCCAGGCGTTCAAGACGATCAACCCGGCCACCGAAGAGGTGCTCGCCGAGGTCGCCGAGGCCAGTGAGGCCGACGTCAACACCGCGGTTGCCGCAGCGCGCAAGGCACAGGACAAGGTGTGGGGCCCGATGCCGCCGGCCGAGCGCGGCAAGTATTTGTTCCGGATCGCACGGCTGATCCAGGAGCGCTCGCGCGAGTTGTCGGTGCTCGAGTCGCTCGACAACGGCAAGCCGATCCGCGAGTCACGCGACGTCGACATCCCGCTGGTGGCCGCGCATTTCTTCTACTACGCCGGCTGGGCCGACAAGCTGTCCTACGCCGGTTTCGGGCCCGACCCGCAGCCACTGGGCGTCGCCGGCCAGGTCATCCCCTGGAACTTCCCGTTGCTCATGGCGGCCTGGAAGCTCGCCCCGGCGCTCGCGACCGGAAACACCTGCGTGCTCAAGCCGGCAGAGACGACCCCGCTGACAGCACTCGTCCTTGCCGAGATCTGCCAGCAGGCCGACCTGCCGCCGGGAGTGGTCAACGTGCTGCCCGGCGCCGGGGACACCGGCCGAGCCGTGGTCACCCATCCCGATGTCAACAAGGTCGCGTTCACCGGCTCGACCGAAGTGGGCAAGATGATCGCCCGCCAGCTGGCCGGCACCCGCAAGAAGCTGACGTTGGAGCTCGGTGGCAAGGCGGCCAACGTCGTGTTCGACGACGCGCCGCTGGACCAAGCGGTCGAGGGCATCGTCAACGGCATCTTCTTCAACCAGGGCCACGTCTGCTGCGCCGGCTCGCGCCTGCTCGTGCAGGAGTCGGTGGCCGAGGAGTTGCTCGGCAAGCTCAGGCACCGGCTGGCGACGCTGCGACTCGGCGATCCACTCGACAAGAACACCGACATCGGCGCCATCAACTCCGCCGAGCAGTTGGCCAAGATCCGTGAGCTCTCCGACGTCGGCGACGCCGAGGGCGCCACCCGGTGGTCGCCGCCGTGCGAGCTGCCCGACCACGGGTTCTGGTTCCCGCCGACGCTGTTCACCGGTGTCTCGCAGGCGCACCGGATCGCCCGCGAGGAGATCTTCGGCCCGGTGCTGTCGGTGCTGACCTTCCGTACTCCCGACGAGGCGGTCGAGAAGGCCAACAACACGCCGTACGGCCTGTCCGCCGGGGTGTGGACCGACAAAGGGTCGCGAATCCTGTGGATGGCACAGCGTCTGCGCGCCGGCGTCGTGTGGGCCAACACCTTCAACCGGTTCGACCCGGCCAGCCCGTTCGGCGGTTTCAAGGAGTCCGGCTTCGGCCGCGAAGGCGGCCGGCACGGCCTGGAGGCGTACCTCAATGTCTGAGCGGCTCGCGGTGCGCAAGACCTACAAGCTCTACATCGGCGGCAAGTTCCCGCGCTCGGAGTCGGGCCGGTCCTTCGTGGTCAACGACGCCAAGGGCGGCTTCCTCGCCAATGCGGCGCAGGCCTCCCGCAAGGACGCCCGCGATGCCGTCGTCGCCGCCCGCAAGGCGTTCCCGGGCTGGACGGCCGCCGCCCCGTACAACCGGGGGCAGGTGCTCTACCGCGTCGCCGAGGTCATGGAGGGCCGGCGGTCGCAGTTCGTCGCGGAAGTCGCTGCCGGCGAAGGACTTTCCGACCGCAAGGCCGACGCCGTGGTGACCGCCGCCATCGATCGCTGGGTGTGGTACTCCGGCTGGTCGGACAAGCTCTCGCAGGTGCTCGGCGGTGCCAATGCCGTCTCCGGACCGTTCTTCAACTTCTCCGTACCCGAACCGACCGGCGTCGTCGCCGTCCTCGCGCCGCAGGGTTCGTCCCTGCTCGGCCTGATCAGCGTGGTGGCGCCGGTCATCGTCGGTGGCTCGACCGTGGTGGTCGTCGCCGCCGAGGACCGCCCGCTGCCAGCGGTCACACTCGGCGAGGTGCTGGCGACCAGCGACCTCCCCGGAGGTGTGGTCAACGTCCTCACCGGATACACCGCCGAGCTGGCGCCGTGGCTGGCAGCCCACATGGACGTCAATGCGATCGACCTCTGCGGGGCACCGGACGACCTGCAGACCGACCTCGAACGCGCCGCCGCCGAGAACGTCAAGCGGGTCATCCGTGCGCCGCTGGGCGGCGAGCCCGACTGGTCCGGTGAGCCTGGCCTGGCCCGGATCTCGTCCTACGTCGAGACCAAGACCGTGTGGCACCCGATGGGAGTGTGAGCACATGCCCCCCGCGTCCACCGACGCCTTCGCCCTCTGGGTCGGCCTCGATGTCGAGCCGGTGCAGATCTGCCTGCCGGCCGACTCGGGTTACACGCTGCGGCACTACCGCGAGGGCGACCAGGGCACCGAACCGGTCTTCCTCGGCGCCGACGGGGTGGTCTTCGCCTTCCACACGACCGACGGCCTGGCGGAGTTCGTCCGGAGCGACGCGGAGCACGACCTGACCGCACTCGAGGGCTGGGACGACGTCCGGAAGGCCCCGGAGATTGACGTGACGCCAGACGAAATGGGCATCTATCAACTCGACATGGTGGTCACGATGCTGCGCGAAGGCTCCGACTCCTGGGATGCCGAGCTGCTGGTGCTGGCCGGCGAATGCGCCCGTGACCTGGGGAAGTACGCCGGGTTGCCGGACGTCCTCGCCGGGCTGGCTCCCGGCTCGCCACTGGATTCACTCGATGACGACCTGCGCAACGGCGGCTTATTGGCCCGGCGCCGGTTGCGCAAGCTCGACGGCGACAATCTCGCGATCGGCTGGCGCAGCGTCATCTCCCGCCTCGGCGCCGCCGTGGACTTCCGCGACTGACGCCGGACGCGCGAAAAGGCCGACCCGAAGGCCGGCCTTTCGCTGGGTGTGCGCCTGCGCGGAACTACGCGCGGGACGCGATCGTGTTCTTGCCGAGGACCAGGCCGGCGCCGATCATGCCGATGCCCAGGACCAGGTGCAGCAGGTTGTCTGCCACGTTGACCGGCACGAAGTTGATGGCGGTTTCCTTGCCGACCATGACCAGGCCGAGGACGAACAGCACCAGGTAGATGACGCCGCCGCCGACGAGGTAGGACTTGGCGCCCGAGCGGCTGCGACCCATCAGCAGACCGGCCACACCGAACAGCAGGTGAACTGCGTTGTGGAGGGCCGAGACCTGGAAGATTCCCAGCAGCTTGGCGTGGGACGTGTGCCCAGCCGCGGCGAGGTCACCGGTGGTGATTCCGGGGATGAACCCGAGCACACCGACGAGCAGGAACACTACGCCGACGAGCATCGCTGCGACCTGCAGCATGTCGCGGCCGCCCGCACCTGTTCTGCTTGACATGTGGTGCTCTCCTTCTGTTGGTAGTGGCTTACCGAGCGTAATCGTAACGCGAATTGCCCGGTTTGCACATGAAGCGAATGTCTTTTGTTCGCAGGCGGGGCCCCCTGCGGATTGCCAAGTACGGAGATTGCCGGAAGAAGTCGAGGTCAGCCGGCTGAGGCGATGAGCCGGGCGTAACCCGGCTTGATCACGTCGTTGATCAAGGAAAGCCGCTGGTCAAAGGGGATGAAAGCGGACTTCATCGCATTGACGGTGAACCACTGGAGGTCCTCCCAGCGGTATCCGAACGCCGTGGCCAGCAGGTCCATCTCGCGCGACATCGAAGTGCCGCTCATCAGCCGGTTGTCGGTGTTGATGGTGACTCTGAAGTAGAGCCTGCGCAGCAGCCCGATCGGGTGCTCGGCGATGGAGTTCACCGCTCCGGTCTGCAGGTTGGACGACGGGCACATCTCCAGTGGGATCCGCTTGTCGCGGACGTACGCCGCGAGCAGACCCAGCTCCACCTCGCCGTCATCCTTGACCGTGATGTCGTCGACGATGCGCACGCCGTGACCGAGCCGGTCGGCACCACACCACTGCAGGGCCTCCCAGATCGAGGGCAACCCGAACGCCTCACCCGCATGGATCGTGAAGTGCCCGTTGGCGCGCTGCATGTAGTGGAACGCGTCGAGGTGGCGGGTGGGCGGGTAGCCAGCCTCGGCGCCGGCGATGTCGAAGCCGACGACACCACGGTCGCGATATTCGATGGCCAGCTGGGCTATTTCGAGCGAGCGTGCGGCATGCCGCATTGCGGTGAGCAGGGTGCCGACCCGGATGTTGCGCCCGGCGGAGCCCTGCGCGAAACCTGCCTGCACGGCGTCGATGACCTGATGCAGGCTCAGGCCTTGCTCGACGTGCAGTTCAGGTGCGAAGCGCACCTCGGCGTAGACCACGCCGTCGTCAGCGAGGTCCTGCGCGCATTCGGCGGCCACCCTGGTCAGCGCCTCGGGTGTCTGCATCACGCCGAGCGTGTGCACGAACGTCTCCAGATAGCGCACCAGTGAACCCGAGCTGGCCGACTCGGTGAACCACCGGGTCAGGTCGGCAACGTCGCTGTGCGGCAGGTCGTCGTAGCCGTTCTCCGCGGCCAGCTCCACGATCGTGGCCGGCCGGACGCCGCCGTCGAGGTGGTCGTGCAGCAGGACCTTGGGGGCGCGGCGGATGTCGGAATAGGCCAGGTTGGCGTTGGTGGCGTCCATCGCGCCAACCTACCCGGCAAGATCACCCGCAGGTGATGAGGCTAGGTGTCCTCGCGGTGAACAAGCTCGATGGCAAAAGCGGGCACGCAGACGGCGACGTACTGCGCACCGTCGGCACCGGGGGTGGAATACCGCACTCGCTCCCCGGCCCGGGTGAGCACTGCCTGACCAGCACCGACGTCGAGAACGCCGCTGTCCGACTCGATTCGTACGGTGCCGCTGAGCACGACCGTGACCTCGTCGAACTCCGGTGTCTGCGGGGGTTCTTCCCAGCCGCCCGGCGACGTCATCCGTGCGACGGACACGCCGGCGCTCTGCGTCGCGACCTGGCCGACGAACTCCTCGATGACCTTGCCGCCGGGCACCGGGATGCGGGCGGGAGTGTCGATCAGTTGCGGCACGGGGTCAGCCTCCGATGCGGTCGAGGACGATGGGCGGGGTCTTGGCGGCCACCGCACCGACCTGGTAGCCGCCCTCAAGAGCAGCAAGCGCGCGGTCGAACCGGTCCACGGAGTCGGCGTGCAACTCGAACAGCGGAGCCCCTTCGACCACGCGATCGCCGACCTTGGCGTGCATCAGCACACCCGCACCTGCCGACACCGGGTCTTCCTTGCGGGCGCGACCGGCGCCGAGGCGCCATGCGGCGACGCCGACCGCCATCGCATCGAGGCGCTGCAGCACCCCGGAGGCGGGTGAACGTACGACATGGGTCTCGCGCGCCTGCGGCAGCGGGGCATCGGGATCACCGCCCTGTGCGACCACCATCCGGCGCCAGACATCCATCGCCCTGCCGTCGCGCAGCGCATCGGCGGGGTCGATGTCGGTCAACCCCACGGCGCCGAGCATCTCTCGGGCCAGTGTCACGGTCAGCTCGACGACATCGGCCGGGCCGCCGCCGGCCAGGACCTCGAGCGACTCGGTCACCTCGAGTGCGTTGCCGGCGGTGAATCCCAGCGGCTGGTCCATGGCGGTCAGCAGAGCAACCGTCGTCACGCCGTAGGCCTCGCCCAACTCGACCATCACCGACGCCAGCTCGCGGGCCGAGTCGGCCTCCTTCATGAACGCCCCGGTTCCGACCTTGACGTCGAGCACCAGGGCCGAGACGCCTTCGGCGATCTTCTTGCTCATGATCGAGCTGGCGATCAACGGGATCGCCTCGACCGTGCCGGTGACATCGCGCAGCGCGTAGAGCTTCTTGTCCGCCGGCGCCAGGTCCGCCCCGGCGGCGCACACCACGGCACCCACATCACGCAACTGGCGCATGAACTCCTCGCCGGAGAGCGCGGCCCGCCAGCCGGGGATGGACTCGAGCTTGTCGAGGGTGCCACCGGTGTGCCCCAGGCCTCGCCCGGACAGCTGGGGTACGGCCGCGCCGCAAGCGGCGACGAGCGGCGCCAGGGGGAGCGTGATCTTGTCACCGACGCCGCCCGTGGAGTGCTTGTCGACCGTCGGACGACCGACGTCGGAGAGGTCCATCCGCTCGCCGGACTCAAGCATCGCCCCGGTCCATCGCGACACCTCGTCGGAGGACATGCCGCGGAGCAGGATCGCCATGCACAGCGCGGACATCTGCTCGTCGGCGACCCGGCCGTCGGTGTACGCCGCGACCACCCAGTCGATCTGCGCGTCCGACAATGTCCCGCCGTCGCGCTTGATCCGGATGAGCTCCACCGTGTCGAAGGAGGTCATCTGCCCGGTCGCCTCTCGGCCTTGAGCGCCTCGGTGTCGAACGCTTTGGGCAGCAACTCGCTCATCGGCCGCGCCCCGTCGACCGTGTCGACGAGCAGACTTGCACCGCCGTGCTCCCACAGCAGTTGACGACAGCGCCCGCACGGCATCAACGGGCCGCCGCCCGGGCCGACGCAGGCCAGCGCGACGAGCCGGCCACCGCCGGTCGAATGGAGTTCGGACACCAGCCCGCACTCGGCGCACAGCCCCAGCCCGTACGACGCGTTCTCGACGTTGCAGCCCACGATGACGCGGCCGTCGTCGACCAGGGCGGCGACGCCGACCGGGAAGTTGGAGTACGGCGCATAGGCGCGAGTCGCCGCCTCGCGGGCGGTCACCCGCAGTGCCTCCCAGTCGACGACGGGGTTCACCCAGCCTGCCCGCGGCGGTAGGGCAGTCCGTCCGCGGCGGGCATCCGCAGCCGCTGCGAGGCCACCGCCAGCACCACCAGGGTCGTGACGTACGGCGTGGCGCCGACGAACTGGCTCGGCACCTGGTCGGCGAGGAAGTACCACAACAGGAAGCCGACGCCGCTCACGGCGGCCATGGCCGCGCCGACCCACCGCTTGCGCCACGCGCTGCGGGCAGCCATCGCGAGCAGGAGCACCCCGACGAACAACAGCAGGGCATGCACCGCGGAGGACTGCCGTAACTGGAGTGCGTCGGCGTAGCCGAACAGCCCGGCCCCGGCGGCCAGTCCACCGGGTCGCCAGTTGCCGAAGATCATCGCTGCGAGGCCGATGAACCCGCGGCCGCCGGTCTGCCCCTCGCGGTAGATGCTCGACGCGACCTCGGACAGGAACACCCCGCCCAGACCGGCGAAGCCACCCGAGGCGATCACGGCGACGTACTTCATCAGATAGACGTTGACGCCGAGGGACTCCGCGGCGCCGGGGTTCTCTCCGGCCGAGCGCAACCGCAGGCCGAAGGCCGTGCGCCAGAGGACATAGAACGACAACGGGATGAGCAGCACACAGACCACGGTCAGCAACGACAGGTTGGTGCACAGGCCGCGGACGATGCCGGCGAGATCGGATGCGAGGAACCAGCCATGCTTCTCGATCGTGCCGAGCCAGTCGGACAGCCACGGCACCGAAATGGTCGTGATGTCGCCGACCTGCGGTGACTGGGTGGCGCCACCGCCGGACTTGCCGGTGAACGCGATCACCGAGAGGTAACGGGCCAGGCCAAGAGCGAGCAGGTTGATCGCCACACCGGAGACGATGTGGTCGACGCCGAAACCGACCGTGGCCACCGCATGGATCAGGCCACCGAGGCAGCCGCCGAGAATGCCCACGAGGACGCCGGTCCACGGGCCCCACTGATAGCCGGCCCAGGCCCCGAACCACGTGCCGAGAATCATCATGCCCTCGAGGCCGATGTTGACCACACCGGCGCGTTCGGACCACAGGCCGCCGAGTCCGGCCATGGCGATGGGCACCGCCGTGGCCAGCGCTGCGCGGACCGTGCCGCTGGAGGTCACGTCATTTGCCGACGTGAACACACGCACGGCCGAGACCAGGACCAGCATTCCGGCGACGAGCAGCAGCACCCGCATCGGTGTCAGGGCGTTGACCGAGACCTTGCCCCGCAGCCCGGCAGAAACCGGCCGCTGGAAGTCGGTGCCGCTGCCGGTCACGCCGGAACCCCCGCTCGCAGGCCGGAATCAGGAGGTGACTCGGCGAGTTCGGCGCCGACCTCCCGCTGCTGCTGGCGCAGCCGGTAGCGGCGTACGACCTCGTAGGCGACGACCACCGAGAGCACCATCGTGGCCTGCATGATCTGCACGATCTCCTTGGGAACACCCTGCAGGTCGAGGATCTGCGAGGACTGGTCGAGGAAGCCGAACAGCAGCGCACCGAATGCGATGCCGACGGGGTGGTTGCGCCCGAGCAGGGCAATACCGATACCCGCGAAGCCCAGTCCGGCCGGGAAGTCCAGGGAGTACGTATACGAGGAGCCCAGCAGCTGCGGCATGCCGACCAGCCCGGCGACGCCGCCGGAGATCAGCATCGTCGTGACGACCATCCTGCGGACGGTGACACCACTCGCGACCGCCGCCGTCGACGAGATGCCGGTGGCCCGCAGGTCGAAGCCGAACCGCGTCCGATTGAGCAGGATGTGGTAGCCCACCCCGATGAGCACGGCGAGAATGACCAGGCCGAAGATCTTGTTGCTGGTCCCGCCGTAGGGTAGCCCGGGAATCTGGCCGGACGGGCCGATCGGCTTGGTGCCGATGTTGTTGCTGCCGGCCACCGAGACGGCGAGCCGGTCGGGGTTGAGCAGGTAGGCACCGATGGCGGTCGCGATCGCGTTGAGCATGATCGTGGAGATGACCTCACTCACCCCGCGGCGGACCTTGAGCACCGCTGCGATGCTCGCCCAGCCGGCGCCGACCACCATCGCGACGACGAGGATCAACGCGATGTGCACCGGCGGCGGCAGGTTGACGGCACCGCCGACGTAGGCCGCGAGAAGTGCGGCCAGGCGGTACTGCCCGTCGACTCCGATGTTGAACAGGTTCATCCGGAACCCGATCGCTACCGCGATCGCGGCGAGGTAGTAAGTGGTCGCCTGGTTGATCGAGTTGACAATCTGGTCGGGCTTGATGCCGAAGTCGTACATCGACCTGAAGGTGAACAGTGGATCGGCGCCGCTGGTGGCCAGCAGGATCGCCGACACGACGGCGGCGAAGAGCAGAGCGAGCAGTGGAGCGGCCAGCAGGAGCATGATCCGCCGAGGGGCAAGCCGTTCCCTCACTTGCCCTCCTGCGCACCGGTCATGGCACCGCCGAGCTCTTGCGGCGTCACTTCCTTCGGGTCGACCTGCGCCACCAGCCGGCCACGCAGGATCACCCGGAGGGTGTCGGACATCCCGATCAACTCGTCGAGGTCGGCCGAGATGAGGAGTACGGCAAGCCCGGCGCTGCGCGCGGCGCGCAGGTCATCCCAGATCGCTGCCTGCGCCCCAACGTCCACGCCGCGCGTCGGGTGTGCGGCCACCAGCACCTTGGGATGACAACCCATCTCACGCCCGACGATCAGCTTCTGCTGGTTGCCGCCGGAGAGCGCCGACGCCGGCACGTCGATGCCCGGCGTACGCACGTCGAAGTCGCGCACGATGCGGTCGCAGTCCCTGCGTGCGCCGCCACGGTCCATGAAGAACCCTTTGGAGTTCGGTGGCATCGTCTGGTGGCCGAGCGCCGAGTTCTCCCACAGCGGGGAATCCAGCAGCAGCCCGTGTCGCTGCCGGTCCTCGGGGACGTAGGAGATGCCGGCCTCGCGGCGCTGCCGCGTCGACCAGGCCGTGATGTCTGCGCGGCCCAACCGGATCCGGCCGGCCTCGATCGGCCGCATCCCCATGATCGCCTCGACCAGCTCGGCCTGCCCGTTTCCCTCGACGCCGGCGATACCCAGGATCTCGCCGCGGCGGATGGCCAACGACACGTCGTCCACGACCGCCCTCCCGTCGGGGGTGAACACCGTCAGCCCCTCGACCGCGAGCTCGATGCGCTCGGTCACGGTGGAGTCCCGCAGCTCGGGAACAGGCAACTCACTGCCGACCATGAGCTGGGCAAGATCGCGGGCGGTCACGTCGCCCGGCTTGACCGATGCGACCGTGGTGCCGCGCCTGACCACGGTGATGGCGTCGGCCACCTTGAGGACCTCGTCGAGCTTGTGCGAGATGAAGATGACGGTGAGGCCCTCGGACTTGAGCTCCTCGAGGTTGGCGAACAACTCGTCGACCTCTTGCGGGACCAGCACGGCTGTCGGCTCGTCGAGGATGAGGATGCGAGCCCCGCGGAAGAGGACTTTGAGGATCTCGACCCGTTGCCGGTCTCCGACGCCGAGGTCCTCGACCATGGCGTCGGGATCGACGTTCATGCCGTACGACCGCGAGATCTCTTGGATCTTGGCCCGGGCGGCGCGCCGGTCGAGCGCCAGGCCGCGCCGCGGCTCGCTGCCCAGGACGACGTTCTCGAGAACGGTGAAGTTGTCGGCGAGCATGAAGTGCTGGTGCACCATGCCGATGCCCGCAGCAATGGCGTCCGCGGGAGTGGAGAAGGTCACCCGGCTGCCGTTGACGGAGATGGTGCCTTCGTCCGGCTTCTGCATGCCGTAGAGGATCTTCATCAGGGTCGACTTGCCGGCGCCGTTCTCACCGACTATCGCGTGGACCTCGCCCCGCCGCACCGCGATGTTGACGTCGGAGTTCGCCACGACCCCGGGGAATCGCTTGGTGATGCCCGCGAGCTCCACCGCGACCTCGCCAGGAGTTGTCGCGGGAGGGGGCATTTGCGTCGAAACGGATATGGCGCACGCTCCTTGGAGTGCAGTACGGGCCCGGGAGAAGGTACCGCCCCCTCCCGGGCCCGCGCCAACGGCGTGTTACGGCTTGGTCGGAACCTGAATCTTGCCGTCGATGATCTGCTGCTTGTAGTCATCGAGCTTGCTCGCGATGTCGTCGACCTGACCACCACTCTTCGAGTAGCCGACCCCGTCACTCTTGAGGTCGAAGATCAGGGGGCCGGCCTTGAAGTTGCCGTCACCGAAGTCCTTGACGAAGTTGAATACTGCCGTGTCGACCCGCTTGAGCATCGAGGTCATGATCACCGGCTTGAGATCGGCAGCCGCCGATTGGTACTGGTCGGAGTCGACGCCGATCGCCAGCTTGCCCTTGCCCTTGGCCGCCTGGAAAACACCGGTCCCGGAGCCGCCGGCGGCGGCGTAGACCACGTCAGCACCCGCGTCATACATGCCCTCGGCCGCGGTCTTGCCCTTGGCCGGGTCGTTGAAGCCGGTGAAGTCCGGTGGCTGGGTGAGGTACTTGACCTGCACCTTGATGTTCTTGTCCACCGCCGCGACGCCAGCCTTGTAGCCCGCCTCGAACTTGCCGATCAGCGGCACCTGCACCCCGCCGATGAAGCCGACGTTCTTGCTCTTGCTCTTGAGGGCGGCTGCCGCCCCGACGAGGAACGAGCCTTGCTCCTCGGCGAACACCAGGTTGCTGACGTTGGGTGCCAGGGTGTCGGTGCTGTCGATGAGTGCGAACTTGGTGTTGGGGAACTGCGGAGCGATCTTCTTGACTGCGCCGGCATAGGCGAACCCCACTGCAACCACCGGGTTGTAACCACCCGAGGCCAGCAGCTTGAGTCGGGTCTCCTTGGCAGCTTCGGGCTCACCCGGAGCGGCTGACAATTCCTTGGAGTCGATGTTGAGATCCGACTTGACCTTTTGCAGGCCGGTGTAGGCGGCGTCGTTGAACGACTTGTCCCCGCGGCCGCCGATGTCGAAGGCCAAACCCACCTTGACCGTCTTCTTGCTGACACCACCACCGCCGCCACCGGAGTTGCTGCTTCCGCAGGCAGCCACGCTCAGCGCGGCTGTGGCCAGTACGGCCGTGAGGGCCAATGCACGCTTCCGACGCAAGAGGGTTCTCCTTCCAACGGGCGTGGCGAGATACCGCGCCTCTTTTTTCGCAGCCTATCGCCGTAGGTCAGGCATTGGTGAAGCGTCACCCATTCGTGACGCGCCGCGTGGCGCCCTGTGTGGCCACGCTCGGCTGTTAGCCTCCGATCTGATGCGACCGTTGCCCGCCCGGCGTCCGATTCGGGTCATTTCCGCGCTGATCAGCGCGCTGGTCATCACCGGAGCGGCCTGGTGTCCCTCGGCCCTCGCCGCATCGGGCACTGCCCCGAGCCGGGCCGGATCTGAAGTCGTCGGCGGACCCGAGATGGCCACGACCGGAACGATCACCTCGGCAGGCACGCCAGCCGTGCCGCGGAGCGTGACTGCGGCCGGTTTCGTCGTCGCCGATCTCGACAGCGGGGCCGTCTATGCCGCCCGCAACCCCCACCTGCACTCGCCGCCGGCGAGCACGCTCAAGACGCTGACCGCATTGGTCCTGCTGCCCAGGCTGGACCCCGGCCGGGTGCTGGTGGCTGACAACTCCGATGCCGCGGTCGACGGCACCAGGGTCGGCATCATCCCCAACGGCAAGTACTCCATCGAGCAGTTGTTCCAGGCGCTGCTGATGATGTCCGGCAACGACGCGGCCGAGCTGCTGGCCCGGGCTGACGGCAGCCGCGCGCAGACCGTGGCGGACATGAACGCCAAGGCCCGCCAGCTGCGCGCCCTGGACACCTTCGCGGGGACGCCGTCCGGGCTCGACGCGCCGGGTCAGATGACCTCGCCGTACGACCTCGCGCTGATCAACCGCGCGACCATGAAGCTGCCGAGCTTCCGGCGCTACGTCGCCATGCGCCAGTCGACGTTCGGCGCGGCCGGCGGCTCGCATTTCGCGATCCAGAACAAGAACCGGATGTACCGCGACGGTTATCCGGGAGCGATCGGCATCAAGGACGGCTTCACCGACGCCGCCCAGCACACGTTCATCGGCGCGGCCACCCGTGGCGGCCGGACGTACATCGTCAGCATGGTGCGGGCGGACCGGACCTACGGCAAGCAGGCCGAGGCGCTGCTCGACTGGGCGTTCGCGCTGCCTGCAGGCAGCAAACCCGTGGGCAAGCTGGTCGAGCCGGACGGCGTCGACCCGGTCCGCCCGTCAGCGGCGCCGGCCACCGGCTCGGGACGGGCCGCGACCGGCGCCCTGGGCACGCCTGCTCGGCCCGGCCATTCAGGTGCGCCGTGGTGGCTGGTTGGTCTGGCC
>JBAVXU010000105.1:0-4853 GCA_049698415.1 Mycobacteriales bacterium
GGTGGTGCCGGCGGGTTGCATGCTGACGGTGGGTGCGGCGGGGATGAGTTGGTCGACGTAGCCGCGGATCTGCCCGAACAGGGCGTCGGTGGAGACCGGCGTCTCACCGGTGCCGATGCAGACCACACCGCGGTCTTCCCACGGGCCGGTGCTGCCGGTGTTGCTGAAGAACCTGGCGTACCAGCGGCCGGTGCTGCCTGGACCGGCCGGCTGACAGACGATCGTCCGGTCGCTACACACCCACGGTCCCGGTCCGCCGGCCGCGCCCGGTGAGCCACCGCACAGTTCGATCCGCCACGCGCAATTGGTGCAGTTTTCCCCGCCGCCCGCCAACTCCCGCACCCCACCATGGCCATCACTCGACACAACCGCCGAGCCCACTACGCCGTGGACCGTGGTGTGGATGCTCTCATCGACGCACTTTGGATCTCCAGGGCATTGCAATGCCGATGCGTCTCGGGCCGAACAGATCAAAAAGCCGGTCGCCAAAAGGAGCGCAGCCGCGCCGTGGAGCAACTTAGTAGACGATGTTGACCACACGGAAAACCCTCCACGCGCTGCCGAATTTGCCAACGTGCACGACGGTGCTCTCTGTCTTGCTGTCGGGAGGTACGTTGACGAGCACCCTCCCCTGCGCGTCGATGACCCGGTACCCGTGGGACCTATAGAAGACAGTCACGTGGCCCGTTGTCTTGCTGGTGAGGATCACCACACCTAAGCGTTCGATCGCATAGAAGTTTGGTGCGTCGACTCGGCCCCGGTGCCAATCGGCATCGATGCGGTCTGCGAATGCTTGGCAGGGGCAGTCCGGCGTGGCTAGCGCGCGAAGCCGCGCGCTATCTGCCGTGCGAATAGCAAGACTTCGCTCGTCGAGGTAGGCCCTCGCCATGACCGGGATGGCCGACTTGAGGTCGTTCGGCACCGCAGGCAGTGTGGGGCTGGGTGATGCCGACGGGGTCGCCTTCGGCGGGGGCTCTGCTCCTTGCTCAGGCTTGGCCGCGCAGCCTGCCACGGCTAGCGCACAACACGCCCAGATCAAGACAAGCCGGTACATCACGCGCAGAATCGTAAGGGATTTGCTGCCTCCTGTCCGCACTCGAGGGGCTGGCTGTGGACAATCGGAGACCGAGCGACGGCGGAACCGGAGGGCCCACACGTGCACCTGTTGCCGACCCTGCCGTTCTGGGGCGATCTTGCGGTCTTCGTCCTCAGCGCCGTCGTCATCTGGGTGGCCGGGATCTTCCTGTCCAACAACACCGACATTCTCAGCATCCGGCTGCACCTCGGCCAGGCGTTGGGTGGGCTCATCCTGCTCGCCGTCGCGACGAATCTCCCCGAGCTTGCGATCACCTTCACCGCAGCCGCCAGCGGCCAGTTGGACGTGGCGGTCAGCAACATCCTTGGCGGCATCGCGATCCAGACCGTGGTCCTGGTCGCACTCGATGCGTTCGGCGTACGGGAACGCCGCCCCCTGACGTACCAAGCCGCGAGTCTCACGCTGGTGATCGAAGGCGCCGTCGTCCTCGCCGTGCTTGTCGCCGTCATCATGGGCACCCAGTTGCCGTCGAACCTGGTCCGCTTCCGACTCTCCCCCGATGTGGTGCTGATCGCGGCCATCTGGATCGTCGGGCTCTACCTCACCCAGCGCGCCGGCCCGAAGCTGCCGTGGACCAACAGCGGCGAAGCGCCGGACAGCCAGCCGGAGCCGCGTGGGCACTCGATGCACAAGCGCACACATCACGCCAACGGTATGGGTGTCAGCACCTTCCGCGTGGCGTCGGTGTTCGGCATCGCCGCACTCGCCACCCTCGTCGCGGGTGCGCTGGCCGAGGAGAGCGGTACGGCCGCCGCCTCGCACGTCGGGCTGTCGGGGGTGCTGTTCGGGGCGACCGTGCTGGCCGCCGCCACGGCGCTTCCCGAACTCAGCACGGGCCTGACGGCCACACGCGCAGGCGACTACAAGCTGGCCTTCGGCGACATCCTCGGCGGCAACGCGTTCTTACCCGTGCTGTTCCTCCTGGCGGTGCTCGTGTCGGGCAAGTCCGTGCTGTCCAACGCACACGCCTCGGACATCTATCTCACCGGCCTCGGCGCCCTGCTGACCGTGGTCTACATGGCCGGCCTGTTGTTCCGCCCGGCCAAGGAACATGCCCGGCTGGGCATCGACAGCATCGCTGTTCTCTTCCTGTACGCAGTGGGAATCGCCGGGCTGTTCGCGCTGACCGCAGCGCACTGACGTGAACCGCCACCGGCCCGACGAAGAACACCCTCGGCTGGTCGGATCGACCGGCTGATCGTGTCCTCGTCGGGCCGGTGGGCCGTCGGAGTGACGACTACGTCACGTCGACGGGCAGTGCACCCGCGGGTTCCACATCTGGAACAGTCCGGCCGGGTTGTACTGCCAGAGCCAGACGTGCAGGGAGTAGAACGGCGGCAGGCCGTAGCGGTTGGGCGAATCGGTGAAGTTGAACTTCTGCCCGAACAGCGACGGCGGCCGCGCGTGGTTGGCATCCCAGGCTGACTTCACCACGATGTACTCCAGTGCTGCCAGGTGCAGTCGTCCGTCCGAGCCCGGACGGTAGACGAGCGCCTCGGGGTGCCGCACGTTGAGCGTGGGGTCCCCCACGTACCCACCGTTGACGTAGTGGATCCCCATCGCGCCCATGCCCGGCATGGCGATGCAGGTGATGCCGTTCAGGTCGGCGAACTCCCCGTAGCCGTCCTTCTTGGCGATCGCGAGGTTGTGGTACTTGCCGGTGGCTTGGTAGGCCTGCACCAACTGGCGGTTGGGGCTGGAGTGCTCGGACGGATCGGCCACGGCAGAGACCGCCATGCTGCCGACCAATGCCGCGGCGGCGGTGCTCACGACGAGCGCACGGAAGATCCTCATCACGAGCCCTCCTTGACCTCGAAGAACTCGGCAGCCACCAGGCCGTGGGCCTCGCGGTGGACTGTCGATGCGGCGTCGGACGACGGCGCCTCGACCAGACAGAACACCTTGCCTTTGGCCTCGTCGACCCAGTACCTCAGGTAGCGCACGTCGTACTTGCCCTGCGTCTGCAGGTCGGCCATGTGCGCCTTGGCCACGTCGTCGAACTGCACAGCCCCGTCGAGGTTGTGCATGTCCATGTAGAGGGGCATTTCTAGCTCCTTCGTTCGCCGGAAACTCGGTCCGTTCGAACGTAGGAATTCCCCGTGCCGGGCGAATCGGGAGCGATTCCCTATCTTGGCCCCGCGATTCCCCAGTTAGGTGTGCGCGGGGCTCAGCAAGCCCAGCCGCTCCGCCTCGGACGCAGCCAGCACGCGGGTCGACACCCCGAGCTTGCTCAGCACCGCCGAGACGTGGTGGTCGACGGTCTTCGCTGAGATGAAGAGCCGGGTGGCGATCTCGAGATTCGACAGGCCGGCGCTGACCAACTCGAGCACCTCGCCTTCGCGCGGCGTCAGCCCGCGCGGGTGGGATCGCGTCGCCGCCCGCGCCCCTGACGGTACGGAGCGCACGCCAAGTTTGCGCATCTCGCGGCGGGTGGCCTGAGCGGCGGCGTTCGCCCCCAACGACTCGAAGCGGCGCAGTGCCTCCCGCAGCCCGGCCTCCGTCCCGGAGTCGTACAACGCGAGCGCGGCGTCGTACGGGCACCCCAGCCGGGTCCACTCCTGCTCCGCCGCGAGGAAGTCACCGGCCAGCGCGAGGGCGGAGGGCGCAGCGACCTGGTCGGCGGGGACGGGGAGGTCGGCATCGATCCGATGCAGCCAACCCGCCAGCCGGCCTTGCACCCACTGGTTGCCGTGCATCGCATGCGGATACGCGAGGGCGACATCCGCAGCCGCCTGGGCCACGTCTCCCGCGAGCCAGCAGGCCTCTGCGCGGGCGAGCATCGCCAACGCGATCCATTCGGCTTCGTCCGTGCCCTCAGCCGCGACGGCAGCCTCGTCAAGCAGAGCTCGCCAGCCGTCGTCCCCCCGGCGAGCCAGGACGACGCCAACTCCCATCAACGGGTTGAGCCGGTTGATCGGTGACGGGCTGGCCGTGCTCAGCAGGGTCCCGCCCACTTCGAGCGCTTCGGCCCACCGTCCGGTGGTGGCGAGCACAAGAACGCGACTACCCAGCAAGCAACTCAGGAAGGTGGAGATTTCATGGTCGTCGCAGTAGCGCAGCCCATCGACGAAGTACGGCTCCGCGTCGGCGAAGCGCATGCCCGCGTAGAACGACTCCAGCATGTTCGCGTACGCCCGGCCGACCTGCTCAGTCGCGTCGGCTGCCAGGGCGATATCGAGCGCACGCCGCATGATGGGGACCCAGTCGCCGCCGGCGGCGAATTGGACGCACGCCTCGGTGTTGAGCGCATCACTGAGCAGCGCCGGGATCTCGAGGTGCTCTGCGATCTGCCGCGCCTTGCGGGCGAACTCGATGCTCTTTTCGGCATCCTCCACGTACATCGCGTGCAAGGCGTAGGCCCACGCCAACTCTGCCGTGGCACCCAGCGGCTCCAGCGCCTCCAGCGACGCGTTCAGACATTCGGTGGCCTCTTTGCCCCGGCACAGCCGCCACATCGCACGGGACTGGCGGCGCAGATCGTCGCCTTCGCGGAGCCGGTCGCCGCCCTGACGCCACAGCGCCAGCGCGTGGTCCCGCGCCTCGGCGGACTCCTGCCACCGATCGATGAGCGACGTCTCGCCGGCCAGCCGGTCGTAGAGGTCCGCGACGACGGCCGGTTGCTCCTTGCCGGCAAAGCGCAGCGCGCGTTCGTACTGTGCAATCGCCTCACGATGCGAGGACAGTTCTGCGGCGCGATCTCCCGCCCGTACGGCGAAGCCGAATGCCGCGTCGCCGTCGTCGGCGCCCTCGGCATGGT
>JBAVXU010000106.1:0-2384 GCA_049698415.1 Mycobacteriales bacterium
CTGTCGTCGCGTACGACGACCTCGTTGCTCATGGAGTCGATCAGCGAACGGCCGGTCTGGGTGTCGACGCTGGTGACGAGAGCCAGCCACCGCGCGGACAGGCTCGGGGTGAGCAGTGGCACCGGCACGATCAGCAGAGAGCGGCCCTGGATGGCGGCCAGCCGCCGCATCATCTCGATGTATTCCAGCACCTCGGGGCCGCCGATGTCGTAGCTGCGCCCGGCCGCCTCCTCCCTGGTGAGAACACCGACGAGGTAGCGCACGACATCGGGCAGGGCGATGGGCTGCGTACGAGTCCGGACCCACAGCGGCGTGATCATCGCCGGCAGGTGCTCGACGAGCTGGCGGGTCAACTCCCAGGAGATGCCGCCGTTGCCGATGATGATGCCGGCTCGCAGTGTCGTGACGGGCACCCCGGTCGAACCCAGCAGCCCCTCGACCTCGCGACGACTGCGCAGGTGCTCGGACAGGTCGTCCTTGTCGTCGCCGAGCCCGCCGAGGTAGACGATGCGCTGCAGCCCCGCCTCAGCTGCGGCTGCTGCGAACGCTCGTGCCGCGGCGGCGTCCTTGACTCTGAAGTCCTCCACGTCCAGGGAGTGAACGAGGTAGTAGGCCGCCTCGCACCCCTCGGCAGCCGCCTTGAGACTGGCCTCGTCGGAGACGTCGCCGGCGACCGGCGTGCCTGCCCCGTGGTAACGATCGGGGTGCCGGGTCATCGCGCGCACCTCGTGGCCGGCCTCCTCAAGGGCGGTGCACAGCCGACTGCCCACGAACCCCGAAGCTCCAGCCACCAGTACGCGCATCCCGCCAGCCTGTCAGGTGAGGCAGGAGAGCGCAGACGCCCCTGCTGTTCGGTCAGGTGGTGGTGAACCGGGGGGCGGCGTCGCCGCGCAAGGAGCCGGCGGGCAACCGGCGTCCGCACATCACAAGCAGCAGCTCCTGTGCCGAGCCCGAGACCACCTGCCCGGTGCCGTAGGACCAGTCCATGTCCTCTGCCCGCAGTTCGATGTCGGTGAGGTCGACGTCGAAATGCTTGAGCGTGCCCGGCGTGGCCACGTTGGGCAGCACCACCGCCAGCGCCTCCGCCGACACCCGGCGGCCGAGGCCGAGCGGAACCGTGAAGTCCAGCCCGTGGACGACGTCGTGGGTCAAGGCGCCCTCGAACCCGCCACCCGGCGGCTTCCAGGGGAACTCCGCGTTGTCACGGAGGGCAGAGAACAGCTCGGCGGGCGTCATGACCGCGTCCCGCCGGGCCACGCGGTCGGCCATCCGGTGGAAACGTCCGCCGGACCTGGCGAGTTCGGTCAGGAACCGTGGGGTGGAGTACCGGAAGGGCATCGTCTGGTGGGCGATCAGCTCGCGGACGCGCCATCCCGTGCACAGGGTCGGTGCTTCCCACGATGACGCAGGCAGCTCGGCCAGCGCGTCGGCGAGCCCTCGCCGTTCGGCCGCAATCAGCTCACGCAGCTGGGCGCCCGTGGCCACAACGGTCGTCACGAGGAGGTCCCCCTGTCTGTGGCGAGCTTCGACACGTACGCGGCAAGCCGATCGAGCGACGTGGCGAACCCGGCCTGCGCCTCCGGTGAACGGAACGCCTCGGGAACGTTCGCCTGCTCGATCCGCACCTCGGTGCGCGACTCGCCCAGGTCCCGGAAGGTCGACGTGGTGGTCACGCCGGAGCCGGGCTCGGTCCACACCATGCGTTCGGGTGCGACGATCTCGTCGAACACCGCACGCATCTGGTACGTCGAGCCGTCGGAATCGTTGACCATCACGGTCTCGAAAGCCCCGCCGGGTCGAGCGTCGACCGTGATGCCGTCGAGCGGGGTGTTCATGCCGGTCGGTCCCCAGAAGTGGGTCAGGTGCTCGGGCTCTGTCATGCACTGGAAGACCAGTGCCCTCGGCGCGTCGAAGACGCGCGTGTAGACGATGTCCGCATGCTGTGGCGTCGTACCACTCACTGTCCGTCTCGCTCTCTGTGGTTGGTTGCACGTTGGATGTCACGCAGGTGTTCGTCGAGCTTGTCGAACCGCTCGGACCAGATCCGCCTGTTGTCCTCGATCCAGCTCACCGCGGCGTCGAGCACGTCTGCCTCCAGATGACAGGGCCGGAACTGACCCTGTCGGGTACGCGAGATCAGCCCGCTGCGTTCGAGCACTTTGAGGTGCTTCGAGATCCCCGGCAGGCTGATGTCGAACGGGGCAGCCAACTCGTTGACCGTGGCGTCCGAGCGGGCCAGGTGAGCCACGATCGCGCGCCGGGTCGGGTCGGCCAGCGCCGTGAACGTCGCGTCGAGCTGAGCCACCGCTCCAGCCATCTCGCCTCCCAGCGCGTCGATCCGGTCCACGACACTTAACCATGCGGTTATTTAGCTGTCAAGCTAA
>JBAVXU010000107.1:0-9318 GCA_049698415.1 Mycobacteriales bacterium
TCAGGCACCCCATCCCGCTGCCTGGCCGCCGACGCGGTCGGCGGTGATGCGCTCGGCGTACCCCGACCGGGCGTACGCCGCGACGGGGTCGGGGTCGAGGCCCATCTCCTGCCTGAGCTCGGCAAGCAGCGGGCGTACGTCGGTGTTGTAGGCGTCCATCAGCACGGCGTTCGCCGCGAGAACGTCTCCCGCGTGCTGGGCCGATGCCAGGGCCGACGCGTCGATCAGCAGCGCCTTGGCCGTGGCCTCCTGCACGTTCATCACCGAGCGGATGATCGCCGGGATCTTGGCCTCGATGTTGTGGCACTGATCGAGCATGAAGGCGATGCCCGCAGCCGGACCGAGGGCATCACCTTGCACGATCTCGTGCATGATCCGGAACAGCTGGAACGGGTCTGCAGCGCCGACCATCAGATCGTCGTCGGCATAGAACCGGCTGTTGAAGTCGAAGGCGCCGAGCTTCCCGGCGCGGAGCAGGAACGCGACGATGAACTCGATGTTGGTGCCCGGCGCGTGGTGGCCGGTGTCGATGACCACCTGGGCCTTGTCGCCGAGCTCGAGGCAGTGCGCGTACGACGTGCCCCAGTCCGGCACGTCGGTGGAGTAGAACGCCGGCTCGAAGAGCTTGTACTCGAGCAGCATCCGCTGGTGTTCGCCGAGCCGGTCGTAGACCTCCCGAAGTGCGGTGGCGAGGCGGTCCTGGCGCGTACGCAGGTCGTCCTGGCCCGGATAGTTGGTCCCGTCGGCGAACCACAGCTTCAGGTCGCGCGAGCCGGTGGCGTCCATGACGTCGATGCACTCGAGGAGATGATCGATCGCCTTGCGCCGCACGCCCGGGTCCGGATGGCAGACGCTGCCTAGGCGGTAGTCGTTGTCCTGGAAGACGTTGGAGTTGATGGCGCCGAGCTCGACGCCCTGCTCGGTCGCGTACTTCGCCAGCGCGGTGAAGTCGTCGACCCGGTCCCATGGGATGTGCAACGCCACCGCCGGGGCGATGCCGGTGAGGCGGTGCACCTGCGCGGCGTCGTCGATCTTCTCCTCGGCCGTACGCGGCACGCCCTCCTGGGCGAACACCTTGAACCGGGTGCCCGAGTTGGCGTAGCCCCACGAAGGCGTTTCGATCCGCTGCTGCCGCAGTGCGGCCTTGACGGCGCTGATATCGGTCATGCTTGCGCTTCTTTCATCAGATGTCGGTGCCGGGCTGTCATCTCAGCCGGCGCCCCGCCCGCGACGCAGGCTGTAGGCGTTGAGCAGGGCGGAGAGGATCAGCAGGAGGCCGAGGGCGAAGAGCTGGAACTGGCTGCCGTCCGAGCCCTCGAAGAACAACAGGATCCCGGCGTTCAGCCAGACCACGAGCAGTGCGGCGAGGATGACCCCGGCGACCCGCCCGATGCCGCCGACGATGGCGACGCCGCCGAGGACGGCGATCGTGATGGCAGGCAGCGCCATGCCGTTGCCCACGCTGCCGGCATCGGGCCGGGCCGAGGCGAACTGCGCGACCGTGACCACGGCCGCGATTCCCGACAGCAGTCCGGAAATGACGTAGGCCATGAACCGGGTCCGGCGCACGTTGATGTTGGCGAAGCGCGCGGCGACGTCGTTGGTCCCGATCCCGTAGATCCGCCGGCCGTACGACGAGCGGTTGATCAGCAGCCACACGACGATGAGGACCGGCAGGGTGAAGGTGATCACCTGCAGGGGAACGTCGGGCACCTGGTTGCCCAGCGGCAGCGAGATGGTCCGGGTCAGCGAGTGGGAGTCCTGGATCGCCTTGGTCGAGATCGGCGCGTTGTTGTGGCTGAGCAGGGCCAGCGCGCCGAAGGCGTAGTAGGTCGCGAGGGTCGCGATGAGCGCCGGGAAGCCGAGGTAGGCGACCAGCAGGCCGTTGACCGCACCGAGCACCCCGCCAACCAGGGCCGTCAGGACGAGCGCGACCAGCAGCGGCCAGTGCCAGATACCCACCATGAAGCCGAACGCCATCCCGGCCAGGCTCACGATCGAGCCGACGGACAGGTCGATCCCGCCGCGGCCGGACAGGATGACGGCGAGTTCGGCGAGGGCCAGCAGGCATAGCGGCACGAACGAGTCCAGCGTCGCGGCGAGATAGTCGGTGTCGTACGGCGCCACGAGGTATCCCTGGTTGCCGAGCACCATGAACCAGCCCACGACCAGGACCAGCAGCACGGCGAGCAGCCACACCCGCTCGGAGAGCACCAGGTTGAGTGCCCGGCGGCCGATCGAGGGCGTGCGCTCGGCCGGCCGCGGTGCCGGTGCCGTCGTCTGCGTCGTCATCTTGTCCTCCGCCGGCGCTCGCGGACGAGGTCCACCCCGACCGCCACGAGGATGAACGCTCCGATGAACAGCTCGATGAGCTCGCTGCGCCAGCCGAGCAGAGTGATCGCGCTGGTCAGCGTGCCGACGAGCAGGGCGCCGAGCAGGGTGCCGAGCACCGTCCCGCGCCCGCCCAGGATGCTCGTCCCGCCGATCACGACCGCGGCGATGACGCGCAGCTCCAATCCGCTGCCGGCGTTCTGCTGCACCAGGCCGCCACTTCCGATCAGAACGCAGCCGGCCAGGCCGACCAGCGCTCCGGTCAGCACATATGCGGCGATCACCTGTCGACGGACCCGGATGCCGGCCAACCGGGCCGCGGCGGCGTCGTTGCCGATGGCGTACCAGTGCCGCCCGGTGGCCCAGTAGCGCATGTAGCACCACATGAGAGCCGCCAGCAACATGGCCAGCCACCAGGCGTTCGGGATGCCGAATGTCTCACCGCGCTTGCCGCCACCGAGGATCGCGAACGTGTCGGGCACTCCGGTGATCTGCTTGTTCTCGAACAGCCGCAGCGCCACGAAGCGGAACAGGTTGAGCGTGCCGAAGGTGACGATGATCGGGTGGATGCCGCCGAAGGAGACCAGCACGCCGTTGACCGCGCCGAGGATGATGCCGACGACGAGTGCGACGAGCAGCGCCTCGGGCAGCGGCGCCCCGTTGTCGCGGATCAGTTTGGCCACGACGACCATCACGACCGCCGTCATGCTGCCCACGGAGACGTCGATGCCCCCGGTGACGATCACCGCCGTCATCCCGATGCCGATCAGTGCGATCGGGGCGACGGAATACAGCATGTTGCTGATGTTCGACTGGGTGAGGAACGTGCTGGTGCCGATGGAAAGGGCCAGCCAGAGCAGGGCGAGTACGACGAGAAGTGCCAGCTCCTGACCTTCCAACGACCTGGCGATCGGCCGGCGCCGCTGCGCCGGGGGAACCTCCGTGGCGACGGCCATCACGCGCTCGCCTGGGCGGTCATCTCGTCGCCGGCGGCCGCAGCGAGCAGGTCGGCCTGCCGGGCGCCGCGGGGGAACTCCGCGGTCAACCGTCCCGCGCGCATGACGTGCACGCGATCGGCGAGTTGGAGCACTTCGGGCAGATCCGAGGAGACCACCAGGACGGCACCGCCGGCGTCGGCGAGGTCGACGATGATCCGGTGGATCTCGTCCTTGGCGCCGACGTCGACACCCTGCGTCGGCTCCTCGAGCAGCAGGATCCGCGGCCGCTCGACCAACTGGCGGGCCAGCACGACCTTCTGCTGGTTACCGCCGGAGAGGTTGTGCACGGTGGTCGTGGGGCCCGGTGCCTTGATGGAGATGCGCTTGATGAGGTCCTTGGCGATGCTCCGCTCGCGCTTGCGGTCGACCCAGACTCCCCACGCGCTGAGCAGCGGCAGGTGCGCGCTGGAGATGTTGAAGGCGATGCTCTTGGAGCCGAAGACGCCCTGCACCTTGCGGTTGCCGGGAAGCATGGAGATGCCCTTGGCCACCGCGTCCGCGGGCGAGCCGAGCGTCACGTCCTCGCCGGCGATTCGTACGACGCCGGAGTCGGCCGGGGCGATGCCGAACAGCGCGCGTACGACGTCACCGGCGCCGGAGCCGATCAGCCCGTACAACGCGACGATCTCGCCGGGGCGCACCCGGAAGCCGACATCGCTGAACTTCGGACTGCGGCTGAGTTGGGAGACCTCCAGAGCCGGCTGCTGGTCGTCGACCTGGCGGGTCACGGCCTTGGTGTCGAGGGCATGGCCCACCATGAGCTCGGCCACGTCGCGCACCGACAGCTCGGCGGTGGGCCGACTGGCGACGACCTCGCCGTCGCGCAGAACCGTGACCCGGTCGGTGATCTGGGCCAGCTCGTCGAGCCGGTGACTGATGTAGATCACGGCGACACCGCGCTCGCGCAGGCCGCGGACCGCACCGAACATCGTCTCGATCTCGCGGTCGGTGAGGATCGCCGAGGGCTCGTCCAGGATCAGGATCCGCGGATCCTGCGACACGGCCTTGGCAATGCTGACGAGTTGTTGTTCGGCCACCGGCAGGTCGGCGACGCGCACATCGGCCAGCTTCGCGTCGAGCCCGATGCGCTTGAGGAGTTCGAGCACTCTCTTGCGCTGCGCCGCTCGGTCGACGACGCCCCAGCGGCGCACCTCGCGTCCGATGAAGACGTTCTCGGCGACGGTGAGCTCACCGAAGAGCTGGGGCTCCTGATAGACGGTGGCGATCCCCGCGCGCAACGCCGATGTGGTGCCGGCCCCGAGGGGGTGCCCGTCGATCTCGATCTCGCCGATGTCGGCCACTTCGGCACCGGAGATGATCTTGATCAGGGTCGACTTCCCCGCGCCGTTCTCGCCGACGATCGCGTGCACCTCACCGGACTTCAGCTCGAAGTCGACGCCTCTCAACGCGCGAACGCCGCCGTAGCGCTTCTCGACGCCGGTCAGGCGCAGCACCGGGCTCTCGCTCTGCGTCATCGCACCCTCGCAGGCCAGGAGGCCGGGCCGCCGGAGCGACCCGGCCTGGCGATCAGTAGCTGAACTGGTCGACGTTCTGGGTGGTGATCCGCAGCGCCGGCCCCAGCAACAGCATCTTCTGGTCCGCCACGTACGTCACCTCCGGCAGCTTGGCCTTGAGCGCCGCGTCCGGCTCGACCGACTTGCCCTGGGCTAGCTGCTTGCCCGCCCATGCGGTGAGGTAGCCGAGGTTCTCGACGTTCCACAGGATCGCGGCGCTGGACGAGCCGTCAGCGAGGTAGGGCTTCATCGCCTGCGGGGTGCCGAGACCGACGGTGAACACCTTGCCGATCTTGTTCGCCTCGCGAACAGCCTTCGCCACACCAGGGGCCGATGACGTGCACTCACCGACGAGCCCGGTCAGGTCCGGGTGCGCGTTCATCAGGTCCTTGGCCATCGACACGGCCTTGGCCTCGTCCTCACCGGCGTAGACCGTGGTGACGATCTGCGCGTTGGGGTACTTCTGTGCGGTGTAGGCCTTCTGCACCGCGATCCAGGAGTTCAGGTTGGCCGCGGTCTGTCCACACGAGACGATCGCGTACTTGCCCTTGCCGCCCATCTTCTCCATGAGTGCGTCGGTCAACTCGTGGCCGATGCCGTCGGCAGTCGCTTGGTTGACGAACACCTCGCGCGCGGAGTTCGGCGCGTCGGTGTCGGAGGTGGCGATGTGGATCCCGGCCGACTTGGCGTCGGCGAGCACCGGAGCCATCGAGTCGGGATCGTTGGGAGCCACGATCAGGGTGCTGACCTTCTGCTGGATCAGGGACTTGACGATGTCGGTCTGCGCGCCGGGGTCGGCGGTCGTCGAGCCCTTGTAGATCCAGGTCAGGCCGAGGTCGGCAGCGGCCTTCTTGCCACCGGTGTTCATCGCCTCGAAGTACGGGATGCCTTGCAGCTTGGGCACGAATGCCACTGTCACCTTCTTGCTGCCACTCGAGCCTCCGGTGGCCGTGTCGGCCTTCTTGCTGCACCCGCTCAGTGCGAGCGTGGCGATGAGCCCGGCCGCCACCGTGTAGGTGAGTTTCCTCGTGAGTGTCATCTGCGCTCCCTTTCGGAGTTTCCCTCGGGCCTCGGCGGTGGGGGAATGGCGTTTGTCCAACCTCGCTGCAGGCGATTCCCTGAAACGTTTCAATGTCTGGTCGATGAAGATATCGCTGGCCGAGACGGCCCGTCAAGAGTGTTCAGGCAGAAATTTGACACGTTTCAATATCGGCAGCCACACTGCCGCTGAGGAGGCGCGAGTGGCGGTCGGGATGAAGGACGTGGCCGGCCATGCCGGCGTGTCCGTGGCAACGGTGTCCAATGTTCTCAACCATCCGGAGCTGGTCGCCGCCGCCACCCGGGATCGGGTCCAGCGGTCCATCGACGCACTCGGTTTCGTACGCAACGAATCCGCGCGGCAGTTGCGCGCAGGGCGGAGCCGGTTCATCGGATTGCTGATGCTCGACATCGGCAATCCGTTCTTCACCGATGTTGCGCTGGGCGCGGAGGCCGAAGCGGAGGCGACCGGCTACGCGGTTGTCCTGTGCGACAGCCGGCACGACGTCAAGCGCGAGAACCGATATCTCGAGTTGCTCGAAGAGCAGCGGGTCGGCGGAATCCTCGTCTCGCCGGTCAACGGCACGAGCGGCTTGCTGCGCAAGATCCGGCGCAGAGGCACCCCGGTCGTCCTGGTCGACCGGGTGTCCCGGTCCCGCAGCGAGTGCTGCGTCGCCGTCGACGACATCATGGGTGGAGACCTCGCCGTGTCGCACCTGCTCACGACGGGCCACCGGCGGATGGCATTCGTCGGCGGGCCGTTCGAGACTCGACAGGTGCGCGACCGCTACGACGGTGGCGTCGCCGCGCTGCTACGGGCCGACCGGCCCCCCGAAGCACTGACCGTCGTCGAGACTCCACTGCTCACCCTCGGCGCC
This sequence comes from Mycobacteriales bacterium, assembly GCA_049698415.1. Classification (GTDB taxonomy): domain Bacteria; phylum Actinomycetota; class Actinomycetes; order Mycobacteriales; family QHCA01; genus QHCA01. Next base: position 6,760 of record JBAVXU010000107.1, read on the forward strand.
GGGAAGCGCGCGGGGGAGCAGATCGCGGCGCTTCCTCGTACGAAACGGCCCACGGCAGTGTTCTGCGCCAACGACCTGCTCGCCCTCGGCCTGCTACAGGAGATGACCAGACGCAAGATCAGTGTGCCGGAGGATCTGGCCATCATCGGGTACGACGACATCGGCTTCGCCGCAGCCGCCGCAGTGCCGCTGTCGTCGGTGCGTCAGCCGAGTGCGGAGCTGGGCAGCATGGCGGCTCGCCTCGTCATCGAGGAGGCGCGCTCATCCCGCCAGCACCGCCACCGCCACGTGGTGTTCAAGCCCGAGCTCGTCGTGCGGGCATCAAGCAATCCAGCATTCAGCTGAGGGCACGTATCCGGCAGCAAGACGCTGGCTCAAGCCGGCGCTAGCCGAAAAGAACCTGGTCCGCTGCGATGTCGGCCCAGACGGTCTTCCCGTCTGCGCGGACGTCAACGCCCCAGTTCGTGCTCACCGCGTCGACCATCCGGATGCCGCGGCCACTGGTGGCGAAGGTGATGTCGTCCTCGATCAGCCTGGGCGGCTCCAGGGAGGGATCCCAGACGGCCAACCGGATCGCGTCGTCGTGTCGCACCAGAGTCACGCGGAAGCGCCGAGAACCATGCCGGATCGCGTTGCTGACGAACTCGGCGAGGACCATCTCCGTCACGTCGATCAAGTGGTGGAGGTTCCAATGCTGGAGTGCCTCGATCGCGAATCGGCGCGCGACCGGCCCGGCGTAGCGGGTGGGCTCGAAGCGTTGGCTGATCTCGTTCGGAAGTGTCAGTTCAACGATCGGGTCGGGGATCACGTCTGCGTGGTGGGCACAGACAGCCTGCTGGTCGCCCGGCTTATCGCTCATGGCGACGGCCGGGTAGGCACAATAAAGCGTGAACTCGACGCGCCGGCCGAGCTCGTTCCACAGCTCTTCGAGCGCGAGGGCCTCGGCCACTGCGCCCCGCTCCCAGAGCAGCGCGACCATCTCGCCGTAGATCCGTAGCGGCTGTCGTCGCGCCGCTACCAGCCGCGTGACGAGCGCCCCGACATTCGCGTGGAACAACTCGGGGTCGGGCATCCCGTCGGTGAGGAAGGCGTCCAGCAGCGCTTGAGCATCCACCGTGAGGTACTGCCCGGAGGTACGCAGCGCACCGACTTCCACCCCGGCTGCTGTCATGCTGGCGTCGAACGCGTCACGGTGTTCTTGCGTGGCCACCACCACGACGGTCTCGCCTGCGACCAAGCCGGCGCCGAGGTAGCTGCTGGCCGCGTCGACCAATCCCTTGTCGTGTTCGTAGAACTGCACGACGTGGCGCCCGGTCTGAATCAGGGGGTCGTCGATGCCGCGAGGCACGGGTGAGGTCAACATGCCTGTCGCGACCACTCCATCTGATGCACGTGCCCCCACTAAGCGCCGGAAGGAGATGAGAAAATAGGGATTCTACGCTGCCGAAGTCAGCCTGGCGATACGCCATTCATGCCTCTGACCTGGGCAAACGCGACACTTGCCCGCGAACCGGCCAGCACGACGTCGACATCGTGTGCGGAAGTGCCCCCGGGCGCTACGAACGGGTTCTGGCAGGTGCGGCCTGCAGGCGCAGCGCGAGCACCGGGCACTCCCGGACAGAGCGCTCGGCCAGAGGCACAAGAGGATGAGGCACTGCGCCTCGAGCAACCATCGGGAAGCCCCAGTCATCGAGATCAACGATCTCGGGCAGCAACTCGGCGCACAGCCCGTGCCCGTCGCAGCGGGTCCAATTGACCACCAGTCGAACATCAGTCATGCCGCCAACTCCCCGAGTGGAAGGAGCGCTTGGTACGGAAGACCACAGCCGCCGCGCAGATGCCATTCGACTTCGGACTCGAACGACGACAGCAGCGAGCGCACGAAGCCCGCGACCCCGTCGGGGTGCGCGCACGCACCGCGGCCGTCCACCATGCCGCACCAGCGACGCAGGCGCGTCAGGTCGCCATCGCCGGCCGTCCCGGTCGCCAGGCTGGACAGAACCGATGCGATCGCCGGCAGCCCGTTGATGCACGGCCCGCACTGACCCACCGTCTCGGCCGCCATCCGCTCGACCAGCGGCGCGCTCTCGACCAGCGGGCAGGCGGTCATCGGCAGGGCGAGCAGCACGCCGGCGCCCAGCGAACCGCCGACTGCTGCAAGAGCATCTCGCGAGACCACGGTGGCCGCGGCGGTCGCGGAGTCCAGCCAGTTGCCGTGGTAGCCGCCGGTCAGCACACCGCGCCACGGTGTACCACCGAACAGGTCCATCATGGCGATGCCGATCGGCGCCTCGACCACCCTGCTGTCGGCACCGCGGTGCACGGTCAGCAGTGCCGTACCAACCTCTGCCGGCACTCCCACTTCTGCGAAACGGGTGGGTCCGAGCCGTGCCAGTACGGCCAGCTGCGCCAGAGTCTCCACATTGGACACGAGGGTGGGCTGGCCGTTGACGCCACCGGTCGCGGCCGGCTCGACGGTGAACACCGGTCGTGCGGCGTCGCGTGCCGCGATCTGCACCACCGCGGAGGACTCGCCGGCGACGAACCTGCCCGGCGCCG
>JBAVXU010000108.1:0-5177 GCA_049698415.1 Mycobacteriales bacterium
GGCTGACGTAGAGAACCCGGCAGCGTCTTTGCAGGTCGGTCGGCTGCGCTGCCGACGCGAGCCGGTCGAGGGACCACAGGAAGGCGGCCAGCGTCTTGCCCGATCCGGTGGGAGCCACGCACAGCACGTTGTCGCCGCCGGAGACGGCGCGCCAGGTGCCTTCCTGGGCGGGTGTGGCCGCGGCGAACGCCCCTCGGAACCACGCCTGCGTGGCAGCCGAGAATGCCGAAGCGACGTCACCCATGCCAGCCATCTTGCCTGCCCGGTGCGACAGCCGCGCGTGGCCCGCGAAGTTCGGCCGGGCATGGGACTACCGACCGATGGCACACTGCTAGGTATGCAGCGCACCCTCTTCACCGACGAGCACAACGCGTTCCGTGACCTGGCGCGCTCGTTCGTCGAGAGCCATGTCGTGCCGTACCACCCGCAATGGGAGGCGGCGGGCATCGTCGACCGCTCGGTCTGGATCGAGGCCGGCAAGCTGGGCCTGCTCGGCATGGACATCCCCGAGGAGTACGGCGGGGGAGGGGTCGCCGACTTCCGGTACAACGTCGTCGTGGCCGAAGAACTGGTCCGCGCCGGCGCCACCGGGCTCGGGTTCGGCCTGCACAACGACGTCGTGGCTCCGTATCTCCTGCGGCACACGTCCGACGAGCAGAAGCGGCGCTGGCTGCAGTCGTTCTGTTCCGGAGAGATGATCACCGCGATCGCGATGAGCGAGCCCGCTGCCGGCAGCGACCTGCAGGGCATCAAGACAACGGCAAGGCGCGACCGCGAGGACTACATCGTCAACGGTTCGAAGAACTTCATCACCAACGGGATCAACGCCGACCTGGTCATCGTCGCGGTCAAGACTGATCCGGACCTAGGCGCGCACGGCATCAGCCTGCTCGCGCTCGAACGCGGGATGGAGGGCTTCGAGCGCGGTCGCAACCTGGCCAAGATGGGTCTCAAGGCGCAGGACACCGCCGAGTTGTTCTTCAGCGATGTGCGAGTGCCGGCGGCCAACCTGCTCGGTGAGGAGAACTCCGGGTTCTACTACCTGATCGAGAACCTGCCCCAGGAGCGCCTCGGCATCGCGGTGGTCGCCGCCGCTGCCTGCGAGCGGATGCTCGACCTGACCATCGAGTACGTGAAGAACCGCGAGGCGTTCGGCCGCACCATCGGCTCGTTCCAGAACAGCAGGTTCCTGCTGGCCGAACTCACCACCGAGGCGGCGATCGCACGTACCTTCGTCGACCGCTGCATCACCGAGCACAACGCGGGAGCGCTGTCAGTCACCGACGCTGCCATGGCCAAGTGGTGGACCACCGAGTTGCAGAACAAGGTCGCCGACCGTTGTGTGCAGTTGCACGGCGGCTACGGCTACATGCTGGAGTACCCCATCGCCCGGGCCTTCCTCGACTCGCGGGTGCAGACGATCTACGGCGGGTCGACCGAGATCATGAAGGAGATCATCGGCCGCTCGCTCGGCTTGTGACGACGCGCTGGGTAGCCTGCTGGCTGTGAGACTGACCGAGTTCTGGGCCCGGATGGGTGATCAGTTCGGCTCGGCCTACGCCGAATCGATCGCCACCGACCAGGTGCTGCGCGAACTCGGCGGGCGGACCGTGCGCGAGGCGCTGGCGGCCGGCGAGGACACCAAATCGGTCTGGCGGGCTGTCTGCTCGGCCTTCGATGTTCCCAACCAGCGCCGTTGAGACAGGTCTGCCACTATCGGTACATGACGCGCAAAAGGCGCTACGTTCGCGCTGCCCTGCTCGGTGCGGTCCTGCTGCTCTCACTCAGCAGCTGCGTCAAGCTCGACATGGACATGACCGTCCGTGCTGACAACACCGTCGACGGCACGCTCGTGATGGCCGTCGACAAGTCGGTGCTCAACGCCATGGGCGTCAGCGAGTCCGACATCGCCCGGCAGTTCGACGCGCAGGGTCCCTTCACCGGCGCCAACCGGCCCAAGCACGGCTCGATCTCGCAGCGGCGCTACGACGAGGGCGGCAAGGTCGGCCAGCTCTACACGTTCACGAACGTGCCGCTCTCGGAGTTCGGCGGTGCCAACGGGCTGTCCATCACCCGCAAGCAGGACCGGTTCTACGTTGTCGGCATCGTCGACATGACGACCGGCGAGCGGACCGACCCGCGCGAGAAGGCGATCGCCGAGAAGTTCACCAAGTCCGCAGAGACCCGGATCCGGCTCACCTTCCCGGGCGAGGTGATCAAGAGCAACGGCAAGATCGACGGGCGCTCGGTCACCTGGCATCCCAAGATCGGGCAGCGGACGAAGCTGACGGCAGAGGCGCGTACGTCAGCGATCATCCCGGTCCTCGTGGCCGGCGGTGGTGCGGTCGCCGCGCTGCTGTTGATCGCTGCCCTGGTCACGTTCTTGTTGTTGCGACGGCGGCGTCGGAACAACGCCTACGCCTACGGCAGCTACCCCGGTGACGGGACAGGCCCGTCGGGATACGCCCCGGACAGCGACCCGACCGCTTATCCCCGCCCGCCCGGCTATCGCGAGCAGCCGCCGCTCCCGGTCCACCCCTCTCAGGGCGCGCGACCCGATGCTGCGGGGCCACCCCCGATGACACCGAGGCCCCCCGACGCGACGCAGCCGCTGCCCCGCTTCGACCCGTCGTCGTCGCCACCGGGACGTCCGTACAGCGGTTGATCGAGGACGCGCCTACGAGTGCGGCGTGTCGCGTTTCGTTCGAACACGTGTTCGGGCTAGCGTCTTGCCCACAGGGCCGTGGTTGTCCCCAGACTTCGCGGTGGGATCGAGAACTGTCGGACCCGCCACTTAGCGTCAGCCGTGACCCGATGACCGGCAGATTCTCCGACACAATCAAGGTGGCAGGCATGGCAGCACTCGACCGCGACAAGGCTCTCGACCTCGCGCTCGCCCAGATCGACAAATCATTCGGGCGGGGTTCGGTGATGCGCCTCGGAGACCGGCCGCAGATCCCGATCTCGGTCATCCCGACCGGCTCGATCGCTCTCGACGTCGCGCTGGGGATCGGCGGCCTGCCGCGCGGGCGGGTCATCGAGATCTACGGGCCGGAGTCGAGCGGCAAGACGACGGTGGCACTGCACGCTGTGGCCAACGCCCAAGCGGCGGGCGGCATCGCGGGCTTCATCGACGCCGAGCACGCCCTCGACCCCGACTACGCCAAGGCGCTCGGCGTCGACACCGACGCACTTCTGGTCTCCCAGCCCGACACCGGTGAGCAGGCTCTCGAGATCACCGACATGCTGATCCGCTCCGGCGCGCTCGACATCGTCGTCATCGACTCGGTCGCGGCCCTGGTGCCACGCGCCGAGATCGAGGGCGAGATGGGCGACAGCCACGTCGGGCTCCAGGCGCGGTTGATGAGTCAGGCCCTGCGCAAGATCACCGGTGCGATCAGCAACACCAACACGACATGCATCTTCATCAACCAGTTGCGGGAAAAGATCGGGGTCTTCTTCGGATCCCCCGAGACGACCACCGGCGGCAAGGCCTTGAAGTTCTACGCATCCGTCCGCCTCGACGTGCGACGCATCGAGACGCTCAAGGACGGCGGCGAGGCCGTCGGCAACCGCACCCGCGTCAAGGTGGTCAAGAACAAGGTCTCCGCACCGTTCAAGCAGGCCGAGTTCGACATCGTCTACGGCCAGGGGATCAGCCGGGAGGGTTCGCTCATCGACATGGGTGTCGAGCAGGGCATCGTCCGCAAGTCCGGCGCCTGGTTCACCTACGAGGGCGACCAGCTCGGCCAGGGCAAGGAAAACGCCCGATCGTTCTTGCGTGACAACCCCGACCTCGCCAACGAGATCGAGAAGAAGATCAAGGAGAAGCTCGGCATCGTCGCGACCCTCGACGCAGAGGTGCCGGTTCCGCCGCCGGTCGACTTCTGATCGGGCACCGGCGCATGCGTCCTGCCGACCGGGCCGAGCCCGAAGATCAGCTGGCCGACCCGCCGGCCGATCCGGAGTCGGTGGCCAGGACGATCTGCCTTCGATTGCTCACCTCCCGACCCCGGAGCAGGTCGGAGTTGGCACATGCACTGCGTCGGCGCAATGTTCCCGGCGAGGTCGCGGAGACCATCCTCGACCGGCTGACGGCCGTGAAGTTGATCGACGACGAGGCGTTCGCGGCCGACTGGGTGAGCGCCCGCCACTCGGGAAAGGGTTTGGCCGGTCGCGCCCTGGCGGCCGAGTTGAGGTCACGCGGCATCGCGGCAGAGACCGCCACCGAGGCGGTGGCGGGTCTCGACTCCGACACGGAGCGGGCGACCGCCCGCAGACTCGTCGATCGTCGTCTCTCCAACCAGCCGGCCGGCGGCGGCGCCGGGCAGGTCCGCAGACTCGTCGCGATGCTGGGGCGCAAGGGCTACCCACCCGGTCTGGCGAGCACCGTCGTGCGGGAGGCCATCGCCGAATCCGCCATGGAGTCCGAGTTGACCGACGGCGAGGTTGCCGGCGACGAGGCTTGCTGCGTCGATTCTTGACCCACCTGACCTGCGGTAATAGCCTCCCACTACTGAGGAGTAAGCCCGCAGCGATGCGGGACCACATAGATCACCCAACTGACAAATGACCGATTTGCTCGTCTGAGCGCTCCACCGCCGTGAGAGCGGCGCACGACAACACGAGTTCCGTGCCGGAGTCCCGCCGGTTCGCTGTCTGTTCCGGCGACGCTGGCTCGACCTCGGGTCCCGGCCCGTTACGGCACTCCTCATGCAGTACGGCCGCGAGTCCAGCTTCGGCTGGCACCGCGCCGCGACCTGAGGAGGGCCTGTGTTCCACCAACTAGCAATCGCTGACCTGATCGTCATTCTTGTCGTCGTAGCCGCCGTTCCCCTCGCCGCTGTCGTCACCGCCATGGTGGTCACGCGTCGGACGGGCGGCGGTGCTGTCCGCCTGGACCATCGGCCGGATCAGCCCTCGTCGGGCCTGGAGTCGCAGAACCAGACCGAGGTCGACCACACCGCACGTCTGGACGCCGACCGGATCCTCAGCGAGGCCCGCCGCCGCGCGGACCAGGTTGCCGCCGACGCGCACCAGAGCGCCGACGAGCTCGCCAGCACGACACGGCGCAAGGCCGACGAGTTGGCCAGTGACGCCCGCAGCCAGGCCGAGGAGCTCACCAGGGAGGCGCGTCAGCAGGCCGCGGAGCTCACGGCCAATGCCCGCCGCGACGC
>JBAVXU010000109.1:0-4704 GCA_049698415.1 Mycobacteriales bacterium
CGGCCACGACCGCGGGAAGTGCCGAGTGCAGGTCAGCGGCGACCACGGGCATCCCCTCGATCGTGTCGGCCGCGGCGATCAGGGCGTGATGCGGCGACGCCGGCTCGTCGACACCGAGCACCGCCGCCTGCAGCGGCGTGTAGCGCGCCTTGACCAGGTGGCCCGGCCCGGTGCGGTCGGGGGGCAACCGGCCGGGCACCGCGACGACGAGGGCGAGCCCACCGGTGCCCAGTCCCATCGCCTGCGCCGTGGTGTTGAGCAGGACCAGGTCACCGGGTTGCGGGTGGCCGACGAGGAGGGGATAGGCCAGGGCCGCAACGGGTGTGCCGTCGACCTCGACGTCGAGTTCGAGCGCGCCCGCCCACTGCTGATGCCGCCGGATCACCGTGCCCTGCCGCCAGCTGATCACGGTCGCAGGTTAGCGTTCTCAGCATGCCCAGCCATCCGCCCGGTTTGTGAAATCGGCTAGGAACACCATGTCGGCCCGGCGTACCGAGCGTTTGGTCAACCTGGTCATCTGCCTGCTCTCGACCCGGCAGTTCCTGACCGCATCGCGGATCCGCAGCATCGTGCCCGGTTACGAAGCCGGGTCGCACGACGCGTTCCAGCGCATGTTCGAGCGGGACAAGGCCGAGCTCCGCGACCTGGGGATACCGCTGGAGACCGGTACGAACTCGATGTTCGACACCGAGGCCGACGCGGGATACCGGATCGCCAGGCGTGACTACGAACTGCCCGACATCCACCTCGAGCCGGACGAGGCAGCCGCCGTGGGGCTGGCCGCGCGTCTTTGGCAATCCGGGTTGTCCTCGGCCGCGAGCAGCGCCTTGGTCAAACTGCGGGCCGCGGGGATCGACGTCGACACCCAGTCCATCCTCGGTGTCGAACCCGTGGTCGACGGCACCGACCCGGCACTGGCGACCTGCCTTGCAGCAGTGCAGTCCGGGCACGTCATCAGCTTCGATTACCGCACCGCCAACAGTCCTACGCCGGAGCGACGCGAGGTCGAGCCGTGGGGAGTGGTCTCCTGGCGCGGGCGGTGGTACCTCGCCGGCCACGACCGGGCTCGGCAGGCGGCGCGGGTCTTCCGGCTGTCGCGGATGACCGGGCCGGTCAAGCTCGTCGGCGATGCCGGCGCCGTGCGAGTGCCGCCCGACCTCGACCTGGTCGCGATGGCCGCGTCGCAGGGCGCCGAGACGACGACAGCAGCGGCGACCGTCCGGGTACGCCGGGGCGCCGCCACCGGCCTGCGGCGCCGCGCGAAGGAGATCAGCCGGGGCGACGACGCCGACGTGATCGAGGTGCCGTACTCCGATCCTGAGGCACTGGCCGAACAACTGGCGGGCTATGCGGACGACGTCGTGGTGCTTGACCCGCCGGAGGTCCGGGCGGCCGTCATCCGCGGGCTCAAGGCACTTGCCGGGGAGTCCGCGTGACGACGACCGCCGACCGCCTGCCCCGGTTGCTCGCGCTGGTGCCGTACCTCCTGGCCCGCCCCGGTGTCCGGCTCAGCGAGGTGGCCGAGGACTTCTCCGTCAGCCCGGAGCAACTGCGCGACGACCTCAACCTGCTCTGGGTATGCGGGCTGCCCGGCTACGGACCGGGCGATCTGATCGACCTGGCCTGGGGCGAGGACGACACGGTCACGGTCACGCACGACGCCGGGATGCGCCGACCGTTGCGGTTGACCGCGGACGAAGCGCTGGCGCTCATCGTCGCGCTGCGAACGCTCGCCGACGTTCCCGGACTCGAGGGCGGCGACGCGATCAGCCGGGCGTTGACCAAACTCGAGGATGCGGCCGGGGGAGCGGCGATCGGTAGCCGGCAGGTCACAGTGCGGGTCGAGGCCGAGGAGGCGACGCTGGCCGGGGTACGCCAGGCGCTGGACCAGCATCGCGCCCTGCACCTGACCTACTACACGGCGGGAAGGGACGAGACGTCCGAGCGGACGGTCGACCCGATGCGACTCGTGCTCGTCGAGGGCCGCAGTTACCTCGAGGCGTGGTGCCGACGCGCCGAAGGGGTGCGGCTGTTCCGGCTGGACCGCATCGATGCCTGGCGGGTGCTCGACGAACCCGCCGATCTGCCGCATCACGTGGTGCCCCTCGACGTGCGCGGTGGGGTGTTCCGGCCCGCGCCCGACCACGAACTCGTGATTCTCCGCCTGGGCCGGCCGGCCCGCTGGGTCGCCGACTTCTACCCCACCGAGTCCGTCACCGAGGAGGCCGACGGAAGCCTGCTGGTCAACCTGAGGGCGGCCGATCGCTCCTGGGTACGCAGGTTGGTCCTCGGCCTGGGCGCTTCCGTCTCCGTGGTCGAACCCGAGAGCCTGGCCGACGAGGTACGCGCCGTCGCGAGCGCCGCGCTCGCCGCCTATGCAGAAGTGGGACTTTAGCCACCCGCCGTACCTGCCGAGTCCTCACGTAACGCCGGAGAACTTCCGTCCGGCCCCGCGCGAGAGGCAGTCGATGACGACGATCAAGGCAACGTGTCCCGCGTGCGGGGAGATCGAGCTGACCGCCGAGCAGATACGCCTGGTTGTCTGCTCACTGCCTAACTTGTCCTATTACGCGTTCGATTGCGCCAGCTGCGCCACCGAGGTTCGTAAGCCGGCCGACAAGAACGTCGTCTCCCTGCTGATCTCAGGCGGGGTGACAGCCACCCGCTGGCGCATCCCGGCCGAGTGGCTGGAAGAGAAGACCGGCCCGGCCATCAGCTACGACGACCTGCTCGACTTCGCGCTCAAGCTGGGCCGGATCGAGCACCTCGCTGCCTTCGCCCGGCCACGTCAAGTGGCGTAATCACGCTCCCGCTACGGTGAGCGGGTGATCGTCGCACTGATCTGTGCCGCCGCCGTGATCATCGCCCTGGGCCTTCTGGGGTTCCTCGCCGTCGGCCTGCTCGGCCGGATCAAGCGTCTCGACGGCGAGCTGGTCCGGTCCCGTGAGCACGCCCAGGCGATCGAGACGCTCATGGCCCAAGCGCCCGGCACGTCTGACTGATCTCGCACGTTTGCATCATCAGCAGCCACAGACCGAACCGGAGAGCATCCGGCAGACGTACGATGGGTGACGTCCCTGACGAAAGGTCCTATTCATGTTTGGTGGCCGACTCGGCACGACCGAGATCATCATCATCGCGGTACTCGTCCTGGTGCTGTTCGGCGCCAAGAAGATGCCCGAGGCGGCCCGCTCACTAGGCCGCTCTATGCGCATTCTCAAAGCAGAGACCAAGGGTCTGCGCGACGACGACAAGATCGACGACATCGCGCCCAGCCCGGCACCCGCACCCCCGGCCCAGGAGCACGTTCCGGCACCGCTGCCGCCGGCCGGTACGGCCAACGGCACCACTCCCGCGCGACCGGCGGAGCAGCGCGACGAGCGCTGAGCCAACCCCGACCTCGCCGCCATGACCGGACCGCGCCGGCTGTCGATGTTCCGCAATCGCCCGCCTGCCGCAGCCGACGGCCGGATGAGCCTGGTCGAGCACCTGTTCGAGCTGCGTACCAGGCTGTTCCGCGCGGCCCTGGCCATCCTGGTCACTTCCGTGGTCGCCTACGTCTTCTTCGATCCGATCTTCAATTTCCTCACCGGGCCCTACTGCGCGTTGCCGGCGGACAAGCGCGGCGGCGGCAGCCAGTGCCAGCTCTACACATTCAGCGTGCTGGGGGAGTTCAACGTCCGCATCCGCGTGGCGATCTTGGTCGGCATCGTCGCGTCCGCGCCGGTCTGGCTGTACCAACTCTGGCGCTTCGTCACACCGGGCCTGCACCGACACGAACGCCGCTGGACGCTGTCCTTCGTGTCGATCGCCACGGTGCTCTTCGGCGTCGGGACCGTGCTCGCGTACTACACGCTGACGACCGGCCTGTCGATCCTGCTCCGGATCGCGGGCAACCGGGTCGACAACCTGCTCGACGTCAACGGATACCTCGGGTACGTCGTCGCCACGCTGCTGATCTTCGGCTTCTCCTTCGAGTTCCCGTTGCTGGTGGTCATGCTCAACATGGTCGGCGTGGTCAGTCACAAGAAGCTGGCGAGTTGGCGACGGCAGATGATCTTCTTCCTGTTCGTCTTCGCCGCAATCGCCACGCCCAGCCAGGACCCGATCAGCCTGATGTTCATGGCCATCCCGATGGTCCTGCTCTACGAAGCCGCGCTGGTCTTCACCCGCATCCACGACCGCAACAAGGGCAAGCGTGAGTTGGAAGCCGGGGTCGGTGAGATCGGTGACGATGAGATCTCGCAGATCGACGAAAGACCGTCGGACCTGTCCGACATCTCCTGAGAGCCGGGCGGTCCGTTCCGGCCGCCGGGCCACCGCGGCCGGGCAGCGCTAGCCTGCGCTGATGGCCGGCCGCGTAGCTCTCGTGATCAATCCCTCGGCGGGCCGGGGCCGGGCCGCCCGCGTCGTCCCGCCGGTCACCGAGCGGCTCGAGGCCAGCGGTGCGACCGTGCAGGTCCTCACCGGCCGGGACCGCGAGGACTCCCTGGCCCTGTGCGTGCGGGCCGTTGCCGAGGGCGCCTCAGCCCTGGTCGCTGCCGGCGGCGACGGGATGGTCCACCTGGCGGTCCAGGCCGTGGCCGGCACGGCGACCCCGCTGGGCATCATCCCGGTGGGCACGGGCAACGACTTCGCCACCTGCCTGGGCCTGCCGCACGACATCGAAGGCGCGGCCGACATCGTCGCCGCCGGGGTCAGCAC
>JBAVXU010000110.1:0-45432 GCA_049698415.1 Mycobacteriales bacterium
GTCGGCTTGTCACTCGGAGGTGCGCTGTCCTTCGTGGACGCCATGTATGCCTTCTCGACGGGACGATTGACTGACGATGTGATGGCCCTGGCGACCGGAGAGATCGCGGACCTGCCGTCAAGCCTAACGGTGGCGCTCGCGAGCGCTGCGCCGCGATAGCCTTTGCGCGTGACCCCAGACGACCTCGCCGAGGTCATCCTCGGCGCGGTACGCGACTGTGTGGAGTCCGGATCGCTGTCCGTTGATGTTCCCGCGCGGGTGAGCGTCGAAAGGCCCAAGGTCAGGGCGCACGGAGACTACGCCACGAATGTCGCGCTTGTGCTGGCCAAGGCGGCGGGTCGGCCCCCGCGGGAGGTCGCCGAGCTCATCGCCGAACGGTTGCGGACCCGCGACGGCATCAGCGGCGTCGACGTCGCCGGCCCCGGATTCCTCAACCTCACCCTGGCCGACCAGGCGCTCGGGCTCATCGCCCGCACCGCAGTGACCGCAGGCGCCGAGTACGGCCGGACAAGCCTGCTGGCCGGCCAGCGGATCAACCTGGAGTTCGTCTCCGCCAACCCGACCGGCCCCCTGCACCTTGGCCACACCCGATGGGCCGCCGTCGGAGACGCCTTGGGCCGCCTGCTCACCGCGACCGGCGCGGATGTCACCCGGGAGTACTACGTCAACGACGCCGGCGGCCAGATCCCCAGGTTCGCCAACTCGCTGTACGCCGCCGCGACCGGAGCGCCCGCCCCGACCGACGGCTACGCCGGCGCCTACATCGCCGAAGTGGCCACCCAGGTCGTCGCCAACGAGCCCGACGTGCTCTCCCGTACGCCAGAGGAGGCGACCGAGGTCTTCCGCAGCGAGGGCGTCGCGCTGATGCTCGAGGAGATCAAGCGGACGCTGGCGGACTTCGGCGTGGCCTTCGACGTCTATTTCAGCGAGAAGGCGCTGCACGACAAGGGCGAGTTGGAGGCGGCGCTCAAGCGGCTGCGCGACCAGGGCCGGGTCTTCGAGGCCGACGGTGCCGTGTGGCTGCGCACGACCGACTTCGGTGACGACAAGGACCGCCCGTTGCTCAAGGCCAACGGCGAGTGGACGTACTTCGCCGCCGATGCCGCCTACTACCTCGACAAGCGCGAGCGCGGCTTCGACAAGGTCGTCATCATGCTGGGCTCGGACCACCACGGCTACATCGGCCGCTATCGCGCCCTGGTCGCGGCCTACGGCGACCCACCCGAGACGCTGGAGATCCAGATCGGCCAGATGGTCAACCTGTTCCGCAACGGCGAGCCGGTGCGCATGAGCAAGCGCGCGGGCAACATCATCGCGCTGGAAGACCTGGTCGAGGCGATCGGCGTCGACGCGGCGAGGTACGCGCTGACCCGCTCCTCGACCGACTCCCAGCTCGACATCGACCTGGACCTGTGGGCCAGCAGGACGAGTGACAATCCGGTGTTCTACGTGCAGTACGCCCACGCACGGATCGCCTCGCTGCTGCGCAATGCCGGCGAGCTCGGTCTGAGCCACGATCCCGAGGCCGACCTCGGCCTGCTCTCCACCGACCGCGAGGGTGACCTGCTCAGAGCGGTGGGGGAGTTCCCCCGGGTCGTCTCCAGCGCTGCAGAGCTTCGTGCCCCGCACCGGGTGGCCCGCTATCTCGAGGAGCTTGCCGGGGTCTATCACCGGTTCTACGACGACTGCCGCGTGCTGCCGCACGGTGACCAGCCCGCGGACGCACTCACCTTCGCCCGCCTCGAGCTGGTCGAGGCCACCAGGGTCGTGCTTGCCAACGGGCTCGCTCTGCTCGGGGTGAGTGCCCCGGAGCGAATGTGAGGGCGCATCCCGCCGGTCCACTGCACGCGGATCTGGTGCGTGCCTCGCCGGCCATGCCGGCCGAGGCCGATCTCAACGCGTTGCACCCGCAGCTGTGGCCACGATCGGCGGTCCGGGTCGACGGCGTGCTGATGCTGGGCGGTGTCGACGTACGCGACCTTGCCGCCAAGCACGGCACGCCGGCCTTCATCCTCGACGAGGACGACTTCAGGTCGCGCTGCCACGACTACCGCGCGGCGTTCGGTCAGGGAGCCGACGTCTACTACGCCGGCAAGGCGTTCCTGTGCGCCGAGGTGGCCCGCTGGGTGCGCGACGAGGGCTTGCGGCTCGACGTGTGTTCCGGCGGAGAGCTCGCGCTGGCGCTGCGGGCCGGCTTTCCGCCGGAGCGGATCGCCTTCCACGGCAACAACAAGACGTCGGCCGAGCTCAGCGCCGCCCTCGATGCCGACGTGGGCCGGATCGTCGTCGACTCCTACGAAGAGATCACCCGGCTGGCCGACATCGCCGTGCGCACCGGGCAGCGCCCCAAGGTGCAGATCCGGGCCACCGTCGGGGTGGAGGCGCACACCCACGAGTACATCGCCACGGCCCACGAGGACCAGAAGTTCGGCTTCTCGATGACGGCCGGTGCCGTGCTCGAGGCGGTGCGCCGGATCCGGATGCTGCCGCTGCTCGACCTGCTGGGCCTGCACAGCCATATCGGCTCCCAGATCTTCGACACCGCCGGCTTCGAGGTGTCGGCGCACCGGGTCGTCGAGTTGCTTGCCGCGGTTCGCGACGAGCACGGGATCGAGTTGCCCGAGATCGGCCTCGGCGGCGGCCTGGGGATTGCCTACACAGCGCAGGACGACCCGCTCGATCCGCGTCAGGTGGCCGATTCGCTGCGCGAGATCGTCGCGCGGGAGTGCGCTGCGGTCGGCCTCGCGGTGCCTCGGCTCTCCGTCGAGCCCGGGCGGGCGATCGCCGGACCCGGCACGGTCACGTTGTACGAAGTCGGCACGGTCAAGAACGTCGACGGGATCCGCACCTACATCAGCGTCGGCGGCGGGATGAGCGACAACATCCGCACCGCGCTGTACGACGCGGAGTACACCTGCGCCCTGGTCTCGCGGGCCAGCCCAGCCCGGCCGATGCTGACCCGGATCGTCGGCTCGCACTGCGAGTCCGGAGACGTGGTCGTACGAGACGCCTGGCTGCCGTCAGACATCGTGCCGGGCGACCTCATCGCCGTCGCGGCGACCGGTGCCTACTGCCGGTCGATGGCCAGCAACTACAACGTCGTGGGCCGTCCGCCGGTCGTCGCGGTCCGTGGCGGGGTGTCGCGTGAGGTGGTCCGGCGGGAGACCATCGACGACCTGCTCCGGCTGGATGTCGGATGAGATCCGAACCATTGCGGATCGCTCTGCTGGGCTGCGGCACCGTCGGATCGCAGGTGGTGCGCCTGCTCCAGGAGCACTCCGCCGACCTCGCCAGCCGGGTGGGCGCCCCGCTTGAGATAGCCGGCATCGCCGTCCGCCGCCCGGACCGGGAGCGCAACCTGGCTCTGGACCCGGGGCTGATCACCACGGACGCGGCCGGGCTGGTGTCGCGTGAGGACATCGACGTCGTCGTCGAGGTGATCGGTGGCATCGAGCCGGCCCGGTCGCTGCTGCTGGCGGCCTTCAAGTCCGGCAAGTCGGTGGTGACCGCCAACAAGGCACTGCTCGCCGCAGATGGTGCGACCCTTCATGCCGCCGCCCGCGAACACCATGCCGATCTGTACTTCGAGGCGTCGGTGGCCGGCGCCATCCCGCTGCTGCGCCCGTTGCTGGAGTCGATGGCCGGCGACCGACTGGTCCGGGTGCTGGGCATCGTCAACGGCACGACCAACTACATCCTGTCCAAGATGGACGAGACCGGCGCCGGATTCGCCGAGGCGCTCGACGAGGCCACCTCACTGGGCTACGCCGAGGCCGACCCGACGGCCGACGTCGAGGGGTTCGACGCCGCCGCCAAGGCGGCCATCCTGGCCAGCCTCGCCTTCCACTCCCAGGTCACCGTCGCCGACGTTCACCGCGAGGGCATCACCGAGGTGACCTCGACCGACGTGGCCAGTGCACGAGCGGTCGGGTGCGTCGTGAAGTTGCTGGCGATCTGCGAAAAGACCGGGCAGGACGAGGGAATCGGCGTTCGCGTGCATCCGGCGATGATCCCGCGCACGCATCCGTTGGCGGCGGTCGGCGGCGCCTTCAACGCCGTCTTCGTCGAGGGGGAGGCATCCGGGCCGCTGATGTTCTACGGCCAGGGCGCCGGTGGCGCACCCACCGCCAGTGCGGTGCTCGGCGACCTGGTCGCCGTCTGCCGCAATCGCATCAGTGGCGCACGTGGCGTGGGCGAGTCCTCCTATGCCGATCTGCCCGTCCGGCCGATGGGTGAGGCGCAGACCCGCTATCACGTCAGCCTCGAAGTCGCCGACGAGGCCGGCGTTCTGGCCGCGGTCGCGCTCGCCTTCGCCGCCCATGACGTCTCGATCGAGACCGTCCGCCAGGAGGGCCGCGGCGCGGCGGCGTCGCTGGTGCTGGTCACCCACGTCGCCTCCGATGCTGCGCTGTCGGCGACGGTCGAGGACCTGCGGGAGCTCCCGGCCGTACGCGGCGTCGCCAGCGTCATGCGGGTGGAGGGGATGGACGCTCGATGACGAACTGGCGGGGGGTGATCGAGGAGTACCGCGACTGGCTTCCGGTGTCGCCGGCAACCGATGTGATCACGCTGTTCGAAGGCGGGACCGCGTTGCTGCCCGCGCCGGAGTTGTCCCGGCGCACCGGCTGCGAGGTCCATCTCAAGGTCGAGGGCGCCAACCCGACCGGGTCGTTCAAGGACCGGGGGATGACCCTGGCGATCACCAAGGCCAAGGAAGAAGGCTCGGTCGCGGTCATCTGCGCCTCGACCGGCAACACCAGCGCCAGCGCCGCGGCCTACGCCGTGCGTGCCGGCATGACGTGCGCGGTGCTGGTCCCTCAGGGCCGCATAGCGATGGGCAAGATGGCGCAGGCGCTCGTACACGGCGCGCGGTTGCTCGAGGTCGAGGGCGGCTTCGACGAGTGCCTCGGGGTGGCGCGTGAGTTGTCGGACTCCTATCCGGTGTCGCTGGTCAACTCGGTCAACGAATACCGCATCGAGGGTCAGAAGACCGCGGCGTTCGAGGTGGTCGACACGCTTGGCCGGGCTCCCGACGTGCACTGCCTGCCGGTCGGCAACGCCGGCAACATCACGGCCTACTGGCGCGGATATCGCGAGTACGCCGAGAAGGGCGTGGCGGATTCGCTGCCCAAGATGTGGGGTTTTCAGGCCGCCGGAGCGGCACCGATCGTCCTCGGTCACACCGTCGCGACGCCGACCACGGTCGCGACAGCCATCCGGATCGGCAATCCGGCCTCCTGGAAGCAGGCGCTGGCCGCACGTGACGAGTCCGGCGGCGCGATCGAGTCGGTGACCGACCGGCAGATCCTCGCGGCCTACCGGATCCTGGCCCAGAAGGAAGGCGTGTTCGTCGAGCCGGCATCTGCGGCCGGGGTGGCCGGACTGCTGCAGGCCGCGGAGCAACGGACACTCCAGACCGGGCAGGTCGTCGTCTGCACAGTGACCGGGCACGGGCTCAAGGACCCCGAGTGGGCGATCTCGGCCGCTCCAGAACCGGTCGTCATCCGCCCCGACGCAGAGTCGGCGGCCACAGCATTGGGGCTGATCTGATGGCGCGCCTGTCGTTTCGCGCCGCTCCCGTACGCGTACGCGTGCCGGCCACCAGCGCCAACCTCGGCCCGGGCTTCGATGCCTTCGGCCTGGCCCTCTCGCTCTACGACGACGTCGTGGTGCGCGTCGCCGACTCCGGCCTCGAGGTGGATGTCGCAGGTGAGGGCGCCGACGTGGTCCCCCGCAATGCGCGCAACCTCGTCGTCAAGGCACTGCGTACGACGTTCGCCGAACTCGGCGGCCATCCGCGAGGCCTGGAAGTGGTGTGCGCCAACCGGATCCCGCAGTCACGCGGGCTCGGCTCGTCGGCGGCCGCGATCGTCGCCGGCGTCGTCGCCGCGCGTGCTCTGGTCCTCGGCGGTGAGGAGTTGCTCGATCAGCAGGGGGCGCTCTCGCTGGCGGCGCGGATCGAGGGACATCCCGACAACGTGGCCGCCTGCCTGCTCGGCGGTCTCACCATCGCCTGGACCGAGAGCGGGGTCGCCCGGGCGATCTCTCTCGACCCCTCGGCGACCCTGCGACCGGTGCTGTTCGTTCCCACGACCAAGTCATCGACGGCCCGCGCCCGCAAGGTCCTGCCGGAGACGGTGCCGCACGCCGATGCCGCCGCCAACGCCGCCCGCGCGGCCCTGCTCATACCCGCGCTCACCGACCGGCCCGACCTCCTGATGGCCGCCACCGAGGATCGCCTGCACCAGGACGCGCGGGCGCCGTCGATGCCTCGTACCACCTCATTGCTACGCAAGTTGCGGGCCGATTCGATCCCGGCCGTGGTCTCGGGCGCCGGACCGGCCGTGCTAGCCCTCGTCACGCCCGACCAGGACCTCACCGGCTATGCCGGAAAGGTGTGGGAACACCTGCCGGTCGAGATCGATCGGGAGGGCGCGTCGCTGCGGCCGTTGCACACCTGAACTGCCAGATCACAGGGTGTATCGGGAACACGCCAGGCGCGCCTAATGTTGCCTAATACGTCGGGCCTGCTCTACTGTCTGACTACAGCCGTTTCAGGGCGTGCCGATTGAACACCTAGCAACCTGCCCACGGCCCAATCAAGTTTTGTGGGTCTAGCGGGTCGCGTGGTCGCCTCGGCGGTTGACTCAACACATATGTCCCTCGCAATGACGCGAGGGCCACAACCCGGTCATGTTGGCTGGGCGCAGAACAACGGTCGCGGAGCCAAATTGCCCCGACCACGTAGGGGAAGGACCCCATTGAACAACACCTCAGACATCCTCGCTGATGGGCGCACGAGCGCCGGGTCATCGGATGTCTCAACGTCCTCGTCAGACGCGGCACCAGCCGCTGCGGCCGGGGCGTCAGACGACTCCAAGCCACGTCGCCGTACCACCGGGCTCTCCGGCATGGTGCTGCCCGAGTTGCAGGCCCTCGCGGCCGGTCTCGGCATCCCGAGTACGGGACGGATGCGCAAGAGTGACCTCATCTCAGCTATTCAGGCTCGCCAGTCCGGCTCGTCGTCGCCGGGCAACGGCGCGAGTACGCCATCGACCGACAGCGTGCCGGTCAGCGCCGATGCGGCGTCCGCGCCGTCCAACGGCCAGCAGGGCGAAGCCCGCGACTCCGGCCGTCCGGCCGACCAGTCGGGCGACCAGGCGCGTTCGCGTACGCGTCGCGGCGCCAGCAGACCGGCCGGCGCGCCGAGCGGCGACAGCGACGGTGGCCAGGATTCATCCGGCGCGACCGACTCGTCCGTCGCGACCTCGCAGCGCAACGACCAGCCTCGCGGCGATTCGCAGCAGAACGCCGACGGCGAAGGACAGGCCGGCGGACGCCCGCCCAGGGATCGCCAGCGCGAGCCGCGTCAGCGCGACCGGCAGGGCGGCAACCAAGGCAATCAGGACCGCCAGGGCGGTTCGCAGGGCGGCCAGCGCAACCAGGGCAACCAGGACCGGCAAGGCGGCCAGCAGGGCAATCAAGGCAGTCGCGATCGCAACGACAATGCCGATCGCGGTCCCGATCGCGACGAGGACGACAGCGATGGCGGCGGTCGTAGCCGGCGTCGTGGCCGGTTCAGGGAGCGCAACCGCAACCGCAGCGGCCGCGACCGGTTCGGCAACGAGCCAGATCCCGTGGTCAGCGAGGACGACGTCCTGATCCCGGTCGCGGGCATCGTCGACGTTCTCGACAACTACAGCTTCATCCGCACCTCCGGCTACCTGCCGGGATCCAACGACGTCTACGTCTCGATGTCGCAGGTGCGCAAGTACGCCATGCGCCGCGGCGACGCGGTCACCGGTGCCGTCCGGCAGCCGAAGGAAGGCGAGCGGCGCGACAAGTTCAACGCGCTGGTCCGTCTCGACACGGTCAACGGGATGGATCCCGAGGAGGCCAAGAAGCGGCCGGAGTTCCACAAGCTCACGCCGCTGTACCCCCAGGAGCGGCTGCGCCTGGAGACCGAGCCGAACATGCTCACGACGCGCGTGATCGACCTGGTCATGCCGATCGGCAAGGGCCAGCGTGCGCTGATCGTCAGCCCACCCAAGGCGGGCAAGACGATGGTGCTGCAGGCCATCGCCAACGCGATCACCACGAACAACCCCGAGTGCCACCTGATGGTCGTGCTGGTCGACGAGCGACCTGAAGAGGTCACGGACATGCAGCGATCGGTCAAGGGTGAGGTCATCGCCTCGACCTTCGACCGCCCGCCGACAGACCACACCACCGTCGCCGAGCTCTCCATCGAGCGGGCCAAGCGGCTGGTGGAGCTGGGTCACGATGTCGTCGTGCTGCTCGACTCGATCACCCGTCTGGGCCGTGCCTACAACCTGGCTGCCCCTGCCAGCGGCCGGATCCTCTCCGGTGGCGTCGACTCGACGGCGCTCTATCCGCCCAAGCGTTTCCTCGGCGCGGCCCGAAACATCGAGAACGGTGGGTCGCTGACCATCATGGCGACCGCGCTGGTCGAGACCGGGTCGACGATGGACACGGTCATCTTCGAGGAGTTCAAGGGCACCGGCAACGCCGAGCTGAAGCTCGACCGCAAGATCGCCGACAAGCGGGTCTTCCCCGCGATCGACGTCGATCCGTCCGGCACCCGTAAGGAGGAGCTGCTGCTGTCACCCGAGGAGCTCTCGATCGTGATCAAGTTGCGCCGGGTGCTGCACGCGCTCGACCCGCAGCAGGCTCTCGAGCTGCTGCTGGATCGGATGCGCAAGACACCGACCAACGCCGAGTTCCTGATGCAGATCCAGAAGACGACGGTCAACCCCGAGTCGTGACAGGGCGGTCCTGAGCCAGGACTGTCGGGGGTCGATGCTTGGCTGGACCGCCACCGCAACGACCTGGAGGTTGACATGCCCACCCGAAGCGAGTCCTGGCCCGCCGGCACGCCGTCCTGGATCGACCTCACGGTCCCTGACCTCGAGGCGGCCAAGACGTTCTACGGCGACGTTGCCGGCTGGACCTTCGTCGACACCGGCGCTGATTTCGGCCACTACACGCTGTGCCAGGCCGGTGGCCGCAACGCCGCGGCCCTCAGCCCGCCGCAGGGTCCGGAGCAACCGTCGG
Source organism: Mycobacteriales bacterium (assembly GCA_049698415.1). GTDB lineage: Bacteria > Actinomycetota > Actinomycetes > Mycobacteriales > QHCA01 > QHCA01. The sequence goes on from JBAVXU010000110.1 coordinate 9,076, forward strand.
CCTGGACCGTCTACCTCGCCACCGACGACACCGACGCGAGCGCCAAGCAGGTTGTCGCCAACGGTGGCTCGATCATCGTCGACCCGATGGATATCCCGGGCACCGGCAAGATGGCCATCGCACGCGATCCGCAAGGCGCGTCTTTCGGTCTCTGGCAGTCGGCCGGAATGATCGGCACCGAGGTCTATTCCGAGCCAGGTGCGCTGGTCTGGACAGATCTGCGCACGAGCGATCCCGACGCGGCTCGCAGCTTCTACGCCGCCCTGTTCGGCTACCACTACAAACCGATGGAGGGTGCACCCGACGCCTATCAGGTCTTCGGCTTCGACGGAGCCCGCGACGGCGAGACGGTCGGCGGAATCGGCCCGATGATGCACGCTGGCGACACCTCACCGCCGCACTGGATCGCCTACGTGATCGTGACCGATGCCGAGGCTTCCGCGGCGGCCGCACGCTCGGGCGGCGGCAGCGTGGCGACCGAGCCGTTCGACACCCCGTTCGGCAAGATGGCCGAGCTGGTCGACCCCTTCGGAGCGAAGCTCGCCATCATGGGAGTTCCGCCCTCGAGCTGAGCGCGAGACTGCGGGAATCCTGCCGGGTCACGCAGCGTTTTCACGGAAGTACGCCACGCCTGGCACACTGGTGGGCGACATCCGGCTCCGGTTCACGGCATTGGGCGCATTTCTGGCGACCCGGTGGCGACCCGGCGGCCACTAGGAGAGGAACACTCGTGAAAACCGGCATTCACCCCGACTACGTCGAAACGACGGTCAGCTGCAGCTGCGGGAGCACCTTCACCACGCGCAGCACGGCCAAGAGCGGCACCATCCACGCCGACGTCTGCTCGCAGTGCCACCCGTTCTACACCGGCAAGCAGAAGATTCTGGACACCGGCGGCCGGGTCGCCCGCTTCGAGAAGCGATTCGGAAAGCGCGCCAAGTAGCTACGCCGACGGCGCCCGTCCCCTCCGGGGCTGGGCGCCGTCGCCATGTTCGCCCCACCGATCGCGACCCGCACCCGACGCCCCACTGGTGAGAACCGAGACGATGACCGAGTCCCCGCCCAGCAGCCTGGCAGCGATGCTCGCGGAGCACGCCGAGCTCGAGCAGCAGTTGGCGGACCCGGCCGTGCACGCCGACCAGTCCCGGGCGCGTGAGCTGGCCAAGCGCTATGCCGAGCTCGGCCCGGTCGTGGACACCGTGCGCGAGCTGGAGACCGTACGCGCCGACCTGCAGGCGGCCGCGGAGCTGGGCGCGGACGACGCCAGCTTCGCCGCGGAGGCGGAGTCGCTGGCCGTACGGGTGACCGCGCTCGAGGACCGGTTGCGGGCGTTGTTGCTGCCGCGCGACCCCAACGACGGCAAGGACGTCATCCTGGAGATCAAGGCGGGGGAGGGCGGAGAGGAGTCGGCGCTGTTCGCCGGCGACCTGCTGCGGATGTACCTCCGCTACGCCGAGCGCCAGCGCTGGCGGGCCGAGATCCTCGATGCGGTCGAGAGCGATCTCGGCGGCTACAAAGGCGTATCGGTCGCCATCAAGGCGCGCGGAGGTGTCTGGCAGCGGCTGAAGTACGAAGGCGGCGTCCACCGGGTGCAACGGGTGCCGGTGACCGAGTCGCAGGGCCGCATCCACACCTCCGCCGCCGGAGTGCTCGTCCTTCCCGAGGCCGAGGACATCGACGTCACCATCGACCCCAACGACCTGCGGATCGACGTCTACCGTTCCTCCGGCCCGGGCGGGCAGTCGGTCAACACGACCGACTCGGCCGTACGCATCACGCATGTGCCCACCGGCACTGTGGTGTCGATGCAGAACGAGAAGAGCCAACTGCAGAACCGCGAGGCCGGCCTGCGGGTGCTGCGAGCGCGACTGCTTGCCCTGGCTCAGGAGGAGGCCGCCGAGGTGGCCTCGGACGCCCGCCGCAGCCAGGTGCGCACTGTCGACCGCAGCGAGCGGGTCCGCACGTACAACTTCGCCGAGAACCGCATCTCCGACCACCGGGTCAACTTCAAGGCCTACAACCTCGACCAGGTCCTCGACGGTGAGCTCGATGCCGTGATCGACGCGCTCGTCGCAGGTGACACGGCCGCCGCACTCTCCGGGGCCCAGGACTCATGACGCTCATCGCCGGCGTACACGCGGCCATCGCCGAGGCGACCCAACGCCTTGCCGCCGCCGGCGTGCCCAGCCCGCGGCATGACGCCGAGGCGCTGGCGGCCCACGTGCTCGGCCGGTCCCGGTCCGACCTGTTCCTCGCCGCGTGGCGGCCCGAGCAGGTGGAGGCCTACGACGATCTGGTGGCCGAGCGAGTGCGCCGGGTCCCGTTGCAGCACCTGACCGGCGTGGCCGCGTTCCGCCATCTCGATCTCGCCGTCGGCCCCGGCGTCTTCGTCCCCCGGCCGGAGACCGAGGTGCTCGTCTCGTGGGGGCTCGAGCACCTTGCCGGGCAGGTGGCCCCGGTGGTGGTCGACCTGGGAGCCGGCTCTGGCGCGATCGCGCTGTCCGTGGCCGCCGAATCCCCCGGGGCGACCGTCTACGCCGTCGAGCGCGAAGCGGAGGCGCTCGCCTGGCTACACCGCAATGCCGCCGGCAGCGCGGTGCACATCGTGGCCGGCGACGCCACGGACCCCGCCGTTCTGGCCGAACTCCACGGCCGGGTCGACCTGGTCCTCGCCAATCCGCCCTACATCCCGATCGGCGCCCAGGTCGATCCCGAAGTCGCCCGGCATGACCCGCCCGCGGCGCTGTGGGGTGGAGCGGACGGGCTCGACGTCGTACGCGCGATGGCGCATCGCGCTCGCGATCTGCTGCGCGCCGGGGGAGCGGTCGGCATCGAACACGCCGATCTGCAGGGGCGTTCGGTGCCGGCGATTCTGCGCTCGGCCGGGGGCTGGGAAGATGTCACAGACCATCCCGACCTCGCGGGCCGGGACCGATTCACGACAGCCCGGAGGTCGGTTTGAGCAGCGTCTTTGACTGCCGATTGCCAGAGGAGCGCGCGGCCGGCCGGGCAGCGGCTGTCGAAGCGCTCAGGCGCGGTGACCTCGTCGTGCTGCCGACCGACACTGTCTACGGTGTGGCCGCCGACGCCTTCTCCGGTCCTGCTGTCGACGCACTGCTCTCCGCCAAGGAGCGCGGGCGCGACATGCCGGTCGGTGTGCTGGTGGGTTCCTGGCGTGGCCTCGACGGGTTGGTCCTGTCAGTGCCCTCCAACGTGCGCGACCTCGTCGAGGCCTTCTGGCCCGGCGGCCTCAGCCTCGTCGTCCAGCAGGCGCCATCGCTGTCCTGGGACCTCGGCGACAGCCGGGGCACGGTCATGGTCCGGATGCCGCTACACCCGGTGGCACTCGAAGTCCTGGCCGAGACCGGACCGCTGGCCGTGTCGAGTGCGAATGTGAGCGGCAAGCCGCCGGCCACGTCGGCCGATGAGGCGCAGGCCCAACTCGGCGGTGCCGTGGACGTCTATCTCGAGTCCGGCAGCTGTGGTGAGCCCGTGGCGTCGACGATCGTTGATGTGACCGGTCCGGTGCCGCGGATGTTGCGGGCCGGTGCGGTCACGATCGAGGCACTGCGCGAAGTCGTTCCCGACCTCGAGGACAGCTAGCCCGGTGCGGCGCTGGGTGACTGGTCGGCACTGGCACTGGGCGGCGCGGACGTGGGCGGCGGCGCCGCCGCCGGCGACTTGGTGGGCGGAGGCGTGGGCGAGAGGGTCGGCAGCGGAACGCCGGCCGTCGGGGATGTGCTGGCCTGTGGCGCGGACGAAGTGGACTGCACCGGACCCGGCGTCGGAGACGACGACGATGTTCCGGTCGGCGACGCAGTGGGCGAGGCTGACGGCTGCTTGAGGTTGCCCGCCGCTCCGGCGGCGTTGGAGCTCAGAATGCCGGTCACCACACCTGTCACAGAGCCCAGGATCGCGCCGACAAGCAGTGCGGTCGCGATCATCGGGGCGGCACGTGAGGACGCGGAAGGTTCCTGACCGAGTGATGACACGCGCTCTCCCCTACCCACTGGCTAGCGGGCCATGCCGCCCATCCGTCATCGCTAGACTAGTCACTTCTCCGCCGCACACGAGGAGTCGCCGGCATGAGCACACCTTTCTGGGGCCCTGACTTCGACGCCCTCCAGCACGAGGATCCCGAGATCGCCGACGTGGTGCTCGGAGAACTCGACCGCTTGCGCGGTGGCCTGCAACTGATCGCGAGCGAGAACTTCACCTCGCCGTCGGTGCTGGCGGCGCTGGGCTCGACCCTGTCGAACAAGTACGCCGAGGGCTATCCCGGCCGGCGTTACTACGGCGGCTGCCAGGAGGTCGACAAGGCCGAGGAGATCGGGATCGCCCGCGCCAAGGAACTCTTCGGCGCCGAGCATGCCAACCTCCAGCCGCACTCGGGCGCATCGGCAAATCTCGCGGCCTATGCCGCCCTGCTCGACCCCGGCGACACCGTGCTGGCCATGTCGCTGCCGCACGGCGGCCACCTCACCCACGGCAGCAAGGTGAACTTCTCGGGCAAGTGGTTCAACACCATCGGCTACTCCGTCACCAAGGACAGTGAGCTGATCGACTACGACGAGGTACGCGACCTGGCCCGCGAGCACCGGCCCAAGATGATCATCTGCGGGGCGACCGCCTATCCCCGGTTGATCGACTTCGCCGCGTTCCGCGAGATCGCCGACGAGGTCGGCGCCCGGTTGATGGTCGACGCCGCGCACTTCATCGGTCTGGTGGCCGGCAAGGCGATCCCGTCCCCGGTCCCCTACGCCGACGTGGTGACCTTCACGACGCACAAGGTCCTGCGCGGCCCGCGCGGCGGCATGATCGTGTGCAAGGAAGAGTTGGCCAAGGCCATCGACAAGGCGGTCTTCCCGTTCAGCCAGGGCGGTCCGCTGATGCACGCCGTGGCCGCCAAGGCCGTCGCGCTCAAGGAGGCGCTCCAGCCGGAGTATCAGACCTACGCCCGGCAGGTCATCGCCAACGCCCAGGCACTCGCCGACGGCCTCGCCGCCGATGGCATGAGGCCGGTCTCCGGCGGCACCGACACACACCTCGCCCTGATCGACCTGCGCGGGCTGGGCGTGACCGGCAAGGACGCCGAGGCTCGCTGCGACGCCGCCCGGATCACCCTCAACAAGAACGCCATCCCGTACGACCCCGAGAAGCCGATGGTGGCATCCGGCATCAGGGTGGGCACGCCGTCGGTGACGACGCAGGGGATGACCGAGGGTGAGATGAAAGAGGTCGCATCGTTCATCGGCCGGGCCATCCGCGATGCCGACGGCTCGGCTGCCGCCGAACTCGCCGAGGCCGTCACCGCACTGGTATCCACGCACCCCGCATACCCCCGCTGACAAGGCTTTCTACGCCGGACCCGGTGCTCAGCCAGGCCTGTCCCATGTGATAGAAATTGCCCATGCGAAAGCGGCTGCCGAGGGCAATTTTGCCTCTGTTGCCGCGCTAGGAAGGCGAGGTGGCCGGGCGGGGGCTGGGCGTCTGGGACCTGGTCACTCTGGGCGCGACGCTCGTCGGCTGTCTTGTCGGTGGGCTTGTCATCGGCTTGTTGCTCGACCATCGGTTCGATGCCCTGCCGTTGTACACGTTGGTCGGTATTGCGGTCGGAATCGTGAGCGGTGCAGCCATCACGTACCTTCGAATCCGCGAGTTCCTGCGCGACTGAGAGGATGGGTTGATGACACCGGAGGGCGAGGCCGTGGACACCGCCGGCCCGCAGGAGAACATCGGCGTGCCGCGGCACACCGCTGCGAACCTTCGGCGTTGCGCGATCATCTCGATACCTCTCGGTCTGGTCGCCGTGGGCCTGCTGGCACTGGTCGGGCACCCACTTGCCGGGGTGCTGGTCTGCCTGGGGCTGGCCATGGGCGCGGGCAACACCTACCTCGTGCAGCGTTCGGTGGTGAAGTACGCATCCTCCGATGCCGGTGACGCCAAGCGCCGGTTCATCGGGGGCGTGTTCGTCCGCCTGGCCGTGATCTCCGTCGTCGCGCTGACGATCTGCCTGCTGTTGCTCCCGGATGGCCTGGGCATCCTCGGCGGCCTCGCCGCCTTCCAGATCCTGATGCTGGCCTCTGCGTCCATGCCGCTGCTCAGGGAACTGCGCCAGGCATGATCGGTTATCTGGCCGCCGAGGGCGGCGGCGGGATCGGCCACGAGCCGGGCACACATATCAGCGCGACGATCGGTGGCCTCACCTTCAATCTCGACACGATCTGGTCGACCGTGGTCGCGGGTGCGATCGTTCTGGGCTTCGGCCTGTTCGTCGCCCGGCGCGCCAGCAGCTCGGTGCCCTCAGGCGGCCAGCTGATGTGGGAGACCGTGATCGGCGCAGTCGAGGACCAGGTCGAAAGCTCGATCGGCAAGAAGATCGCACCTTTCGTGGTTCCTCTCGCGACCGCGCTGTTCTTCTTCATCCTGTTCGCCAACTGGCTCGAAGTGATCCCCAGCGAGCACAAGCTGGTCCCGCCGACCGCCGACGTCAACCTCACCTTTGCGTTGGCCGGGATCGTCATCGTCTGGATGCACATCACGGGCATACGCAAGCGCGGCGCCAAGGAGTATCTCGGGCACTTCTTCAAGCCGGCCTACCTCGCGCCGATCAACATCATCGAGGAGTTCGCCAAGCCGGTGACCCTGGCGCTGCGACTCTTCGGCAACATCTTCGCCGGCGGCGTCATGATCTCGGTGATCGCGCTGATGCCTTCGTTCATCCTCTGGGCCCCCAACGTGCTGTGGAAGCTCTTCGGCATGGCGATCGGTGTCATCCAGGCGTTCATCTTTGCGCTGCTCACGATCTTGTACTTCAGCTTCGCCGTGAGCAGCGATCACGACGACGACGAGGACCACGCAACCTCCGCACCCGACGACTCGTCCGTGCCGGCCGCAGACCCTGCACCGGCTCGGGCCTGACAACACGCATCACACCAACACAAGGAGAGACATGGCTGCAGACCCTCAACTCGTCGTCGCGATCAAGACGGCGGGAGCGTTCGTCGGTGGCGGGCTCGCCCTCGGCGGAGGCGCTATCGGCGCGGCTGTCGGTGACGGCCTGGCGGGCAGCGCGACCATCTCCGGCGTGGCTCGTCAGCCCGAAGCTCGCGGCCAGCTGTTCTCGATCTTCTTCCTGACCGTCGGACTGGTCGAGGCCATGTACTTCATCAACCTGGCCTTCATGGCCGTGTTCGTCTTCGTGTTGGCGAAGTAGCCACTGCATGTCAACGACCGTGATCGCCGCCGGGAGCAACTTCCTGGTGCCCAACGCGACCTTCCTGGTCGAGTTGGTGGCTTTCTTGATCCTGCTCTCGGTCCTCGGGCGCTACATCGTGCCGCCGCTCCAACGTGCGGTCATGGAGCGCCAGGAGTTGATCCGCAAGCAGTTCGAGGAGGCGCGCGAGGCCAAGGAACGCGCTGAGGCGGCCGAGGCGGCGTACAAAGCCTCGCTGGAGCGGGCTCGGGCCGAAGGCAGTCAGATTCGCGAGGAAGCTCGTACGCAGGGTCGCGAGATCATCGAGGCGGCACAGGCCAAGGCGCAGGAGGATGCCGACCGCGAGTTGGTGCACGGCCGGCAGCACCTCACCACAGAGCGCGACGCCCTCGCCCGCGAGCTTCGGGCCGGTGTCGGCCAGTTGGCGACCGACCTCGCCGGCCGCATCGTCGGTGAGTCGCTGGCCGACGACGCGCGCGTGGGTGAGCTGGTCGAGGAGTTCCAGGCCGAGGAGACCACCGCGGCCGTCGCCGGCGAGAGCGCCCTCTGATGAACTCCGCGATCGCCAAGTTCGCCGCCGAGGTCTTCGGCTTCTTCGTCGTCGCCGCAGTGCTGTGGCGCTACGTCCTGCCGTTCGCCCGCACCGCGATGACGGCCCGGCAGAAGTTGATCCAAGGGCAGTTCGACGACGCCCGCGAAGCCAAGGAGCAGGCGGAGGCCGCCGAGGCCGAGTTCAAGAGCTCCATCGACGACGCCGACACCGAGACCGCTCAGATCATCGAGAGCGCCCGCTCCCAGGCCAGGGCCATCGTCGAGGAGTCGAGGGTCAAGGCCGAGCAGGAGGCCGAGCGCATCGCCGAACGCGGCCGCCAGCAACTCACCGCGGAGCGCGACTCACTCGTACGCGAGCTGCGGGCGCAGACGGGAGCGCAGGTCGCCGCACTGGCCAGCCGGATCGCCATGGAGCTGCTGGCCGATGATGCGCGCCGGGCTGCCACCGTCGAGCGGTTCCTGACCGATCTTGACGAGCGGGCCACGGCCGACAGCGCAGCGAGCGGTAGCTCGAAGGGGAGCAGCTGATGCAGGTAGCCAGCCGCGAAGCGCTCGCCCAGGGACGCACTCGCCTCGACGAGCGGGAAGCCCGCTCGGGCAGCACCCGGCTCAGCACGCTGGCCGGTGACCTGCTGGCCGTGGGCCGGCTGCTCGCCCGTGAGCCGGTGCTCCGTCGGTCCCTGTCGGACCCGGCGGCACCCGAAGACGTCCGGCGCGAGCTTCTCGACGCCGTCGCGGGCAAGCAGGTCGGCAAGCCGGCAACCGAGTTGCTGCACGATCTGGTCTCTAGCCGGTGGTCGTCCCCGGCCGACCTCGTCGACGCCTGCGAACTTCTCGCCGTGCAGGCACTGCTGGCCGCCGCGGAAGCCGACGACGCGCTGCCCGATGTCGAGGACCAGCTCTTCCGCTTCCTGAGAGTCTGTGCTGGCGACGCCGAGCTGCGCGCGACGCTGGCCGACTCGACTGCAGCCGTCGACCGGCGCGAACGCCTGGTCGACGACCTCCTCAAGGGCAACGCGCACGCTGTCACCCAGACCCTGGTCAAGCTCGCGCTCGGCGGGCTGAGTGGACGTGGCTTCGAGGCATCGCTGGAGCGGATGGTCGAGCTGGCCGCGCAACGCCGAGACCATGCGGCGGCCTACGTCACCGTGGCGACGGGGCTGACCCGCAAGCAGGAGAGCGAGCTCGAGGCGACCCTGGCCCGGATCTACGGACGCAAGATGTCGCTGCTCATCGTCGTCGACCCGTCGATCCTCGGCGGGATGACGGTGCGCGTCGGTGACGAGTTGTACGACGGCAGTGTTGCGAGACGACTGGCCCAGGTGCGTTCCGGACTGGCCGGCTAGGGCGAGCCACGACATCACATGCAGACCACCAATAGAGATTGAGGACACAGGACCATGGCGGAGTTGACCATCTCCTCTGAGGAGATCCGCAGCGCGATCGAGCGCTACGTCTCCTCGTACACGCCAGAGACCTCCAAGGAGGAGGTCGGTCTGGTGACCGAGGTCGGCGACGGGATCGCCCGCGTGGAGGGCCTGCCCTCGACAATGACCAACGAGCTGCTCGAGTTCGAAGGCGGTCTGCTCGGCATCGCGCTGAACCTCGACGTACGCGAGATCGGCACCGTGCTGCTGGGCAACTACGAGAACATCGAGGAGGGCCAGCAGGTCCGGCGTACCGGCCGGGTCCTGTCCGTGCCGGTCGGCGACGCCTTCCTCGGCCGGGTGGTCGACGCGCTGGGCACCCCGATCGACGGCAAGGGCGAGATCGACACGACCGAGCGGCGCGCCCTGGAGCTTCAGGCGCCCTCCGTCGTGATGCGCCAGCCGGTCAAGGAGCCCATGCAGACCGGGATCAAGTCCATCGACGCCATGACGGCCATCGGCCGCGGCCAGCGCCAGCTGATCATCGGTGACCGGCAGACCGGCAAGACCGCGGTCGCGATCGACACGATCATCAACCAGAAGGACAACTGGGACAGCGGCGATCCCAAGCTGCAGGTCAAGTGCATCTACGTCGCGATCGGGCAGAAGGGCTCGACCATCGCGGCCATCCGCGGTGCGCTCGAGGACGCCGGAGCGATGGAGTACACCACCATCGTGGCTGCACCGGCCTCCGATGCGGCCGGCTTCAAGTACGTCGCGCCCTACACCGGATCGGCGATCGGCCAGCACTGGATGTACGACGGCCAGCACGTGCTGATCGTCTTCGACGACTTGTCCAAGCAGGCCGAGGCCTATCGCGCCGTTTCGTTGCTGCTGCGCCGTCCGCCGGGCCGCGAGGCATACCCCGGTGACGTCTTCTACCTTCACTCCCGCCTGTTGGAGCGGTGCGCGAAGCTCTCCGACGAGCTGGGCGGCGGCTCGATGACCGGCCTGCCGATCATCGAGACCAAGGGCAACGACATCTCGGCCTACATCCCGACCAACGTCATCTCGATCACCGACGGCCAGATCTTCCTCGAGACCGACCTGTTCAACTCCGGCGTCCGGCCCGCGATCAACGTCGGCGTCTCGGTCTCCCGGGTCGGCGGCAACGCCCAGATCAAGGCGATGAAGTCGGTGTCGGGTCGGCTGCGTCTCGACCTGGCGCAGTACCGCGAGCTCGAAGCGTTCTCCGCCTTCGGCTCCGACCTCGATCCTGCCTCCAAGGCTTCGCTGGCCCGGGGAGAGCGCCTGGTCGAACTGCTCAAGCAGCCGCAGTACTCCCCGTTCTCGGTGGAGCGTGAGGTCGTGGCGCTGTGGGCGGGCACGACCGGCGAGCTCGACGTCGTCCCGGTCAGCGACATCCGGCGGTTCGAATCGGAGTTCCTCGACTACGTCGGTCGCGAGCACAAGGGCATCTACGACTCGATCGTGGAGACCGGCAAGCTCGAGGACGACACCGTCGAGTCCCTCAAGAAGGCGATCGAGTCCTTCAAGAAGGAGTTCGAGACCGGCTCCGGGGACTCGCTGAAGCTCAACGAGGCCGAGGCGGAGGCGATGAATCCCGACGACGAGGGCAAGGAGTCGGTCAAGAAGTACACCAAGAAGCCCAAGCCGCCAGAGAAGAAGTCATAGCGCATGGGCGCACAGCTTCGTATCTATCGCCGCCGGATCCGCTCGATCCAGTCGACGAAGAAGATCACCAGGGCGATGGAGCTCATCGCTGCCTCGCGCATCGTCAAGGCGCAGCAGCGGGTCGCCGCCTCCAAGCCGTACGCCGACGAGATCACCCGGGTCCTCTCGACGCTTGCCTCGCGCAGTTCCCTCGACCACCCGCTGCTCCAGGAGCAGGAGGAGGTCGAGCGGGCCGCCGTGATCGTGGTGACCAGTGACCGCGGACTGGCCGGCGCCTACAACGCCAACGTCCTGCGCGAAGCCGCCGAGTTGATGGCGCTGCTGAAGTCGGAGAACAAAGAGACGGTCCTGTACGTCATCGGCCGCAAGGGCGTCGGCTACTACCGGTTCCGCCAGCGCGAAGTGGCCGGTGACTGGACCGGCTTCTCCGAGCAGCCGCACTTCGAGAACGCCCGCGAGGTCGGCAACACGGTGATCGCCGCGTTCCGCCAGGGCGGCCTCGACGACGAGGAGGCGGGAGCCGACGACGATCGCGTCGTGGCCGGCGTACAGGAGATCCACCTCGTGTACACCGAGTTCGTCTCGGCGCTGACCCAACAAGCGGTGGCCACCCGGATCGCGCCGCTGGTCATCGAAGAGGTCGAGGAGGACGAGGCGCCGGCGGGATATCTGCCGGAGTACGAATTCGAGCCCGAGCCCGAGGAACTGCTCGACGCCCTGCTCCCGAAGTACATCAACACCAGGATCTTCGCCGCCCTGCTCGACTCCGCAGCCTCGGAGTCGGCGGCTAGGCGGCGGGCCATGAAGGCGGCGACCGACAACGCCGAGGACCTCATCAAATCGCTCACCCGAGCGGCCAACTCGGCCCGACAGGCCGAGATCACCCAGGAGATCAGCGAGATCGTCGGCGGCGCGGATGCGCTGGCCGCGGCAGGAAGTGACTAGGGATGACCGCCACCACTGAAGACACCAAGCCCGAAGAGAAGGACGCGCCGGCCGGGGTCGGGAGGGTCGTACGCGTCGTCGGCCCTGTCGTCGACGTCGAGTTCTCGCGCGACTCCATGCCGGAGCTCTACAACGCTCTGCACGTCGACCTCGTTCTCGGCGAGGAAGAGATGATGCTCACCCTCGAGGTCGCCCAGCACATCGGCGACAACATGGTGCGCACCATCTCGATGCAGCCCACCGACGGACTGGTGCGCGGCGCTGAGGTGACCGACACCGGCGAGGCGATCACGGTGCCGGTCGGCGACGTGACCAAGGGCCACGTGTTCAACGTGCTCGGCAAGCCACTCGACGTCAAGGAGAGCGACCTCGACGTCAAGGAGCGCTGGCCGATCCACCGCACGCCGCCGCCGTTCGCCGAACTCGAGGCCAAGACCGAGATCTTCGAGACCGGTATCAAGGTCATCGACCTGCTCGCGCCGTACGTCGTCGGCGGCAAGATCGGCCTGTTCGGCGGCGCCGGCGTGGGCAAGACCGTGCTGATCCAGGAAATGATCCGCCGGGTAGCCCAGGAGTTCGGTGGGGTCTCGGTGTTCGCCGGAGTCGGTGAGCGCACGCGTGAGGGCAACGACCTCTTCGGTGAGATGACCGAGTCCGGTGTCATCAAGGACACCGCGCTGGTGTTCGGCCAGATGGACGAGCCGCCGGGCACCCGGCTGCGGGTCGGGCTGTCCGCGCTCACCATGGCGGAGTACTTCCGTGACGTGCAGCAGCAGGACGTGCTGCTCTTCATCGACAACATCTTCCGGTTCACCCAGGCCGGCTCCGAGGTGTCCACGCTGCTCGGCCGGATGCCGTCCGCGGTCGGTTACCAACCGACACTGGCCGATGAGATGGGCGAGTTGCAGGAGCGGATCACCTCGACCCGTGGCCACTCGATCACCTCGCTGCAGGCGATCTACGTGCCCGCCGACGACATCACCGACCCGGCGCCGCACACGACCTTCGCCCACCTCGACGCCACGACCGTGCTCTCGCGGCCGATCTCCGAGCAGGGCATCTACCCCGCGGTCGACCCGCTCGACTCGACCTCGCGGATCCTCGACGCCCGCTATGTCGGCGACGAGCACTACGCCGTGGCGCAGGAGGTCAAGCGGATCCTGCAGCGCTACAAGGACCTGCAGGACATCATCGCGATCCTCGGCATCGACGAACTGTCCGAGGATGACAAGGTCCTGGTCGGGCGCGCTCGCCGGATCCAGCGTTTCCTGTCCCAGAACCTCTTCGTCGCCCAGCAGTTCACTGGTCAGGAGGGCTCGTTCGTGTCCCGGGAGGAGACGGTCGCCAGCTTCCGCAAGCTGGCCGACGGCGACTATGACCACCTGCCTGAGCAGGCGTTCTTCCTGTGCGGCGGCATCGAGGATGTCGAGGCCAACGCCAAGAAGCTGGGCGACCAGAGCTGAGGTCAGGGCCGGCGGGCGGGATCGACGAAGCTCAGCGCCCACCGGCCAGGCTCAGCTGACGGCGGCCTGGTCATCACCTCCGACGTGTTGCCCGTGCGCGGCACGGCAAGGATTATCAGGTTGTGGACGACGCCAACACGTGGGAGACCTATGAGCTCCCGCCGCTGACCGACGCGCCGCCCGAGGACATGTTCACCCCGCTCGAGGACCAGTTGGCCAGCGTCCGGGAGTGGAACGAGACCCGCCGGTGGGGCTTCACCCCGGCCGACTTCGCGGCCATCGACCTCACCCCCCGCCTGCACGCGAGCCCGCTCGTCGTCGATGTGATCGCGGTCTACCTCCACGGCAAGGGCGAGCTCGACGCCGTACGACACACCGCAGATGACCTGTGGCTGCTCGCGGCCGTACAACAGCCCAACGCCTGGTGCTGGGACGACTGGTACTGGAACCAGCCCGGCAGCGGGCTGAAGCCGCTGCGGCTGGCCAAGGGGCTTGAGCACCGCCCCGGGGTGCGGCGGGTGACCCTCGACCTGGGTGCACACTGGCAGCCGGGCCGACACGTCAGCGCGCTGCAGGTGATGAGCCAGAACTCCGCTCACGCCGAAGTGCTCGCCGCGGCCGCACACTTCCCCAACTGGGTACGCGCCATGGACGGCCGAACCGTCCCCTACACCTGGCTGGCCGGATATCAGGTGACCATCCCGCCGTACTCCCGGCACTACCGGCTGCCGTGCCTGACGTGGACGAGGTACCGGCAGATGCTCAGCCTCACCAGTCACGAGGCGGCCTACACGCAGTTCGGCTGGGCCGCCCCGGTCTGCCTCGCCTGAGCCGCGCGCCGGGCCACCTGCAGGTCACGCGCGGTGGTTGCTGTGGGTGACCTCGCCGGAGCGTGGAGGCCGGTGGGTAGACTCGCGAAATCCCATTCTGGACCGTGAGGAGTTGCAGGTGGCAGAGCCGCTACAGGTCGAGCTCGTCTCTGTGGAGCGGCCGATCTGGTCTGGCGAGGCGACCATGGTCCGCGCCCGGACCACGGAGGGTGAGCTGGGCATCCTTCCCGGTCATGCGCCCTTGCTCGGCGAGCTCGCCGAGGGCTGGGTCGTGCGCATCAAGCAGGACGCCGGCTCCGAGCTGGTGGCCGCGGTGCACGGCGGCTTCCTCTCGGTCACCCCGGAGGGTGTTTCGATCCTGGCCGAGATCGCGGAGTTGGCTGACGACATCGACGTCGGCCGCGCCCGCCAAGCCTACGAACGCACCGACAACGCCGATCGCGACGACGAAGATGCGCAGGCCGCACGACAGCGTGCGATGAGCCGCCTGCGCGCCGTCGGCGAGCCGGTCTGATCCCGGCGATCCGGGGGCGCAGCGCGTGCCCACGATCCTGCTCGACACCGTCGCCATCGTCGTCGTCGGCTCGGTCTGGCTCGTTGTCGCGTTCGCGTTCCGCCGCTGGCTGCTAGCCCGCGGCGGCGGCACGGTCGAGATGTGCCTGCGGCTACGCCTGGGCAAGCGCGGCCGCGGGTGGGTCCTGGGCACCGGGAGGTACGTCGGTGACGACCTGCAGTGGTTCCGGGTGTTCAGCCTCGCCCCTCACCCGCGGCGCACCCTCTCGCGCCGGGGGCTGCGCGTCGGGCAGCGACGCACGCCCTCGGGTCAGGAGCGGTTGGCCTTGCAGTCGGGCATGGTCATCCTCGAGTGCGAGGCGACGGACGGCCCGGTGCAGATCGCGATCGGTCAGGTCGCCCTGAACGGATTCCTGTCCTGGCTCGAAGCCGCCGCCTCCGGCCCGGTGGTCGGCGACTGATCGCATAGAGCGCCCGACGTCAGCCCTCGGGCGTCGTCAGCCTTGCGTCGCGTCGGCCCCGCCCGGGCGCCACAGGACATCGCCGCCGGGGTTGGCCACCCGCGCCAGGATGAACAGCAGGTCCGAGAGCCGGTTGAGATAGAGCAGCGCAGTGCGGTTGGTGTGCGCCGCATCCGCCTCGAACAGCGCCCAGGTGCTGCGCTCGGCGCGACGGGCGACGGTGCGTGCGACATGCAGCAGAGCCGCACCGGGGGTGCCCCCGGGCAGGATGAAGCTGTCGAGCTTGGTCAGTCGCTCGTTGAAGCGATCACATGCCTGCTCGAGCCGCTCGACGTACTCGTCGGTGATCCGCAGCGGTTGGTAGGGCGGGTTCTCGACGACCGGGGTGCACAGGTCGGCGCCCACGTCGAACAGGTCGTTCTGCACCTGACGGAGCACGGCGGCCACGTCCGGTGGCAGCTGGCCCAGTGCGATGGCCACGCCGACTGCCGCGTTGGTCTCATCGACGTCGGCGAAGGCGCCGATCCGTGGGTGGGTCTTGTCCACCCGGCTCATGTCGCCGAGGGCGGTTGTCCCGTCATCGCCGGTTTTGGTGTAGATCCGAGTCAGGTGAACGGCCATGGGCTCAGCCTACGGGGAGCGCCCCGTACGATTCCCTGGTGGAGCTCTTCCGGATCGCCGGCGGCACTCGCCTGGTCGGAGACATCCCCGTCACCGGCGCCAAGAACAGCGTTCTCAAGTTGATGGCCGCGGCCCTTCTCGCCGAAGGTCGCACGGTCCTCACCAGCGCGCCGCAGATCCTCGACGTCGCGATCATGGCCGAGGTGCTGCGGCGGCTCGGCTGTGACGTGACCATGGACGGCGGCACGGTCACCATCGACTGTCCGGAGAAGCTGGGCTCCGAGGCGGACTACGACCTCGTCCGCCGGATGCGCGCGTCGATCTGCGTGCTCGGCCCGCTGCTCGCACGTACCGGCGAGGCCAAGGTCGCGCTGCCGGGTGGTGACAACATCGGGTCCCGCGGGCTCGACATGCACATCTTCGGGCTGACCCGGCTGGGCGCGGATGTGACCAGCGAGCACGGGTTCGTGATCGCCCGGGCCGGCCAGTTGACCGGTACGACCGTCTGGCTCGACTTCCCGAGCGTCGGCGCCACCGAGCAGATCCTGATGGCCTCGGTGCTCGCCAAGGGCACCACGGTCATCGACAACGCGGCCCGCGAGCCCGAGATCGTCGACATCTGCACCCTGCTCACCGAGATGGGGGCGCAGATCTCCGGCGCGGGCACATCGACCCTCGAGATCGAGGGCGTCGAGTCCCTGCACCCCGCAACCCACGAGACGATGCCCGACCGCATTGTTGCCGGCACCTGGGCGATCGCCGCGGTGATGACACAGGGCGACATCACGGTCCGCGGCGCGCAGATGCGGCACCTGGAGATCACCCTCGACAAGCTGGTCACAACCGGCGCCTCCGTCGAGCCGTTGCTGGGAGCCCCGGGCTTCCGGGTCACGATGGACCGGCGCCCCCGGGCGGTGGACGTGGTGACCCTGCCCTATCCGGGATTCCCGTCCGACCTGCTGCCGATGGCGATCGCGCTGGGCGCCGTGTCCGACGGCGCCTCGATGGTCACCGAGAACGTCTTCGACAGCCGGTTCATGTTCGTCAACGAGTTGACCAGGCTGGGTGCCGACGTGCGCACCGACGGCCATCACGCGGTCGTACGAGGACGCGAGCGCCTCTCGGGTGCGCCGGTGCGCGCCACCGACATCCGAGCCGGAGCAGGCCTGGTCCTTGCCGCGCTGTGTGCCGACGGGCAGACCGACATCTCCGACGTCGCGCACATCGACCGCGGATATCCGAACTTCGTCGAGAGCCTGCGCCGGCTGAGCGCCGACATCAGCCGCCTCGATGTGCCGGAGTTCGACTTCCCCCTCTCGTTCTAGAACATCCACCAGCAGGTCGACGAAGGAGCAACGTGGCAGGAAAACTCGCGGTCATCGGTGCCGGGCTGATGGGCTCCGGCATTGCCCAGGTCGCCGCCGCGGCGGGCTGGCAGGTGACGTTGCGCGACCTCGACGACGCAGCGGTGCAACGCGGCATGAACTCGATCGGGCATTCCTTCGGCCGTTTCGTCGCCAAGGACAGGATGACGGCTGCCGACGTCGAGGCGGCCATGGCGCGGATCACCCCGACCACCGACCTGCTCGCCGCGGCCGATGCCGATGTCGTGGTCGAGGCGGTGTTCGAGTCGATCGACGTCAAGCACGAACTCTTCGCCTCGCTGGACAAGATCTGCCGAGGTGACGCGGTCCTGGCGACCAACACCAGTGCCATCCCGATCACGGCGATCGCCGCTGTGACCTCACGCCCGGAGAGCGTCGTGGGCACCCACTTCTTCTCGCCGGTGCCGATGATGAAGCTGTGCGAGCTCGTACGTGGCTACAAGACCTCTGACGAGACCCTCGCCACCGCCAGGCAGTTCGCCGAGAGCATCGGCAAGACCTGCATCGTGGTCAACCGCGACGTCGCCGGTTTCGTGACCACCCGGCTGGTGGCCGCGATGGCCAACGAAGCGGCTCGGCTGGTCGAGAGCGGGGTCGCCACCGCGGAGGACGTCGACACCGCCTGTCAGCTCGGTTTCGGCCATCCGATGGGGCCGCTGCGGACCATGGATCTCACCGGCATCGACGTCATGGTCAACGCGACCAACAACATCTACGCCGACACCCGCGAAGCGAAGTTCGCACCTCCGGAGTTGTTGGTCCGGATGGTCGCCGCCGGGGAGTTGGGACGGAAGTCCGGCAAGGGGTTCTACGACTACGACAACTGACGGCGCGCGGCTCAGCGGCCGGGGGAGGGCAGCACACCGCGCTCCATGGCCACGGTGACCGCGGCCGTACGATCGTCGACCCCGAGCTTGGCGAAGATGCGCAGCAGGTGGGTCTTGACCGTCGCCTCGCCGATATAGAGCGCCTGGCCGACCTCGGCGTTGGTCCGGCCGCGCGCCACCTCGGCGAGCACCTGGACCTCACGGGCGGTGAGTGACTCCACCGGCCCGCTGCGCATGCTGGTGAACAACCGTGCCGCCACCGGCGGGGCTAGCACGGTCTCACCGCGCGCCGCCGCGCGTAGCGCTGCCGCCAACTCCTCCCGCGGGGTGTCCTTGAGCAGGTAACCCGCGGCTCCGGCCTCGACGGCGCGCAGGATGTCGGCGTCGCGGTCGTAGGTCGTGAGGATCACGACGCGGACCTCCGGGTGCTCGCTGGTGATCCGCCCGGTCGAGGCCGCGCCGTCGAGTCCGGGCATCTGCAGGTCCATCAGCACCACGTCGGGGTTCACCTGGCTGATGAGTTCGAGCGCTTCCTCACCTGAGGCCGCCTCACCGACCACCTCGAGGGTCGGGTCCGTCGACAGCATGCCGCGCAGGCCTTCGCGCACGACCGGGTGGTCGTCGACGATCAGCACCCGTACGACGCTCACGGCAGAGTCACCCCCACCAGGGTGCCCTGGCCCGGGGCACTCTCCAGCAGGACGTCCCCGCCCGCCTGTTCGACCCTGGCTCTGATGCCCTGCAGCCCGAAGCCTTCGGCGGTGGCAGGCACGAAGCCACGGCCATCATCACGTACTCGCACCGACACGCTCTCGTCCACAAACGACAAGCTAACCGTGACCTCACTGGCCTGCGCATGCTTGCGTACGTTGTTGAGCGCCTCCTGCGCGACCCGCAGCAGCACGACTTCGGTGCCGCGGGGCAGTGGGCGCGACTCACCGGTCACGCTCAGGCTGCACGAGACACCTGTCTCGGCACCGAAGTTGTCGGTGAGCCGGGTCAGAGCCTCGACCAGCGGCGCAGACTGGAGTGAGGTGGGCCCGAGCTCGGTGACCAGCGAGCGTGCCTCGTCGAGGTTCTCGCGGGCGGTGCGCTCGATCGAGTCCAGGGACCGACGGAGTTCGTCGTCGGACCGGCCCACCTGGGCGGCGGCTGCCTGGCCGAGCATGACGATGCTGGTGAACCCCTGGGCCAACGTGTCGTGGATCTCGAGCGCCAGTCGTTGCCGCTCGGCGGCAGCACCTGCGGCGTGGTGCGCGATCGCGAGTTCCTCGCGGGCCGAGCGCAACTCCTCGATGAGCTGCCGGCGGTTCTTGCTCTGCCTGATGATTCCGCTGATCCAGGCGCCGAAGACGCCGGCGAACACCAGCGAGACAAGTCCGCCGCCCAGAGCCGCAGCACTGCCCGCTGTGCTCCAGTGGCTCTGTGCGGCGTTGATCACGCCGATGCCCAGCGACAGCACCGCCGCGGCGAATATCGCCAGGCGCAGGTCATCGAGGTAGGTGAACATCTGCGGATAGACGATGAACAACAGGAGTGCCATAGCCGGGTGCGCGGCGAAGCCGGCCAGGACGAGCACTACGGTGACGGTCGCCGCAAGCATTGCGCGGTGCCGGTTCTGGGCGCCGAGATGGCGAGCGCCGAACCCGGCGTACCACGCCGCGAGGGCCAACACGCAAGCGCCGGCGACTAGGCGTCTACTGGTGCTCGGGCCGGTGCTGTCGAACGCGATCCCGGTGAGGGCGAGCACGGCGAGCACGCCGAAAAAGATGTGCCATCCGCTGCGATAACGCTCCCAGACGTCCTGCTCGGTAGCCGGTGTCATCCGTCGCGCCGGCCCCGCCACCGGAACGTGCGCAGGCACAGCGCCAAGCCTCCGATGCACCACGCCGCCAGCACAATGGCGATCATCCCGTGCTCCCAGGACCCGGCCGGCTCCTGGCTGACGAACGTGTCGGGCAGGAACACCGAGCGCAGCCCTTGGCACATCCACTTCAGCGGGAACACCGAGGAGATCTGCTGCAAACCGGCCGGGAGTTGGCTGAACGGGATGTACACCCCGGAGATGAACTGCAGCAGGATGAACGGCGGGGTCACCACCGCCGCTGCGGCCCGGCCGCTGCGTGGCACGCTCGCCATCGCGATCCCGAGCAGCGAGCAGGCGACCAGCGCCAGCACGAACACCCAGCCGAAGGTGACCCACCGGGCAGCGCTGCTCGGCAGCTTGAGGCCGAAGGCCAGCGTGCCGATCGTCAGCAGCAGGATCGTCTCGATCACGCCGGTCACGACCACGAGGACGACCTTGCCGACGAAGTACGAAGCGCGCGGCATCGGAGTCCCGGCCAGTCGCTTGAGGGTGCCGTCGTCGCGCTCGATCGCGATGCTGATGGCCAGGCTCTGGAAGCTGGTCGACATGATTCCGGACGCGATCATCCCGGCGATGAACACCTGGCGGACGTCGACGCCGGTGTTGCCGATCTCGCCGTGGAAGATCGAGGCGAACAGCACCATCAGGCCCACCGGGAACAGCAGGCTGAACACCACGGCGTCGCGTTCGCGCATGAACTGCCGGATCTCGATCGAACCGCGCCGCAAGCCGACCCCCACTACCGACGGCGCCCTCGGCGCCACCCTGGGCGCCCCCGCGACCGGTGTCGCGGCCGTCACGCCCGCTCTCCGATCATGTCCAAGTAGACGTCTTCGAGGGTCGGCCGCCGGACTATCAGGTCGGGGATCTCGCCGTCGAACCTGCCGGCCAGATCGGTGACCACCTGGGTGGGAGATACGGTCTGCACGGATTCGGTGCCCTGCGGACCGGTCCAGCTGACCGTTGCCCTGGCGCGATCGCGTCCGCCCAGGTGCGCGGGCGGTCCGACCGCCAGGATCTGCCCGTCCTTGACGACGCCGACCCGGTCGGCCAGGGCCTCCGCCTCCTCGAGGTAGTGCGTGGTCAGCACGATGGTGGTGTCCTCGTCGTTGAGCAACCGGATCAGCGACCAGAACTGCCGCCGGGCGGCGGGGTCGAATCCGGTGGTCGGCTCGTCGAGGAAGAGCAACTCGGGGCGGCCGAGGATGCCGAGGGCGACGTCGAGTCGCCGGCGCTGTCCGCCGGACAGTTGGCGGGTGCGCGCCTTGCGCTTCGCTGTCAGGCCGACCAGGTCGATCACCTCATCGGGATCGCGCGGGTCGGGGTAGTAGTGCGTGAAGTGCGCGACCATCTCCGCGACGGTGAGTTCGGCGGCGTCGTTGACGCTCTGCAGCACGATGCCGATGCGGGCTCGCCAGGCGGCGCTGGGGTGACCGGGATCTGCTCCCAACACCGCCACCTCGCCCTGGTCGCGCGAGCGGTAGCCCTCGAGGATTTCCACGGTGGTGGTCTTGCCGGCCCCGTTCGGACCCAGAAGTGCAAAGACCTCGCCCCGCCGTACCTGCAGGTCGAGTCCGTCGACCGCGACCGTTTCGCGGTAGCTCTTGCGCAGCCCCCGCACCTCGATCGCGACGTCATCCATGGTTCGTACGGTGCCAGCCGAGATGAGAGCGCGCCAGAACTGCTCGGTTTAGGTGGTTATCCATCCTTCGGTGGACGACCCGGGACGTTCCCCTTGGCCAGGCCGCCGGTCGCCAGAAATTCGGTCGTTCCTCGGGTGCAACCGTTCGTAGGCTTCTAGCGTCTATAGGTACGGGGAAGCGAACCCGGAGGTGGGCGATGCGTCAGGCGACGGCACGGCGGCCCATCTGCGACGACGTCCTTGTCGTGGTGACCGGTCGCATCGACGGGTCCACGGTCTCTGCGTTGCGCGAAATCCTGCATGCAGCCGTCGACCGCGCCGAGGGACGCGTCGTGATCGACGTGTCCGGAGTGGACACCATCGACGCCACGGGGCTCGGCATGCTGGTGGGCACCCACCGCCGGGCCGACGCCCTCGGTCACGTGGTGGTCCTGCGGGATGTGCCCGTACGCATGGCCAAGCTGCTTCGCGTCACCAAGGTCGATCGCGTCCTGCGCTCAGAGGTGCGGCTGCCCGTGGGCGCTGCCTGAGCGTATTACCCGCCGGTAGGCTCTGAGCCGTCGTCGTTGACGGGCGGCCCGAAGGAGGCTCCGGTGCCCTACCCATCTGCTCCCGGTGATCACGACCCGCCGTGGGTGATGCGCACCTACGCCGGTCACTCCTCCGCCCGGGAGTCCAACGAGTTGTTCCGGCGCAACATCGCCAAGGGCCAGACCGGCCTGTCGGTGGCCTTCGACCTGCCCACTCAGACGGGCTACGACCCGGACCACGAACTCGCCCGCGGTGAGGTGGGCAAGGTCGGAGTGCCGATCGCCCACGTCGGTGACCTGCGCGCGCTCTTCGACGAGATCCCGCTGGCCGAGACCAACACCTCGATGACGATCAACGCGACGGCGATGTGGCTGCTCGCGCTATATCAGGTGGTGGCGCAGGAGCAGGGTGCCGACGTCGCGGCGCTGACCGGCACCACCCAGAACGACATCATCAAGGAGTACCTCTCCCGGGGAACCTACGTCTTCCCGCCCGCGGCCTCGCTGCGCCTGGTCACCGACATGGTCGTGCACACGGTGACGCGGATACCGAAATGGAGCCCGATCAACATCTGCTCGTACCACCTGCAGGAGGCCGGCGCCACGCCGGTTCAGGAGGTGGCGTTCTCGCTGTGCAACGCGATGGCCGTGCTCGACTCGGTGCGCGACAGCGGCCAGATCGGCCCCGACGCGATGGGCGGGGTCGTCGCCCGCATCTCGTTCTTCGTCAACGCCGGGGTGCGTTTCGTCGAAGAGATGTGCAAGATGCGCGCCTTCGTCGAGTTGTGGGACGAGATCACCCAGCAGCGCTACGGCGTCACCGACCCGCGGCAGCGCCGGTTCCGCTACGGCGTGCAGGTCAACTCCCTGGGGCTGACCGCCGCCCAGCCCGAGAACAACATCCAGCGCATCGTGCTCGAGATGCTCGCGGTCACCCTCTCCCGCGACGCCCGGGCGCGGGCGGTGCAGCTGCCGGCATGGAACGAAGCGCTCGGGCTGCCCCGGCCCTGGGACCAGCAGTGGTCGTTGCGGCTGCAGCAGGTGCTCGCCTACGAAAGCGACCTGTTGGAATACGACGACCTGTTCACGGGATCGCCGGTCGTCGAGGCCAAGGTCGCCTCCATCGTCGAGGGCTCCCGGGCCGAGATCGACCGGGTGCAGGCGCTCGGTGGCGCGGTGCCGGCCGTCGAGAGCGGCTACATGAAGACCGAGTTGGTGCGCTCGCTCGCCGAGCGGCACCGCCGGATCGAGTCCGGCGAGGATGTCGTGATCGGCGTCAACAAGTTCACGACCTCCGAGCCCAACCCGCTGCTGGCCGACCTCGATGCCGCGATCCAGACCGTCGACCCGGCCGGTGAGCAGGCGGCGATCGACGCACTCGAGCGCTGGCGCGCAGAGCGCGACGCCACCGAGGTCGATGCCGCGCTCGGGGCGTTGCGCGATGCGGCCAAGACCGAGGGCAACCTGATGGAGGTGACGCTTCGGTGCGCTCGCGCCGGCGTCACGACGGGGGAGTGGGCGGGAGTCCTCCGCGACGTCTTCGGTGAGTACCGCGCCCCGACCGGAGTGTCCGGCACCGCCGTCGTCGGCGGTGACCCCGGTGAGCAGATCGCGGCCGTACGCCGGCGGGTCGCCGCGACCGGGCGTGACCTGGGCGTACGACTGAAGATGCTGGTGGGCAAGCCGGGCCTCGACGGGCATTCCAACGGTGCCGAGCAGGTCGCCGTCCGGGCCCGTGACGTCGGCTTCGAGGTGGTCTATCAGGGGATCCGGCTGACCCCGGCGGAGATCGTGGCCGCCGCGGTTCAGGAGGACGTGCACGTGGTGGGGCTCTCGGTGCTGTCCGGGTCGCACCTGGGCGTCGTCCCGGACGTGATCGACGGCCTACGCGCCGCCGGGATGGCTGACGTGCCGGTGATCGTCGGCGGCATCATCCCCGACCGCGATGCCGAGGTGCTGCGCGGACTCGGCGTGGCCCGGGTGTTCACCCCCAAGGACTACGAACTGACCGAGATCATGGACGACATCGTCGGTGTGATCCGCCAGGTGCACGGCCTCGATTGACCCAGCCGTGGTGGGCAGCCCGGCGGGTCAGCCGCCGCGCGAGTTGGTCAGCCGGAGCGCCATCGTCGGGCAGGCGGCGACGCTCGCCCGCGCGGCCGGCACGAGATCGGGGGGAAGTTCGGCGCCGTCGACGATGGGGAACCCCCACTCGTCCGGCGATATCCGCTCGGGCAGCAACTCGCTGCACAGCCCCCGCCCGTCGCAGGCCACCCAGTTGACGCTGACGCTGCTCATCGCGGCGTCCTCTCGCTCGGCACCGGCAGGATGGCCCTGCGATCGGTCGCCGTGCAGCGCCCGTCGAGGTGCTGCCGGACTTCGGCCGCGAACACCTGCATGGCGCTGCGTACGAACCGTGTGGTGCCGTCCGGGTGATGGCAGCTCCCACGTCCCTGGACGACCGACATCAGTTGGGCGATGCGGGGTGGGCCACCGCCGGTGGACCTGCCGGCCGCGAGCGACCGCAGTTCGGCCGCGAGCATCGGCAGTCCGTTGAGGCAGGGGCCGCACTGACCAGCGACCTCACCGGCGAGGTAGGTCGCCGCGCGCGAGGTCTCGACCACTCCGCAGGCCGCCGCCGGCAGAGCCACCAGCACGCCGGCACCTGGCCTGGACTGCACCGCTTGCAGCCCGGCCACCGACAGCGGCAGGTCGGGAGCGCCTTCGGCACCGATCCACGAGCCGTGGTAACCGCCCACGAGCAGCGCCCGGACCGGGTCGGAGACCCCACCGGCCAGCGCGAGTGCGTCGATCAGCCTGGTGCCGAGGGGGACCTCGACCACGCCGGGGTTGCGGACCGCACCGCTGACGGTGAGCAGCATCGTGCCCGGCTCGTCCGGGGTTCCCAGGGCGCGGAACCACGCGGCGCCATGCCGTGCGATCAGGGCCAGGTGCGCCAGCGTCTCGACGTTATGCACCAGTGTCGGACGTCCTCGTACCCCCTTCTGGAACACCGGCGGGGGAGTGTGCCGCGGCTTCGCGGCGCCGCCGCTCAGCCGGGCGACGACCGCGCTCTCCTGACCGGAGATGAACCGCGCGGGTGCCTCGACGACCGCGACGCTGATCGCATCCAGACCGGCCGGCGCGCGGGTGTCGACCAGCCCGCGCATCATCGGCACCAGCGGGCCTTCGTGCACGTAGATGAAGGCGTCACGTGCGCCGACGGCGCGCGCAGCCAGTTGCAGGCCGTCGAGGACGAGGTGCGGGGCGAGGCTCAGCAGCAGCCGGTCCTTGCCACTGGCCGGCTCGCCCTCGGCGCCGTTGGCGACCACCACCGGGTTCCGGCCGGCCGCGACCGCCGAGAGCTTGCGGTGCACCGGGAAGCCGGCGCCCCCTCTGCCCGTGAGCCCGGACTCCGCAATCTCGAAGAGCAACTCGCGAGCCGTCAGGTCGTACGGCAGGGGTCCATGCGTCTGCTGGTGCGTCGCGATGTCGCGCAGCCGTCCGTCGGCACCGGATGCGGGCAGGACACGATCCCAACCGAGAGGGCCGGCCCAGGTCGCGGGCGCGGTCCCGGGCTGTGCGAGCGTGCTCATCTGGTGCCTCCGGATCGGGCCGCGACGAGGCGGCGATTCGACGTACGTTCCTTCGAGCCCGTGATGGTTGCCACCCGCCAGGCTGCGGCGACCACGGTCACTCCTACGCACGCGAGGGCCAGCCACAACAAGCCACCGTGCCGGATATCGGGTCCCAGCGCGATGCTGTGTGCGACCGCGATCGGCCACGCGGCGTACACCGACAGGTGCACGACCTTCCATGCCCGCCGGCCGAGGAACCCGCGCAGCAGGCTGGTGATCACGACGGCGACGAACAGGTCGAGCGACACAGCGCCGAGGCCGATGCTCAGCGGGTGATAGCTGGCCGTGAAGGGCACCACCGCGTCGACGATCCGCAGCGGCACGTACGGATCAGCGATTGCCGTGCCGACGTGGGTGCCGAGCAGCGCCACCGACAGCAGTGCCGCGTTGCGGTGCAGGGCGGTGACCGCGAAGCGCGGCAGGCCGGGAAGCGGCCGCCCACCTCTGGTCAGGATGCCGAGCACCACGACCAGCGTGAAGGTCACCAGGAGGACCACTCCGGTGCCCCGGCTGAGGTACCACAACGGGCTCCCGGCGCTCACGCCGACTCCGGGGGCCAGCCGTTGATCGTGATCACATCGCCCTGCTGGTCGACCAGACGAGCCGGTAGGCGGCGGTCGGCCAGTTCCTTGAGCCCGCGTCGTCCGCTCACGATGGCCGATGTGCTGGCGGTGTTGGCCGCCAGGCAGGTCCCTGCGGCGACGGTGATGGTTCGCCAGGGTGAGACGGCGGGCATCCCTGTGTGTGGGTCGAGGAGGTGATGGAGTTCGACCCCTCCGCGGCGCCAGCGTCGGGCCTTCATGCTCGAGGTGGCCAGACCACCGGATTGCACGCTCACCGTGCTCACCCGCCCGACCGCATCCGTTGGCCGCTCCTGGACGCGCACCGCCCACCCGCCCTCCGGCGGCCCACCGGCAGTCGCGATGTCGCCGCCGAGGCTGACCAGCACCCCACAGCCGAGCTCGGTGGCGATCTGGTCAGCGAGCCGGTCGGCACACCACGCCTTGGCGGTGGCGCCGAGGTCGAGTCCGACCCCAGCTGGCAACAGGACGGTGTCCATGGTCCGGTCCAGCTGAACCCGCGACCAGTGCGACACCCGGTGCGCGGTGAACGCGACCGGA
Source organism: Mycobacteriales bacterium (assembly GCA_049698415.1). Classification (GTDB taxonomy): domain Bacteria; phylum Actinomycetota; class Actinomycetes; order Mycobacteriales; family QHCA01; genus QHCA01. The sequence continues at coordinate 35,749 of JBAVXU010000110.1, forward strand.
GCGGCGTCGTCGGGGAGCCGGTCGAAGTCCTGGTCGTAGCCGAGCCGGGTCATCGATCCGCCCAGGGTCGGATCCACCATTCCGCCGGTCTGCCGGGCAGCGGTGAGCGCGACGGCGATGGCCGCGGACAGCAGCGGACTGACGGCGACCCGTCGACCGGCCGACCTGTTCACTGCGGACAGCTCGGAGTCGGCCCGGAACCTGCTGCATGCCAGATCGAGTGCGGCCAGTTCGGTCTGGAGGATGTCACTGGCCCGCGGCAGGCATGCGGCGTCGGTGACGACCAACCTCACCCGGACGCCGAGCGCACGGCGGTCGACCGCCGCTAGCCGCTCCCGAGTTGCAGTCGTCATGACGCGCTCGTAGTGGCGTCCGGAGCCGACGAGGTCGAGCTCGGCGCCTGTACGGTGCCGCCGTTGGTCGAGGACTGGTTGCCGCTCGACGTCGTCGACGTCGAGGTGGAGCCGCTGGTCGCGGTCGATGCCGCCGCGTGCTGAGTGGCGTACGCGAAGGCGCCTGCGCCGACGCTGCTGGCCACGGCGATCCCGACGGTCAGGGCGGTGATCCGGCGCCGTCCGCGCTCGGCGGCACCCCGGCGGGCTGCGTTGGAGTCGTTCATCGTTCCTCCTGGTCGACGCTCGTCAGGCCTTGAGAACCGACTACACATCGGCAACCTGGGAAGTCCCTGGGTATCTGCTGAGAGCTGGGTAGGGATCGTCGGCTCATACGCGATCGTCCGGCCGCACATGAGCGCCGGGTACCGTGCCCGCATGTCACACGATGAGGTGGGCAGCTGGTTTCCGGTGCCGGCCGAAACGGACCTGCCCGAGGATCTGCAGAAGCTCTTCGCCAAGGCGCGAGAGAACATCGGCTTCGTCCCCAACGTCTTCCGTACCTACTCCTTCCGGCCGGAGCGGCTGCGCACGTGGTTCGCGCATTTCAAGGCCCTGCACGTCCCGACCGAGCATCTCGACGCGGCCGACCGCGAGATGATCGCCGTCGTCGTGTCGATGGCCAACGGCTGCCTGTACTGCCTGGTGGCCCATGGCGCCGCGCTGCGGGAGTTTCTCGGCGATCCGGTGCTCGGCGACCGGATTACCCTCGACTGGCGGCGGGCCGGCCTCGACCGGCGGCGGGCAGCGATCTGCGGCTATGCCGAGAAGCTGACGCTGACCCCGCGGGCGCTGACCGAGGGAGATCTCGATGCGCTGCGTGAGGTGGGGCTCAGCGACGAAGAGGTCTGGGACGTCGCCGAGGTGGCCGCGATGTACAACCTGACCAACCGGATGGCAATGGCAACGAACATGCTCCCGAACGAGGAGTACCACCGGCTGGCCCGAACCTCCTGACCCGGCACGCCCAGCGGGCTACCGGCACGAACCCGGGTCGATCGACGACCTCGGAGCCAGTTCTCGGAGATGGCTGGGACGGCAGGTACGGGCCTAAAGTGCCAAAGTATGCGGGAGCCCGTCGTTTCGCCGCGCGAACATGAGGTGCTCAGCGCGTTGGCTGACCGGCTCACCAACGCCGAGATCGCCGACCGCCTGTTCATCTCGGTACGAACGGTCGAGAACCATGTGTCCGCGTTGCTGCGCAAGCTCGACGCCAAGAACCGTCGCGCACTTGCAGAGATTGCCCGCCAGCCGCGAGGCGCGGTCGACACCGAGATCCGCCGCCTCCCAGCAACCCGTGGCCGCCTCGTAGGTCGTGAGGAGGAGCTGGCGAAGGTTGCGGCGGCGCTTGAGACCTCGCGCTGGGTGACGATCGTGGGTCCCGCAGGGGTCGGAAAGACAAGGCTCGCGCTCGAGGCCGCTGGTTGCTTCGCCGACGATGCCAGCGTGGTGTTCGTCGATCTGACGGCGACCCGCGACGACTCCACAGCGTTGTCCGCCCTGTTGGGCGCGGCTCTGGTCGGTGACGAGCCGCGGTCATCTTGGCAGGCGGCTTTCAGCAGGCGGTTCGGTACGCGGTCGACGCTGGTCGTGATCGACAACTGTGAGCACGTGGTCGAGGTCGCTGCTGACCTCGCTGTTGGACTGATGGACGTCGGGCCAACGTTGCGGGTGCTGGCAACCAGCCGTGAGCCTTTTGCGGTAGCAGCGGAGCGCGTGGTGCTGCTCACACCCCTGCCGATACCGAACGAGGGGGCGACCACCGACAGCCTTTACTCGAACCCGTCGGTGGAACTGTTCATCGACCGTGCGGCCGCACTGGGTCAGGACGTCGTCGTCGACGAGACAACCGGTCCGTACCTCGGCTCCATCTGTCGACGGCTCGACGGGATCCCGTTGGCCCTCGAGTTGGCCGCGGCGCAGCTCCCCGCCCTGTCACCCAAGCAGATAGATGATCGGCTCAGCGACCGATTCGCCCTGCTGCGCGGACCGTTCGGAGCTCGTTCCCCTCGGCATGCCACGCTGGAAACGGCCCTTGCCTGGAGCTACGACCTCCTCGATGTTCACGAGCGTGCATTGATGGACCGGCTAGCCGTGTTCCGCGGGACCTTCGCACTGGAAGCCGTCGAGGAAGTCGCTACCGGGCCGCCGATAGCCGCTGCCGATGTTGTCGTTCTTCTCGTCCGGCTGGTCCGCAAGTCGCTGGTTGTTGCCGAGCAGGTCGGGGCCGACAAGAGGTATCGGTTGCTGGAGACGATGCGTGAGTTCGGCTGGCAACGGCTCACCGACGCCGGGGAGCTGTCCCAGTGGCGGGAGCGTCACAGGCAATGGATCTTTGGCCTCATGCGGGCAGCATCGGAGGGGCTTTCCTGCGGTGTCGTCCCGACCTGGCTGGACTACCTGGACGTCGAGCTCGACAACATCGAGGTTGCGCTCGGCTGGAGCATGAGCTCACCGGAGCGCGCGGCCGAGGCCATGCCGGTCATCCGCGGGCTGGAGCGCTACTGGATGGCGCGCGGTGTCCGCCGCGCGCACGGCGTTCGCTGGTCCACCGCTGCTGCTGAACGGGCGACCGGGCTGCCTGTCGTGGCCCGAGTCGAGGCACTCCTCGGCGCCACACTTCTCGTCATGTGGAGCGACCTCAGTGCCGCGCGAGCTCTCACTGACATGGCGAAGCGGCTGGCGGGACCGGCAGGTGACCCGGTCGCCATGGGCTACGCAGCGCTCGCAGATGCGTGGGTGCACTTGTTCGCCGGACCGACCGAGGACGTCGCACGGCTCGCGGCAACAGCTGGCGACCTGATCCAGGAAGATGATCCGGTTCATCCGTGGGCGGCTGTCGCCACGGCGACGCTGCACGGCTACGACGGTGACCACGCGCGTGCGGGGTCGCAGATCGCCGAAATCGGGAAAGCCTTCCTCGGCAATGACGACCGTCACCTGTACGGCGCCTGGCTGAGCTGGAGCGCCGACTTCCTGGTCGCGGGAGGCGAGCTTGCATCGGCACGGATGCAGCTCGACGCGTCGCTGCGTGAGGCGCAGGTCGCAGACTGCGCGTCCTGTGAGTCCCAGGCGCTGGCGTCTCTCGCATTGCTCGAAGATGATGCGGCAAACCGGCTCCGAACCGGCAGGTCGGCGCTGCGCCTCGCCCGCGACATCGGTGAACCATGGGGTGTCTTCTGTGCGCTTGAGGTAGTGGTCGGCGCCCTCGCTGCGGGGGGGTGGCCGGAGGATGCCGCACTGCTTGCGGGGGCGACCCGAGCGGCCAGGGCGCAGAGCGGACTTGTGTCGATCTTGCCGGGTCGCGCGGCCGCCCTGACCGACGGCGAGGCGCGGGCCCTTGCGGAGCTGGGCACTTCTGCCTTCGACGAGCTTGCCCGCGACGGTGCGCGGCTCGATCTGCCGTCTGCGGTCGTACACGCACTCGGCTGACGGCCCGCACATTGCGTGGTTTCCACGGATGTGCCCACGCCTCCCAAGGCCCATGCTCAGCCCAGGGCGAAGCACGCCGCGCAAGTGCCTGGGAGGGCTCATGACGACAACTGAAATCGCAGCGAATCCGGTGGACTTGCTTGCCGATCGTCTGTTCGGCGAGGGAATCGGGGCGTTCCATCTGTTCACCGTCTACCTGGGTGTCCGGTTGGGACTGTTCCGGGCGCTGGCGCAGACGCCGGGGCTGACGGCCGAGGAGCTCGCGGCGAGGACCTCGATCGACGAGCGCTACGCGCTCGAGTGGCTGCAGGCCGAGACGATCGCCGAACTGATCATCGCGGACGGGATGGATTACGCCAGTGCGCGCTTCACTCTGGCGGACGGCGTGGTCGAGACACTCGTCGACGAGGTCGGTCCGGCGTACGTAGGCGGCATCGCCCTCGCAGCGTCGGCCGTCGGCGTCGCGACACCCCACCTGGTTGACGCATACCGAAGCGGATCCGGCCTGTCATTTGCGGCGTACGGCCCGGACATGGTCGACGCGCAGGCTGCTTTCAACCGGCCGGCCTACGTGAACGAGCTTGCCTCGGCGTGGCTCCCACAGATTCCGGAGGTTCTCCGGCGGCTGCAGAACAGCGTCGAACCGGCGCGGGTGGCCGACATCGGCTGCGGGTGCGGATGGGCGAGCATCGAGCTGGCAAAGGCCTTTCCCAGGATCACGGTCGACGGGTTCGATTCCGACGCGGATTCGATCGAGTCCGCACGACGCAACGCCAAGGAGCACGGCGTCGACGAACGTGTGCGCTTCGAGGTTGTCGACGCGACGAGCACGGGATATGGCTCGGGCAACTACGACGTCATCTTCTTGTTCGAATGTGTGCACGACTTCGGCAGGCCGGTGGAGGCACTTGCGGCAGCCCGAACCGCAGTCGCGGATACCGGACATGTCATCGTCATGGACGAGCGCACCGCGGACCATCCGCTGATCGGCGACCCGGTCGAGACCTTCTTCGCCGCCGTCAGTGCCACGTGGTGCCTGCCGCAAAGTCGAGTCGTTCCGGATTGCGAGGCTCCCGGAACGTTGATGCGTCCAGCGATGTTCGAGGCACTTGCGAGGCGTGCTGGCTGGGCCGGCGTCGACGTGCTGCCGATCGACAATGCATTCTTCCGCTTCTATCGGCTGGTGAGGGAGAGCACCGGGGGGCACGGCAGCAGACCGAATCTGCGCTGAGAGTGCAGCCTGAAGAGGTTGGCAGCTCCTGACGCTGTTTGGGAGCGCAGCGTCTGGATGGCTTGACGCAACCGATTGGTTGCTATAACTTGGGTCGCAACCGAATAGTTGCGACAAGGAGTTCACCAAGATGCCAATCCCCAACACCATCAGCCGGACCGTCGAGCTGTCCCACCCGCAGGAGAAGGTGTGGTCCGCGCTGACGACCAATGCCGGCCTGTCCGGCTGGTTCGGCAACACCGTGGACGGTGATCTGACCCCAGGGTCTGACGTTGTCATGAAATGGGACGAGGGCCATGTGGCACACCTTGCGGTCAAGGTCGTCGACCCGATGTCGGTCTTCGCCTACTGCTGGCGCATCCACGGAGTGCCGGAGGACGACCCGCGCCGCACCTACGTCGAGTTCACGCTGGTCCCGACCGGCGGAGGCACCGAGCTCACCGTGACGGAGAGCGGCTTCGCGCAGATGCCCGACGAGTGGCTCACTAGCTACGAAGGCAACGTCGATGGCTGGGCCTCCGAGTTGGGTGAGCTCGCCACGTACCTCGATGCTGCCTGATCCCGAGGTGGTCTCGGCCAGCGTCTTCGCGGCGCTGGCCGACCCCAACCGGCGAGCGATCCTGTCCTCGCTCGCCGAGCACGGACCGAGCACCGCCACGGACCTCTCCCGTCGGCTGTCCATCACCCGCCAGGGCATCGCGAAGCACCTCGGGCTCCTCGCCGATGCCGGCCTGGTGACCCACGACGCCGGTGAGGGCCGGCGGGTGCTCTACCTGCACCGCACCGAACCCATCAGGGTCGCGCAGTCGTACCTCGCGGCTCTCGCTGCCGACTGGGACGGCTCCCTCGACCGACTCGCTGCCTACCTCCAAGGAGAAACGTCATGAGCAGTTTCACGACCAGCTTCGTCGTCGACAGGACCCCCGACGAGGTGTACGCCGCGATCAACGACGTCCCCGGCTGGTGGACGGGCGAAGTCCTCGGCACCACCGACGTGCTCGGCGAGGAGTTCAGCTATCGCCAGACGGAATTCCACTACAGCAAGCAGAGAGTCGTCGACCTGGTCCCTGGCCAGCGGATCGCCTGGCGCGTCGTCGAGGCGCACCTCTCCTTCGCGCCTGACCCGCACGAGTGGCAGGGGACCGAGATCGCTTTCGATCTCAAGCCGCATGGTGAGGGGACCGAGGTGGTGTTCACTCACCACGGTCTCGGGCCGGAGCTCGCCTGCTACGACGACTGCTCGAGTGGCTGGCGGTTCTACGTCGACGGCAGCCTGCGCGAACGCCTGGTGGCTGAGGCTCTGCCGAGATAGCTCGCGAGGCTCGTGGCGCTGCGCACCCCGCCGATGACCTGACCCGTCAGTCCGGAGTGATGTTCTGGTTGAGCCGGAAGAGATTGGCGGGGTCGTAGCGCCGCTTCAGTGCGCGCAGCTTTTGGAGCTTGTCGCCACCGTACGACGACGTCACCAGCTCGGCGCCGACCTCGGACTGCTCGTTGACGTAGTTGCCGGCGCGGGAAGGGGCTTTGAAGGGCCACCAGCGCTCCGGTCCACCAACGCCCCGCCGAAGCCGGCGCTCGCCAGCTCGTGCTGCAGCGTCATCCCGCCCCCAGAGCCCATCAGCGCGCAGTCAGCGCGGTACAGCCGATGGAGAGCAGAAGCCCTCGGGGCAGCGACACCTGCATGGTCATCCGCGCGGGTGGCTCGACCGGGAAGAACTCGGCGAACAGCGCGTTGAGCTCAGCGAAGTCGCCCTGGTCGGCGACGAGCACCGTGGTGCTCACGACGAGGTCGAGGCGGCTGTCCGCTTCGGCAAGAACGGCCTCGAGGTTGCGGAAGACCTGATGGGCCTGCTCGGCGAAGGTCGGCCCCACCACCGATCCAGTGGCGGGGTCGACGCCCGGCTGGCCGGAGACGAACACGAAGTCGCCGGCCCGAACCGCCTGGGAGTACGGGCCGATCCCCACGGGCACACCGGGACCCGCCACCACCTCCTTGCGGGTCACGTCCGCGCCCACAGCGCGTTGAGGATGCGCCAGTGACCGTCCACCTCGACGAGCTGCAGATAGTCGACGAACACAGGTCCGGTCACGTGCGCGGTGGCGATGGTGAAGTGCACGTGGTCCACGGAGATCTCGATCCGGCGCTGCTCCGGGTCATCACGCTTGCCAAGGCCTTGTGCGCTGCCATCGATCATCTGCCGTGCCGAGAGGTCGTCGATGCCGCCGTTCTCGAGCGAGCGCTTCACCAGCGCGGGGTGCAGGGCTCGCTCCATCCGCTCCGGGTCCCCGTCGAACCACCCCTCGTAGTAGTCGCGGGCAGTGGCCTCGATGGCTGCGTGCGCAGTCCCTGTCATGTGCTGGCTCCTGTCCTCGGGAACACCTGCTGGAGAAAGCGGTCGAGCAGCGTGTTGACCACCTCGGGGCTGCGGCACTGCGGTTCGTGGCCGCTTCCCGGCAGCACCTCGAGGTCTGCACCGGCCAGCCGTGCCAACTCCGTCCCGCGAGCCAACGGCGTGATGGCGTCGTCGGTGCCGTGGATGACGAGGCTGGGGCAGCGCAACCCCGAGGCGAGTTCGGCTGCCCGCTCCGGGGTCAGGTTATGAGCCTCCGTACCACCGCTGGCAAGCAGCACCTCTGGCGTCGTCTGCAGGCCCATCTCGAGGAAGTGTGCGATCTGAGCATCTGACCCGGGCTCGGTGAAGCACTGCGAGAAGAAGAACTCCAGGAAGTCCGGGAAGTCGCTCATCCAATAGTGCTGGTTCCATTTTGCCCAGCCCTCGTGCTCGCCGAGGACCTCGCCGAACCGGGCGTTGGCCGCGACCCGCGCGGGATGCCCAGGCGCGAGCGGCACGTTGGGGGCGATGAAGACTGCGCCCTCGACGCGCTCAGGGTGGAGACCGGCCAGCGAGAGCGCCCAAGGCCCTCCCTGCGACACGGCGAGGACGGCCGCCCGTTGGATTCCGCAGGCGTCGAGGACCGCCACTGCGTCTTCGGCCACGAGCAGGTCGCCGTAGAAGGCCGGGTCTTCGGGGCGGTCGGAGGAGCCGTTGCCGAGTCCGTCGAACGTGACCACGCGGTAGTGCGCAGCGAGGTGCGGGACCTGATGACGCCAGAAGTCGCTGTGCACGATCGTCCAGGTCGGCAGCAGCAGGACGGCATGCTCGCCGGTCCCGAACTGCTGCCAGCCGATCCGTTGCCCGGACCGCAGGACCGTGCCCTGCGCTGCAGGCTCTGCGTCTACGAGCACTAGTCCTCCCAGAGAACTGTCCGCTGAGCCTAGCCAACCAACGGCAATCGCATAGCCTGTCCGCCGTGCGCCTCGTCATCGCCCGCTGCTCGGTCGACTACGTCGGCCGGCTGACCGCGCATCTGCCGATGGCGCCGCGGCTGATCCTGGTCAAGGCAGACGGGTCGGTCGCGGTGCACGCCGACGACCGGGCGTACAAACCGCTGAACTGGATGAGCCCACCGTGCGCGCTCCTCGAGGCCGACGGCGTGTGGCGGGTGACCAACCGCACCGGGGACCAACTCGTGATCACCATCGACGAGGTGCTGCACGATTCCGCCCACGAACTCGGGATCGACCCCGGCCTGCAGAAGGACGGGGTCGAGACGCACCTGCAGGAACTGCTGGCCGAGCAGGTCGAGGCGGTGCTCGGCGCCGGCTGGCGGGTGGTGCGCCGGGAGTGGCCCACCGACATCGGGCCCGTCGACCTGCTGTGCAGGGACCCGGACGGGGTGTCCGTCGCCATCGAGGTTAAACGTCGAGGAGAGATCGATGGCGTGGAGCAGTTGACCCGCTACCTCCAACGGCTCGGGCGTGATCCGCTGCTCGCGCCGGTACGCGGGCTCTTCGCCGCGCAGCAGATCACCCCGCAGGCCAGGGTGCTGGCCGCCGACCGTGGCATCGATTGCCTGGTGCTGGACTACAACGGCATGCGTGGCCTCGAGCCGGTCAATCCGACACTGTTCTGAGGAGGGGGACGACATGGCTGAGGTCTACGAATCGGCGGCGATCGGCGGCGAGCTCATCGCGGCGGGCTGGCACTTCGGTGAGTTCGTCCGGTGCCCGGGTCTGTCCGGCGGGGTCTACCGGCTCGCGGCCGGCGAGCCGGACCCGCAGTCAGCGCACACCGAGGACGAGGTCTACGTCGTCGTCGCCGGCGCTGCGACCTTGCGCGCGGGTGACAAGGAGGTGCCGGTCTCGGCGGGCTCGATCGCCTACGTCCCGGCCGGCGAGGAGCACACGTTCCACACCGTCACCGAGGACCTGCTGGTGGTCGTGGTGTTCGGACCGGCCGAGGGCACTGGCGGCTAGCCCCGCAGGTACCGTCGCGCCATGTACGACTTCGTGATCGTCGGCGCAGGAAGTGCAGGTTGCGTCCTCGCCGGAAGGCTCACCGAAGACCCAGGCACCACCGTGCTGTTGCTGGAGGCCGGTGGTCGCGACGACGCCGACGAGGTGCGCATCCCGCTCGCGTTCTCGCAACTGTTCAAGACGAGGTTCGACTGGGCGTTCACCACGGTGCCGCAGAAGCATGCGCAGGGTCGCTCGCTGTACTGGCCGCGCGGGAAGGTGCTGGGCGGCAGTTCCTCGATCAACGCCATGATCTACATCCGCGGCAACCG
>JBAVXU010000111.1:0-9250 GCA_049698415.1 Mycobacteriales bacterium
GAGAAGTTCGTACGCGACTTCGTGGCTGCCTGGGACAGGGTCATGAGCCTCGATCGATTCGACCTCGCCTGATCGAACGGCAGTTCGTCGCAACCCGCCCCGGCTGAGTCAGCGGGGCGGGTTGTCAGACGGCGCTCGAGCGACGCTGGCCGATCGGAGGGAGGTACGGCCTGTCGGTTGGCTGGGGTCCGAGCGTGGCGAACGCCGACGTGAGCCTCTTGACGAGCACCGGCACCGATTGGCCGAGAATCCCCGCGGCCTGCGCGAGCGTACGTCCCTGGAAGTACGTCAGGTTCAGGGCCGCGGCTTCGTCACCCGTGAGTTGCTCGAGCATCGGTGATCGGGCCGCGGAATGCCGGTCGAGCGGGTTCACCGGCGAAGTCGTGTGGTCGCCGGTTGCCTGTGCCCGCGCGGCACGCAACCGTTGCACCGCGCACGAGTGGGCGAGTCGCATCACACCTGAACGTGTCGTGGACGGGCCGGTGAGGTCGATCGGGCTCGTGCGGATCTGGCGAAAGACGTCCTCGGTCACCTCGGCGGCCAGTTCATCGGTGCCGGTGACTGCCAGGGCCAGTGAATAGACGCGAGCGGCGTACTCGTCGATGAGGTGGTCGACGGAGGAGGCGTCGCTGGGCTGAGGAGCGGTCATGACGGACTCCGTTGTCGAAGGTTTGTCTAAGCTGACGTTAGACACGCCCCCGCATCTTGTCAAGGGTCTGTCGAATGCTTGTAGAGTGTGCTCATGGATCGCGACCCAACCTCTGCAGGGCTCCGGATCGGCGAGCTGAGCCGGCGGGTGGGAGTCAGCGAGCACGTCCTGCGCGCCTGGGAGAGCAGGTACCGGCTGCTCACGCCGGCCAGATCCGACGGCGGATACCGGCTGTACTCCGCGGATGATGAGCGCCGAGTCCGCCGGATGCAGGCTTATCTCGCGAGGGGGCTGGCAGCCGCGCAAGCAGCGCAGGCGGTGCTCGCCGGCGAGCAACCGGGCGCCTCCGACGACGCCGAGGAACCAGCGCTGGCCGACCTCGCCGGCGCGACCGATGCCTTACGACAGGCGCTGGACGGGCTCGACGAACAGGGCGCCCAGTCGGTGCTTGACCGGCTGCTGAGCGCGTACACCGTGCAGACCGTGCTGCGAGACGTCCTGCTGCCCTACCTGCACGAGCTGGGTGAGCGGTGGGAGTCCGGAATCGTGACCGTTGGGCAAGAGCACTTCGCCAGCAACGTGATCCGTGGGCGGCTGTCGAACCTTGCGCGCGGATGGGGCAACGGAGCCGGACCGCAGGCATTACTGGCATGCCCGCCGGGTGAGCTGCACGATCTGTCCCTGCTGGCCTTCGGCATCGTGCTCAACCGGGCCGGCTGGCGGATCAGCTACCTCGGAGCGGACACGCCGATCGATGACCTCATCGCGGTGACGACGTCAACCCGGCCGAGCCTCGTCGTCCTCGCAGCGACGACCCCGGACCGCTTTGCGACGGTCGAGCGAGAGCTCTCACAGCTTGCCGCCCTGGCACCCCTTGCCGTGGCAGGGGCCGGGGCGACCGAAAGGCTCGCTGCGAGGATCGATGCGCGGCTGCTCGCAGCGGACGCCGTGACAGCAGCGGAACGCGTCGCGACCCGAACCTGACCCGGTCACAGCCTGGCGATCGCCGCCTCCCGCTGACTGAGCCAGAAGTCCAGCTCGGCGGCGGGAACCGGCCGGGAGAAGTAGAAGCCCTGAGCCTGGTCGCAACCGAGTCGAGTGAGTTCGGCCAGGGCGATCCGGTTCTCAACTCCCTCGGCGACCATTCGCAAGCCGAGGCTGTGTGCCAGGGCGATCGTCGAGGCGACCAGGGCCGCGGCGCGGGCGTCGTCGGCCATCGGGAAGATGAAGGACCGATCCAGCTTGAGCTCATCGATGGGCAGGTCGCGCAGGTAGGCAAGTGAGCTGTACCCGGTCCCGAAGTCGTCGATCGAGATACGGATGCCGGAGTCGCGCAGCTTGGTCAGAATGATGCGACCACGGTCGCGATCGAACATCAGCAGGTCCTCGGTGATCTCCAGCTGCAGGGTGCTCGCGGGTAGGCGACGGGCCTGTAGCAGACCGGCGATCTGTCCGGGCAGCTCGGAGTTGACCAACGATTTGGCCGAGAGGTTGACAGACACCGTCAGTGGGCGGCCATCGGTCCGCCAAGTCGCAGCCTGATCCAGTGCTTGCTCCATGACCAGCAGTGTGAGGGCAGGCATCAACCCGGCGTCCTCGGCCACACCGATGAAGCTGTCGGGATAGAGCAGACCGCGAGTGGGGTGGTGCCAGCGAACCAACGCCTCGACGCCACGAACCGCCCCGGTGTCCAGGTCCACCTTTGGCTGGTAGTGCACGATGAACTGATCCTCGACCACCGCTGCGCGCAACTGCTGCACCAGGCGCAGCCGGTCCTCACCGTGGGCGTCATCGCTTCCGCTGTAGACGCACGGACCGTCTGCGTTCTTCTTCGAACGGTACATTGCGATGTCTGCGCGGCGTAGGAGCTGACTGAGGTCGCTGCCGTGCTCGGGGGCAAGGGACACCCCGATGCTCACGTCGGTGCGCAGCGCGATGCCCTCCAACATGATCGGCTCGGAGAGCTTGTTCCGCACCTTTCGGGCAACCGCGAGCGCCTGATCGCGGTCGACGTCGCCGACCCAGACCGCGAACTCGTCGCCGCCGAGGCGGGCCAGGATGTCACCGTCGCGAAGTTGCTCGGCCAGTCTGACCCCGACCTGGCCCAGCAGCCGGTCACCGACCTGATGGCCCAGGCTGTCGTTGACCTCCTTGAACTTGTCCAGATCCAGCAACAGGAGTGCGTGCTCCCCCGGGCCTTTGGCCAGCCGGGCGATGACCTGTGTGGTGAAGGATCTGCGGTTTGCCAGGCCGGTCAAGTCGTCGGTCGTCGCCTGCCGCCGCAGATCAGCCAGCCGACGTAGTTGACGGAACGCGAGCTGCGTACGCCCGGCGGTGGCGATCAACGTAATCGCTGCGAGCATCACCGCGATGACCGCCACGTGGGTACGGCTTGCCGCAACCAACACCACCAGACTGGCCGCCGTCGCGACAGCGGGCACGGCAAGGGCGACAGGCTGCTCGGTCCTGGCGTTGTCGAGTTCGGGCGGGCCCTTCCAGGCCCAGAGACTCGTCAAGGCAAGTCCGATCGCCCAGCCGGCATCAAGGGGCGTGCCCACGACGAAGGTGTCAGTGGCGACCCGGAGCGCGAACACCACATCCGTGCACGCCAACACGGCCAGTCCGGCCAGAAGTGGCAGCCAGTCGCGCTGCAACCGCCACCCGTGCAGCGACGCGACGCCGACGATCGCGGCGACCAGCAACAGGTCGAACGTCGGGTATGCGATCGACGCGATCTGCTGAAGCGGGCTGCCCGAGGCTTGGGCGAATACCGGGTCGAGGACGACGGCGAGCACGGCCGCCGCGCCCAGCCCGCCGAGCAGGCTGTCCAGCCACACCGCCCCGCGCACCCGGCCGCTGCGGCGGTGTACAGCAAGCGCGATCACTGCCAGGACCATCGGATAGAAGAACAGGAAACCAAGATCGCCGATGAAGGGAAACGGCGGCGTCACCCCGTGGGAGGCAGCATGGACGAATGCGATGTTGCCGGCGGTGAACGCGCTAAGCCCGATCGCCAGGCATGTCACCTCACGGCGACGTACGCCCGCCCGGTGCACCGCCGACCAGCACAGCGCCGCCGGGGCGGCCTGCGTGAGCACCCCCAGCCAGCCGTCGACGATGGGTTCGAAGCCATGCCCGTGGACGGCGAGCCCAAGCACGTACGCGGCCTCGAGCACCCACATCAGAGCCATCAACCACCGGCTGAACGCCCGCACGCCGCCGAACCGAACAAGATGTCCGGAAGCCAGTGCGGTGCCCGTTTTCGTGCCAAGGGTGGCCAATGGGTCCTGTGTCTGCCGAGTGTGATAGCTCCGTACCTTCCCTTCGGGAGATCGCGGTGATGGCTGAAGCGGCATCCGGTTTGCCCATCTTCTAGACTCGGGTCGAGATCACGGCCACAGCAGCCGCGCGGTGCAGCGACCACTCGGGCTGCGTGACGCGAGGGGTCAGAACCGTCAAACGCGCCCTAGCTCCGGTTGAGTTGCTGCTCGTCGCCCTCGTGGTGATGTTGACCGGCGTCGCCCAGGCGACGCCGCGCAGCCTCGCCCCACCGGTGACGAAGTGGGTCGTCGCCACCCCCGCCACCTCGGCACCCGCCCTCCCCCTGATGCTTCGCCCGCGACTGCTGGTCCTCGGCGATTCGGTCCCCGCCGGGACGGTCTGCGGGTGCCCCGGATTCGGCGCCGACCTCGCCGCTCGCATGCCGGCGGTGTTGAACAATGCGGCGCAGCCGGGACTGACCAGCGCCGGGCTGCTGGCCCAGGTCGAGAGTCCGACGATGGCGCGCGTACTCGACGCTGCGGACATCGTCACGATCACCATCGGAGCCAACGACTTCGACCATTCGCATGCCGCAGACGACTCCTGCGCCAGCCTCGGCTGCTACCAACCGGCGCTGCAACAGCTGACCTCGAACATGAACGCGGTCCTGGGCCGCGTCCTCGCGCAGACCCGGCCCGGCACCAAGGTCGTGCTCACCGGCTACTGGAACGTTTTTCTCGACGGCTCGGTGGGTGCGCAGCTTGGCGCGACGTACGTCGCGAACAGCGATGCCCTGACCAGGCAGGTCAACACCGTGCTCGCGCAGGTGGCCCGCAACGGCAACGGGCTGTACGCCGACCTCTACACGCCGTTCAAGGAGGACGGCTCAGCAGACGACACGGATCTGCTCGCCTCCGACGGCGACCACCCCAACGCGGCCGGCCACGAGATGATCGCCACCGCGATCGCCGCAGCCGCCCACCTGGTCATCCAGCCGCACTGACCGGCTATCCCCGCGTCGACTCCGCCTTGCGTGCTCGGTAGGCAGCAGCAGCGGACTTGTTGCCGCAGCCGTCCTCGCAGAACCGCTTCGAACGATTCTTCGACAGGTCAACGACGACGTTGCCGCAACCGGGGTAGGCGCAGATCCGCAGCCGGCTGAGCTCCTTGCTGCGTACGACATCGACGATGGCCATCGCCGCCTCGACTGCCATCCGGGTGGCCAGCGGCGCATCGGGCGGTGTGGCGTGCAGGTGGTAGTCCCAGGTGTCGTGCTTGAGCAGTTGCGGCAGCGCGTTCGCCTCGCGCAGGAGTCCGTTCGCCAACCTCACGACCCCTGCCTCGTCGAGCTCCCAGAACGGCCGCAGCTTCCCCCGCAGATCCCGTACGGCGCGCAGTTCCGCCTGGCCGCGATTCCGGGCGCCGGTCCAGCCCCACGCACGGACGAACTCGTCCAGAGCCGCTGGGTCGGGCAGCCCGTCGGAGTCGTCGTCGACCGTGTTGACCAGCGCCGCGGCGGCCGCGAGAGCGACCTCAGTGTCATGAGCAAAAATCAACTTGACTCCTGACGGACAGGGTTACTATCGTCATCAGCGTACGACGGTTTTGCCAATGACGTGACCATTCGAGGGTGGGATCGCACCATGCTGGAGCAGCGTAAGGCCGGTGCCGGGCTGGGGCTGGCCATCCTGTCGGCCGCCAGCTTCGGGACCTCCGGCCCGTTCGCCAAGGCGCTGACCGACGCCGGATGGTCTCCCGCCGCTGCGGTGACCGTACGCATCGCCGTCGCCGCGGCCATCCTCGCGATCCCGGCCGCCATCGCGCTGCGCGGGCAATGGGTGACGCTGCGCCGCCAAGGCGCGATGGTGACGCTGTACGGCGTGATCGCCGTAGCGAGTGTGCAGGTGGGCTTCTTCAACGCGATCCAGACCCTGTCGGTCGGGGTCGCCCTGCTGATCGAATACCTCGGCACCGTCCTGGTGGTCGGCTGGCTGTGGCTGCGACACGGCAACCGTCCACGACGACTCACCACCGTGGGCGCGATCATCGCGCTCAGCGGCCTCGTGCTCCTGCTCAACCTGCTGGGCAACGCGCGACTCGACCCGGTGGGCGTCATGTGGGCGCTCGGCGCGGCGTTCGGGCTGGCGACGTACTTCGTCATCTCGGCACGCACCGACCACGACGTCCCGCCGATCGCCGTCGCGGGCGCCGGCATGGCGATCGGGGCGGTGGCACTCGGCGCGGTCGGTGCGGTCGGCCTGTTGCCGATGCATGCGACGTACGGCTCGGTCGATTTCGCAGGCCACCAGACCTCCTGGCTGGTGCCGGTCATCGGCTTGTCCCTGCTCGGCGCGGCCATCGCCTATGTGTCCGGCATCGGCGCCGCCCGGTTGCTCGGCCCGAAGGTGGCGTCGTTCGTCGGCCTGACCGAAGTGATCTTCGGAGTGCTGTTCGCGTGGCTGCTGCTCGCGCAACTCCCCACCGCGATCCAACTGGCCGGCGGTGTGCTGATCGTCGTCGGCGTCGCTCTCGTCCGCGTCGACGAGATGCGTCCGGCACGGGTGGGAGCAGGATCACCCGACAGCGACGCTCGGATCACGACAGCGAACTCGCTGGGTGTTTGACGCAGCGTTTGACGATTGGCGAGGTTTCGCCAGGCATGTGTCGTCGAGATTCGGGCAGAGGTACGAGCAATTCGCCCGTGCACCATCCCCGACCAGGAGGCCACGATGACGGCTTCGGATGTGTCTGATCAGCCCGAAGAACGCGGCGTGCTCGCCGGTCTGGACTCCTCGTCCACGACCTCGTTCTACTGGTACCTCGCCCTGCTCGCCTGCGTGGGCGGGTTCCTCTTCGGCTACGACACGGCCGTCATCGGCTCGGTCCTGGACTTCATCCCGTACAAACTCTCCAGCTTCGCCACCGGGTATCTGGTGGCCGGCGCCTCACTCGGGGCGGCGGTCGGCGCCCTCGCAGCCGGCCCGCTGACCGACCGCTTCGGCCGCAAGTCGCTGCTCATCGCCGATGCCGCGATCTACGCCGTCGGAGCGATCCTGTCCGCGCTGACGATCAGCGCGGCCATGCTGCTGAGCGCCCGGACCCTGATCGGTGTCGCCGTGGGGGCGGACTCGGCAATCGCCACGGCCTACATCGCGGAGTTCGCGCCGAGGAACCGCCGCGGGCAGTTGAGCATCATCCAACAGTGGATGATCACCGTGGGCATCCTGGTGTCCTACCTCGTCGCGCTGTTCGTCTTCTGGATCGCGCCCGGGGCGGCCAAGGGTGCCGACTGGCGGATCATCCTGGGCCTCGGCGCAGTGCCCGCGGTGCTCGCGGTCGCACTGCGCGCCCGGATGCCCGAATCCCCGCGGTGGCTGATGCACAAGGGCCGCTACGCCGATGCTCGCGACGCCCTGGGACTGCTGGGGGTCGACGTCACGGAGGACGAGGTGCGCGACACCGCACAACAGACCGCCGCAAGCGAGGACGGCGAGAACGGCCGGCCCGCCCGGGCATGGACCCGGGGAGTCAAGCGGGCGTTGATCGTGGTCTGCGTGTTCCTGATCTTCCAGCAGATCACCGGCATCAACATCCCGTTCTACTACGGTCCGCAGTTGCTCGGCGGGCTGTTCAAGTCGCCTTCTGCCACCGCGGTCCACGCCGCCATCGCCGGGCTGCAGGCGGCTGCCATCCTCGGGGCGATCAACGTCGTCGCGACGTACTTCGGCTTCCGCTACATCGATCGCGTCGGCAGGCGACCGCTGGCGATGGGTGGCTTCGCGGGGATGGCGGCGTTCATGCTGGTCGCCTCGCTCGGTGTCGCCTTCCTCACCGGCACGCCCAAGATCGTCGTCGTGATGGTGGGCTTCTCCTTCTTCATCACCTCCTTCGCCATCGGTGTCGGCGGTTCGGGATGGCTGATCCAGGGCGAGGTGTTCCCCACGGCGGTCCGCGGCCGGGCTGCGGCCACCGCGGCCAGCGTCAACTGGCTGGCGAACTTCGTGGTCATCGTCGCGTTCCCGGCACTCAACACCGCGATCGGGCTGTCGTGGGTCATGGTGATGTTCGCCGTGCTCGCCGTTCTGGCGGTCGCCTACGTACGCCGGTTCCTGCCCGAGACCAAGCAGTTGACGGTCGAAGAGGTCGTCGACGTGTTCGAACGGCAGGCCGTCAGCTCAAAGTGAGTGCGCTGTCGTCAAGGACGAACGACGTCTGGTTGATCGACCCCTCGGTGCCGGTGAAGGTCGGCGTGACCGTCTGGCCGGCGTAGCTGCTCAGATCGATCGTGCGCAGGGTGTAGCCGGTGTTGTGGTTGAGGTTGGAGTAGGTCGCGAGCGTGGCCGTGCCGACCTTGACCGTGAGCTTGTCGTACGCGGTCGTCGTGCTCGTCTCGGCCGTATCGACGTGCAGATAGAAGGTGAGGGTCGCCCGGCAACCGGCCGGGATGCTGACCTGCTGGCTCAGCGTGTCGGTGTGCGCTGCGCCGTAGCCGTCCAGCCAGGCGTCCCAGGAGCCGGTACGCGCCGGCTCGCTGCTGCTGTTGCTGACGACGCCGGCTGATGACGTCCAGGGCGCCGCGGTGCCGGTCTCGAAGCCGGGGTTGCCCAGCTTCTGGCCCGAACACGAGCCACCGGTGCCGCTGAACTGGATGTCGGTCAGCGCGTGCAATTCGATGCCGTTGGGCGCCACGCCCGTCTGGCCGTGCATGAAGTCGAAGAAGCCGACCCCGGTCACGGTGACCGGCACGTTCGCGGTCTTGAAACTGCCGGTCGCGGTGTACTTCGCGTCGAACTGTGAGCGTGACTGCTGAATGCCGCTCATCAGCGGGCTGCCCGATCCGACACAGGCCGGGTCGGCGATCTCGGCGATCATCGTGTGACCGGCACCGTCGGAGAGCACGAGGTGATAGTCGGAGTCGGCCTCGAGCTTGTACTGGCTCAGCGTCGCGCTGACGCGGAACACCGTCGTCTCGGTCGGCTGCACGCGGTTGTTCGCCGGCAGCGACGACGGAGCAGTACGCGCGTCCAGCGACGCGATCGTGGTCGACGTCGTCGACCCCATGGTGATCTTGCCGGCATCGGCATCGGTCCCGGTCTTGACCGACCACCGCTCCACGCCGCAGCTACCGGTGGAGGAGTTGGGGGCGGCGACCACCGCCTCGATTTCCTCCGCGTCGGGCAGCGAACTGCGGCGGTACTCATGCACCCCCGCCCAAGCGGTCGTTCCCGTGGCGACCAGGAGGAGGCCGGCCGTGGCGATCAGGACGTGTCGGCGCTTGGGTGCCCGCATGGTGGTTCCCCGTCGCTGTGAGCCGATCAGCTCGGAGGAAGGGCGGGTCGG
>JBAVXU010000112.1:0-3314 GCA_049698415.1 Mycobacteriales bacterium
GTGTCCTTCCATCACCACGAGGGCGTGGGGGCCAAGCTCACCCGCCGGCGACTGACCGCTCTGCGTTTTCCCAAGGACGTCGTCGAGCAGGTCAGCAAGTTGGTCTTCCTGCACCTGCGCTTCCACGGCTACGGCAAGGGTGAGTGGACCGACTCGGCCGTCCGCAGGTACGTCACCGACGCCGGCGATCTCCTCGACCGTTTGCACAAGTTGGTACGCGCCGACTGCACGACCCGCAACAAGCGCAGGGCCGCCACCCTGGCCAAGTCCTACGACTCCCTCGAGGAGCGGATCGCCGCCCTCCGCACGCGCGAGGAACTCGACGCGATCCGGCCCGATCTCAACGGTGAGCAGATCATGGCGTTGCTCGGTGTCGGCCCCGGCCGGGCGGTCGGCGGTGCGCTCAAGCACCTGCTGGCGCTACGGATGGAGCACGGGCCGCTCGGTGAACAACGCGCCACCGAAGAGTTGATGCGCTGGGCCAAGGTGCACGGCCTGGTCGACTGACCGAGCGCGCCTCGGGCTACCTCAGGACGGCATGGCTCACATCGTGTTGCCGGTCCGGCCGTGACGATCGCCAGGCGTAGACCGCAGACGTCACGGCATAGCCGGCGGCGACGAAAGCCAGCACGGGGTAGGACTTCCCGGTCGGCGGCAGAGCCAGCGCCGCGAACGCGGCCGCTGACACGAACGACACGTTGAAGAGGATGTCGTAGAAGGAGAAGACCCGGCCACGGTAGGCATCGTCGATCGAGTGCTGCACGATCGTGTCCACGGTGATCTTCGACCCCTGCGACACGATGCCCAGGAAGAACGCCGCACCGAGGAACGGCAGGTTGCGATAGGGCACACCGAGCACGACCTCGACCACGGCCGCCGAGGCGAACAGCAGGACGATCCAGCGTTGCTGACCGAACCGCCTGGTGGCAGATGGCGTGATGAGCGCGGCGACGAGGTAACCGATGCCGGATGCCAGCACGACGGCCGCCAGGCCGCCGAGGCCGTCTCCGTCCCCGACGTCGAAGTAGTTGCGGTACAGCAACAGCGTCGCGATGGTGGAGATGCCGTAGAAGAACCGGTGCGCGGCGATGGCCATCATGGCCTGACCTGCGGGCCGGTGCGCCCAGACATGCCGAGCGCCTGCAGCCACGTCACCCACCACGCTGCCGAGCGCCTGCCGGGTGCCGACACTCGGGTCGCGGTCGGGTCCGAGCAGGCTGCGCCCCATCGTTGTGGCTATCAAGGACGAGGCCAGATAGAACACCCCTGCCGAGAGGATAACGATCGCGATGCCCTGGCTGTCCTCGCCGCTGAAGTGCCGCACCGCAAGACCGACGCCGCCGCCCATGACAGCGACCAGCGTTCCGGCGGTGGTCGATACCGAGTTGCCGACGACGAGCAACTCGTCACGTACGACGTGCGGCAGGGCCGCCGACAGCGACGACAGGAAGAACCGGTTGACCGACAGCACCGCGAGCGTGGTCACGAAGAAGAACGGACCCGCCGACGCCCCCACCACCAGCACCGCGACCCCGACGACCATCACCGCGCGGAGCAGGTTGCCCACCAGGAGGATGCGCTGGCGGCTCCAGCGGTCGATGAACACGCCGGCGAAGGGGCCGACCACGGAGTACGGAAGCAGCAGCGTGGCGAAGGCTGCAGCGGCCTGGCCGGCCGAGGTCTCGCGTTCGGGGGAGAAGAAGACGTAGGACGCCAGCGCCACCTGGAAGACGCCGTCACCGGCCTGCGAAGTCAGCCGGGTGGCGATCAGGTGCCGGAAGTGCGGCTCGCGCACCACCGTGCGCAGCTCACCGGCGAAGGTCACGATGTCAGCCTAGGTGTCGTGGCCTGCGGGGTTAGCCTGGGCAGAGTGACCACCAGCCAAGCCACCCGGCCCGCTCTCCGCGATCACCTGGTGGCATCCCGGATCGCCGGTGACGTCGCCACGACCCGGCAGAACAACCTCGAGAACTTCGCCTTGATGAGCCGCCGCCAGCCCAACTTCCTGTTCGGCCTCGAGCCGGCCGGCCGCTGGAGCTTCGACGAGGTGCTGGCCCTGATGGCGCAGCGGTGCGGCGTCTCTCCCGATCCCGACCACCGATCCGGCCAGGACACGATCGATCCCGACCTGACGCTGGACCGGCTGGAGGCGATGGCCGAGCGGCTCGCGCTCGCGGCAGCCCGCGGGGAGCGGGTCATCGTGGCCACCGGTCATCCGCACGGCCTGCGGCCGGTGCACGAAGCCGTGGCCGCCGCCCTGCAGGCGGCCGGCTGCACGTTGCTGACCCCGGCCGCCGGGTGGCGCCATCCGGCCGGCACGCCGTACGGCAGTGACGACCACGTTCTGAAGTATGTCGACAGCGGCATTGCCGTCATGTCGAGCCGGGTCGCCCTGCACCACACGCATTCCCCCGAGCCGATGCGCGCCATGCTGGCCGCACTGGGTGCCGCGGGCGAAGCTCCGCCGGGTCTCGTCATCGCAGACCACGGCTGGGCCGGTGCGGCGGGGCAGGCGGGGATCGATGCCGTCGGGTATGCCGACTGCAACGACCCGGCGCTGTTCGTCGGCGAGGCCGAGGGCAAGGTGCTGGTGTGCGTACCTCTGGACGACAACGTCGCTCCGCGGTTGTACGCCCCGATGACTGCCTATCTGCTCGAACGCGCCGGCCTCGCGCCGGTCTGATCCGGCGCGAGGCTCTGCGTCGCGAGGACTACGGCGTGCCGTCGACCTCGCCGCGGATGAATGCCTCCACTGCGTCACGTGCCTCGCTGTCGGTGTACTGCACCGGCGGGGACTTCATGAAGTACGACGACGCCGACAAGATCGGACCACCGACACCGCGGTCCTTGGCGATCTTGGCGGCGCGTACCGCATCGATGATGACGCCGGCGGAGTTCGGGGAGTCCCAGACCTCGAGCTTGTACTCCAGGCTCAGCGGAACGTCGCCGAACGCACGGCCCTCGAGCCGGACGTAGGCCCACTTGCGGTCGTCGAGCCATGGCACGTAGTCCGAAGGTCCGATGTGGACATTGCCCTTGCCCATGTCGCGATCGATCTGTGAGGTGACCGACTGCGTCTTGGAGATCTTCTTCGACTCCAAGCGATCGCGCTCGAGCATGTTCATGAAGTCCATGTTGCCGCCGACGTTCAGCTGCATCGTGCGGTCGAGCTGCACGCCACGGTCCTCGAAGAGCTTGGCCAGCACCCGGTGGGTGATGGTCGCGCCGACCTGGGACTTGATGTCGTCGCCGATGATCGGTACGCCCGCGTCGGTGAACTTCTGCGCCCACTCCGGGGTGCCGGCGATGAACAC
>JBAVXU010000113.1:0-4257 GCA_049698415.1 Mycobacteriales bacterium
CGGCAAGGCCGTGGTCGTCGCGCAGTCGCGCATCGGCGTAGACGTCGCGCCGAAGCCGCCGCCAGGCCTGGGATCGCAGCTGGTCCCGGGTGAGCAGGCCGCGCTGGACGGCGAGCGACCCCCGGAAGACCCGGCCGTGCAGGGCGTCCGGGACGAGGGGCTCGAGCGGCACCGGTCCACGCTGGCACTCACGGGCGTACGGCCGCGCCGGGCGTCCACAGCGCTCGGGGTTTAGCCGGGGTTATCGGGCTGTCAGCCCGGTCCGACACCCCGACAAGTCCAGCTAAAGCAGGTGAGTCACCGGAGCGCGGCGTACGGCCTCCTATTCTTTGGACGTGACCCGCATCCTGATCGACGTCGCGATCGTGCTGGCACTGATCCTGGTCGAGGGCGTCTTCGTCGCCGCCGAGATCGCGCTGGTCTCACTGCGCGAGGGGCAGGTGCGCGCGCAGGGCGATCACGACCGGCGCGGTGGTGCGGTGGCGCGGCTGGCCAACAACCCCAACAGGTTCCTGGCGGCCGCCCAGATCGGCGTCACGCTGACTGCCCTGCTCTCGAGCGCGTACGGCGCGGTCACGCTGTCCGAGACCGCCAAGGCCGGGCTGGTGCACGCCGGCTGGGGCGCGACGCTGTCCGGTGTCGTCGGCGTGGTCGGTGTCACGCTGGTGATCTCCTTCGTGACCCTCGTCGTCGGTGAGTTGGCCCCGAAGCGGCTCGCCCTGCAGCGCCCCGAGGGCACCGCCCGGTTGTTCGCGCCCACGCTGGATCGCCTGGCCACGCTCGCCCGGCCGGTGATCTGGCTGCTGTCCAAGACGACCAACGTCGTCGTCCGGATGCTCGGTGGCGACCCGAACGCCAACCGCGATGCGATCACCGAGGAGGAACTGCGCGGCCTGGTGGCGGCACACGAGTCGCTCACCAGGGACGAGCGCCGGCTGATCGACGAGGTGTTCGCAGCCGGCGAGCGGCAGGTACGCGAGGTGATGATCCCGCGTACCGAGGTCGAGTTCCTCCAGGCAGCGATGACCGTCAGCCGGGCGGCGAGGATCGCCGACGGTGCCCCGCACTCGCGCTACCCGGTCGTGGGCGAGTCCCAGGACGACGTCATCGGGTTCGTGCACGTACGAGACCTGCTCGGCCATGCAAGGGGCGACCGGGCTCGTACGGTCGGTGACCTCATCCGCGAGGTCAAGCGGTTGCCGGGATCCAAGCGGGTGCTGCCGGCCCTGTCGGAGATGCGGCGCGACGGCAACCACATGGCGATCGTGGTCGACGAGTACGGCGGCACGGCCGGCATCATCACGCTCGAGGACCTGATCGAGGAGGTCATCGGCGACATCCGCGATGAGTACGACGTCACGCCGTCGGAGGCCGCGACCGCGGCAGGAGGGGACACCGAGGTCAACGGGCTGCTCAACCTCGACGAGTTCGCCGAGCGCACCGGGGTCAACCTGCCCGACGGGCCGTACGAAACCGCGGCCGGTTATGTCATGTCCGTTCTCGGTGCGCTGCCCAAGGTCGGCGACGAGGTCGAGGTGGACTCCCACCGGCTGAGCGTCCGCGAGCTCGACGGGCGGCGCGTATCACGGCTCAAGGTCTCAACGCTCGCGCCGCCGGAGCCGGCCGACACGACTGCAAGCCCGGATGACGTGGCCTGATTGAATGCCCTCATGCAGCAGAAGCGGCCCCGCGTGCTGTCGGGCATCCAGCCCACGGGTGTTGGCTCCCACCTCGGCAACTATCTCGGGGCGCTGCGCCGCTGGGTCGGCATGCAGGACACCCACGACGCGTTCTACTTCGTGCCCGACCTGCATGCGATCACCGTTCCGCAGGATCCTGCGACCCTGCGCCGGCGCACGCGGGAGGCAGTCGCCGAGTTGATGGCGTGCGGGCTCGATCCCGGCCGGTGCACGATCTTCGTTCAGAGCCAGATCCCCGAGCATGCCGAGCTGGCCTGGATCCTCAGCTGCATCACCGGTTTCGGCGAGGCGAGCCGGATGACGCAGTTCAAGGACAAGAGCGCCCGCAAGGAGCTGGGGTCGGCCAGCGTCGGCTTGTTCAACTACCCGATCCTGATGGTGGCCGACATCCTCATCTATCAGGCGGACCAGGTCCCGGTCGGCAAGGACCAGCAGCAGCATCTCGAGCTCACCCGCGTGCTGGCCCGGCGGTTCAACACGCAGTTCGGCGAGACGTTCACCGTGCCGGCCGCCTACGCCGTGCACGACGCGGCCCGGATCGCCGACCTGCAGGACCCGGACAAGAAGATGAGCAAGTCGCGGCCGGTCGCGGGCACGATCGGGGTGCTCGACGATCCGGCCGTGATCCGCAAGCGGATCCGGTCGGCGGTCACCGACACCGGCCGCGACATCGTGGCCGACGAGAGCAAGCCTGGCGTGACCAACCTGCTCACCATCCTGTCGGCCGTCACCGATTCCACCGTCGAACAGTTGGAGAAGGAGTTCGACGGCAAGGGCTACGGCGACCTCAAGGACGCTGTGGCAGACGCCGTGGTGGCCGAGTTGGCACCCATCCAGGAGCGCTATCACGAGCTGATCGCGGAAGGAACCGTCGTGGACGAGGCGCTGACCGCGGGCGCTCAGGCGGCCCGGGCGGTCGCGAGTGAGACGATGCTGACCGTGCGCGACCGCGTCGGCTTCCTCCCTCCGGTACGGCGGTCCTGATGAGCCGCATGATCGGGGTCGCGATCGAGATCCCGGAGCCGTGGACGACCGAGCTGACCAACTGGCGGGCCAAGATCGGTGACCCGCAGGCGCACTCGGTGCCGCCGCACGTGACGCTGTTGCCGCCGACGCGATTGAGCAACGAACTCTGCGCGCGGGCCGAGGAGCATCTGCTCGAGGTGGCCCACGCACACCGGCCCTTCGAGATGCACCTGCGCGGCACCGGCACGTTCCAGCCGATCTCGGATGTGGTGTTCGTCGTGGTCGAGCGCGGCATCAGCGACTGTGAGCAACTCGAGGGAGCGGTCCGGGTCGGCCCGCTCGACCGGCCGATCGACTATCCGTACCACCCGCACGTGACGGTCGCCCACGCCGTGCCCGACGACGCCCTGGACCGCGCGTTCGACGCGCTGGCCGGCTTCGAGGCGCAGTTCACCGTCTCCGGCTTCACCCTGTTCGAGCACGGCCGCGACGGTGTCTGGCGCCCGGACCGGGCCTTCCCCTTCAGCGGTACGCCACTGCGTGGCAGGCCGCTCACCGACAACCTTGCCTGACGTCAAGGCCCGGGTCTCCGCGCTGCGCCAGCGTTGGCCGTGGCTGGATCACGCGATCCGGGCGTACTCCCGCTACAACGACGATTCCGGCGACCGGTTGGCTGCGGCGCTGACCTACTTCGGTTTCCTGTCGATCTTCCCGCTGCTCGCGCTCGCGTTTTCGGTGCTCGGCTATGTCCTGGCGGGTGACGCCATCGCTCAGGCGAGGTTCGAGGGGACGTTGGAGGCGAATTTACCCGGCCTGATCGGCGGCAACCGGGGACTGGACGTCAACCGGATCGTGGCGGCCAAGGCGCAGGCCGGTGTGCTCGGACTGGCCGGCCTGCTCTTCGCCGGGCTGGGCTGGGTCGACGCCGTCCGCGATGCGATCCGCACCATCTGGCACCAGAAGGCGTTCACCGGCAATGTCGTCTCCAAGAAGTTCAGGGACATCCTGATCCTGGCCGGGCTCGGCCTCGCGCTCGGCGTGTCCATCGCGGTCACGGCTGCGGTCACGGCGGCGAGTTCGTACGTCCTCCGCAAGTTCGGTCTCGACGAATCGTTGCCGGCCAAGGTGGTGGCCCAGGTCCTCGGCGTGGCGTTGGCCTTGGTGACCAGCACGGGACTGTTCCTCTATCTGTTCACCCGGCTGCCGCGGCTGCACACGCCCTGGCGCCGGGTCGTACGCGGGGCGATCCTGGCCGCAGCGCTGTTCGAGTGCCTCAAGCTGGTCGGCAGCTTCTACGTCCAGCGGACGACGAGCAATCCGGTCTACGGCACAGCCGCGATCGCGGTCGGCCTGCTGGTCTGGATCAACCTCGTCAGCCGCATCATGCTGATGTGTGCGGCGTGGACGGTGACCGCCCCCGGCGACAGTGACGTGTCCCCGTCGGGCACGTCCAGCCCGGCCGCGGCACGCGCCGCCGGTCTGCCCGAATCCGCTGCAGGCGGTGACGCGGCCGGTGCCGAGCAGGAGCCGGTCAGGGTGCCGCATCGCAAGCCGAGTGCGGCGCGTACCGCCGCGGGGGCGGCGCTGGGAC
>JBAVXU010000114.1:0-2707 GCA_049698415.1 Mycobacteriales bacterium
GAGTAGACATCGCCGTGCACCAGGAGCACGTTGTCCGCACCCTTGTCGATGCCGGTCTCAGATCCGGTGCCCAGGGTGAGAACCGCGTTGGCAGGCCGGTTGTCGGCATTGATCTCGACCGCGCCGCCGGCCGCACCGGTCCCCTTCACCGGGGCGCACCTGACGATGATCTCGGGCGCGGAGGCATCGGACCGAGTCGCGTTCGGCCCGGCGAAGCGGAAGTCCGGGCAGCGTTGCCCAGGGGCGTTCGCGTACGTCCCGTCGGTGCGGATCTGGTTGACCGCACCCTGAAGGGCACCGTCGATGTCATACGTGGCCTCGGCTTTTGCCTGGGTGGCACTGGTGCTGCGCAGGCTGGTGCCGCTGTAGGTGAGCAGCGCCGAGACGACGAGGCCGAGGAACGTCATGAACGCCAACGCGAGGATGAGCGAGGCACCGCTGTCGTCGACCATCCGCCGGCGCAGGCCGATCATGTGCTCGTCCGCCTGACGGCCGTGAGCGTGTAGCTGAGACTGCCGCTGGTCAGCGTGACGTCGACGCGGGTCGTGGTGGTGTTGCACCTGCTGCCGGTGCCGGTGCACCGCACGGTCGGCGTCGCGCTGAGGTTCCTCGCCACTGTGGTGTCAGCGCCGCTGGCCGGGTTGGTCTCGGCACCCAGGCAGACCAGCCGGTGCAACTCCTCGCCGTTTCCTCCCGGCGCGGCGCGGCGTACATAACTCACGTTGCGCGCGGTCACCGTTCCGGCCTGATCAACGTCCTTGCCGCGGAACTCGACGACGAGACTGCCGCCCGCGGTCGTGAAGTTGCAGGCCGGCGTGCGGCTCGGCCCTCGCCGGATGTCGTTGGCGCCCTGTGCGTCCGCGGAGAAGTACGCCGCGACGAACTGCTCGTCGCGGGACTCGTCGAGCCGGTCGCCGGTGCTCTTGTTCGTGCCCAGACCGGTCATCATCGCCAGTGAGACGGCGCCCATGATGATCCCGAGGATCGTGATCGAGACCAGCAGTTCGATCAGCGTGAAGCCACCGTCGGTCCGGCGCGGAGCCGGCCGGTCGATCGTCATGGCTTGCGGACCACAACGTCGAGGTCTCTGGAGAAGCCGGGCTGCAACCCGGCCGCGACGTTGATCCGCAGCGTCACGACCTCCAACCCCTGATCGGGGGTGGCGCAGGACGAGCCGAACTTCGTCCCGTCCCAATAGCGCACCTGCGTCACCTGGCCGTCGAGCCCCGGGGGCAGCGCGCCGGGGCCGGCCGGGTCAACCCCGCAGGGAAGGTATTTCGTACTCACCTTCTCGGCCCAGTTGCGAAGTTCGGCCTGCGCCTGCGTGTGCTTGCGGTGCAGGACCGAGGTACGCACGCCGAGGGTGATGGCACCGAGCAGCGCGGTGATGGCGATGCCGAGGACGCTGATCGTGACCAGGGACTCGATCAGGGTCTCCCCGCGGTCGGCGGCCGCTCGCCGAAGCCACCGTCGCATCATCGGATGCTGGCGGACCGGAAGATGCCGTACATCGCCGACACCAGAGCGATCGCGACGAAGCCGACCACGAAACCCATGAACAGCACGACGATCGGCTCGATCGACGTGGTCAGCTTCTTGATCTTGTAGTCGAGCTCGCGCTGGTAGTAGGTGGCGGCGACGTCGAGCTGGGTGTCGAGCGTGCCGGTGTTCTCCCCCACCCGGATCATCTGGATCGCCACGCCGGGGAACAGCCGGGTGGCCGCGATCGGAGCCGCGAGACCCGCGCCCTCGATCATCTGCAGCCTGGCCCGGTGCATGGCCTTCTCGAAGATCACGTTGCGCAGGCTCTCGGTCGCCACGAACATCGCATCCGGCAGCGGCACGCCGGCATTGACCATCGACGCCAGCAGCCGGGTGAACCGCTCGATGATGGCGAAGCGGATCGTCACACCCAGGATCGGCACCTTGAGCAGGAACGCATCGCGCAATCGCCGCCCGGCGGTGGTTCGTACGGCGGCCAGATAGCCCAGCACGGCCAGCAGGGCCAGGCCGATGATGACGTACCACGCGCGGCCCAGGAACGCCGTGATCGAGAGCAGCATGCGCGTCGCCAGCGGCAACTTGGCGTCCAGGCTGGAGAAGAAGTCCTCGAACTTGGGGAGGACGAACGCCGTCAGCACGATGACCGTGCCCAGCGACGTGGCCGCGACGATCGCCGGATAGATCAGTGCGCTCTTGATCTTGCGACGGGCTTCGAGATCACGTTCGAGGTACACGGACAACTGGTCGAGCACGGTGTCGAGACGCCCGGTCAGCTCTGCCGAGCGCAGGATGCCGCGATAGAACGCCGGGAAGTCGTCCGGATGCCGGTCGACCGCCTCCGACAGGGTCGACCCGGCGCGCAGGTCGCTGCCCATCGCGGCCATGACCCGGCGTACCGCGGACTTGTCCGACTCGGCGCCGAGGGTGCCGATCGCATCGAGGATGGGGATCCCGGCCCGCATGAACGCTGCGAGTTGCCGCGACAGGTGCATCAGGTCCGAGCGCTTCAGGCGCTTCGCGGTCAGCTCGAGCCGGCCCGCACTCCGCTTCAGGCCGAGCGTGGTGACGGTGAGTTCCCGTTGTACCAGGGCGCTTCGAGCCTCGTTGAGCGAGTCGGCAGTCTGGACACCCTTGTGCACCTCGCCGTCCCCGGCCTGCGCGACGTATGCGTACTTGGGCATCGCGGCGTGTCCCTGCCTAGACC
>JBAVXU010000115.1:0-1870 GCA_049698415.1 Mycobacteriales bacterium
CTCCTCGGTGTTGCTGCGGGTCAGCTTCGGGCCGCGCAGCCGCAGCCCCACCCGGTCGGAGTCCGATGTCACGTCGTACGCCTCCGCGCCCAGCACCTCGAGTGCCTCCGTGGTGAACCAGTCGTCGCGCGGACCGAGCAGGGCGGTCAGCTCGATCCTGTCGCCCAGCGCGGCCACCGGGGCGATGTCCACGTTGGGCAGGTCGTCGCCGTGCGGGCCGATCGGCAACCGGGTGCCCTCGGCCAATATGGCCGGTCCCAGCCCGGACAGCGTGTCGGTGCAGCGCGACCCGAGGACCTCGTCGACAGCGATCCCACCGCGTACGGCCAGGTAGCTGCGTACGCCGGTCGCCGGCCGGCCCAACTCGGCGACGTCTCCGGCGCGTACGGAGATCGGCGCGTGCAGGTCGGCCGCGCGCCCGTTGACGGCCAGCGGCGCGGGCGCGCCGGTGACGGCGATCGTGGCGGCCGCGTCGAACCGCACCGACAGGCCGCCCAGGGTGACCTCGACAGTGGCGGCGTTCTCGGCATTGCCGACCAGGCGGTTCGCCAGCCGGGCGGCCGGTCGGTCGGCGGCACCCGAGGAACTCACTCCAAGATGGCCCAGGCCGGGGCGGCCGAGATCCTGCACCGTGCTCAACGGCCCCGGCCGCAGCACCTCGATCACGGTCGGGCACCCACGAAGCGCACCGGCGTACCCGGCGGCAACAATGCCGGTGGGTCCCGGCCGAGATCCCACAACGTCGCGTCGGTGCGCCCGATCAGTTGCCAGCCGCCGGGTGCCTCACGGGGATAGACGCCGGTGAACTCTCCCGCGAGGGCGACCGATCCGGCCGGCACCTTGGTACGCGGTGTGTCGCGCCGAGCGACCTGCAGGGCGGGATCGCCGCCGACCAGGTAGGCGAAGCCGGGCGCGAAGCCGACGAAGGCGACCAGGTAGTCCGCCGCGATGTGCCGCTCGACGATGTCGTCCTCGCTCAGCCCGGTCTGCTCGGCGACGGCGGCCAGGTCAGGTCCGTCGTAGGTCACCTCGATCTGTACGGGTTCGCCGCCGCGCTTCGGTGCGGCGTCCAGCGGTTGATCGCGGACGATGTCGACGAGACCCGACGCCGAGGTCGTGCCGTCGTAGGTGATGAGCAGGGTGCGCGCCGCCGGCACCATGTCGATGACGCCGGGCGGAGGGTCGCGGCGCAGGGCCGCCGCCAGGCCGATCACCGTGTCGAGGTCGTCGACCTCGACGAGCAGCGCGCGGCGGCCGACGGGCAGAAACCGCATCGGCTCACGCCCTGGCAAAGGGCTGCAACGAGACGCCGGCATCGGTGAGCGCGCGCCGCACCCGCTCGGCGATGGCGACCGCCCCGGGTGTGTCGCCGTGTACGCAGATGGACCGCGCCGTCACCTGGACCATCGACCCGTCCAGGGCGGCGACCGTGCCCTCCTGCACCATCCGGACGCACCGAGCGGCGATCACTTCGGCGTCGTCAAGCACGGCCCCCGGTTGGCGGCGCGACACCAACTCGCCCGCCGGGGTGTATGCCCGGTCGGCGAACGCCTCAGACACGGCGATCAGCCCCGCGTCCTCGGCCTGCCGGACCAACTGCGATCCGGCCAGACCGACCAGGGGCAGCGCCGGGTCATAGCGCCGGACCGCTTCGGCCACTGCGTGCGCCTGCTGGGCCGATCCGGCGGCGGTGTTGTAGAGCGCCCCATGCGGCTTGACGTACCTCACCCGGTCGCCGGCGACCCGCGCGAAAGCGTCGAGGGCACCGATCTGATAGATGAGGTCGTTGACGAGTTCAACCGGATCGACGTCGATCGCGCGCCGGCCGAAGCCGGCCAGGTCGCGGTAGCCGACCTGCGCACCGATCACG
>JBAVXU010000116.1:0-2470 GCA_049698415.1 Mycobacteriales bacterium
ACGGGCAGTTGCTGTTCGACGACAACGAGCACTCGGGCGTCTACGGCGACGTCATCCTCGTCAACGGCGTCCCGTGGCCGAACATGCAGGTGCAGCGGCGCAAGTACCGCTTCCGGGTTCTCAACGCCTCGCTCTCACGTTCCTACGGGCTGCAGCTCGACAGCGGCGATCCCCTGACGGTGATCGGCACCGACGGCGGCCTGATGCCGCATCCGATGCCGGTGTCGCATCTGAAGATCGGCATGGCCGAGCGCTACGAGGTCGTCATCGACTTCTCGAAGTACCAGATCGGCCAGCGTGTGGTCATGCAGAACGTCTCGCCGAAGAACAACATCGACTACGACACGACCGGGGTGGTCATGGCCTTCGACGTCGTCGCCGACGCGAGCGACACGTCCAACAACGAGGTCCCCTTCGACCTGAATCCGAACACCGGCACGATGGGCCTCACCGAGGCCGACGCACTGCGCACGCGCCAGTTCGAGTTCAAGCGCGGCGGCGGCCAGTGGACGATCAACGGGACGACGTGGGACGACGTCATCAACAGCGGCTACCAGAAGGTGCTCGCCAACCCCGGCTTCGGCGATGTCGAGATCTGGGAGTTCAAGAACAGCTCGGGCGGCTGGTTTCACCCGATCCACGTCCACCTCGTCGACTTCAAGGTGCTCGACCGTAACGGGCGGCCGCCGTTCGACTACGAGAAGGGCCCGAAGGACACCGTGTACGTGGGCGAGGGCGAGACCGTACGCGTGATCATGCGCTTCGAGCACGAGCAGGGCCGCTACATGATGCACTGCCACAACCTGGTCCACGAGGACCACGACATGATGGCCCAGTACCTCGTCGGTGCGGACACGCCGGACCAGGACCCAATCCTGGCTGATCGCGCCACCCACGTACCGGCGCGACCGCTGCGCGACCGTCACGACGATCCCGACGAAGGGCCCGGCGGCGGCGGTGGTGGGTCCGGCGGCGGTGGCGGCGGCGGTGGGTCTGGCTCTGGCTTGGATTCGGGCGGCGACACGGGCTCCGGTGCGAGCAGCTCTGGCTCCGGTTCGGGGTCGAGTGCGGGCTCTGGCTCCGGTGAGGGCAGCGCTCCCGGCTCGGGCAGCGTTCCTGGCTCGGCCTCCGGCAGCGCCGAGAGCGGTGTCTCGGTCCCGAGCGTCGGCGCCGGCCCCGCCACCAGCGCTGGTGGCGGCGGCGGGGTAGATGGCGGTGGCCTCGGATTGAACTCGGGCAGCGCGAACGGGAGCGCGTCGAGCTCCGCGAAGTGCGTGCCGAAGAAGAAGACCGCCGTCCGGCGGAAGATCGTCAAGAAGAGGACCAAGCGGCGCGTCGCCACGAAGACCAAGCCCGTCACGAAGGCGAAAGCGTCCCTGGTCAAGGGCAAGCCGAGGGCCGCGAAGTGCGCGTCACCAGTCACGCGCAAGCCCGTGGCCAAGCCCAAGCGCGTGACGAAGCGCACCGTCAAGCCGGTGGCGAGGCGCAAACGCAAGCTTGGCTAGGCGGGGCATCGACGCTCCTCGTCCGCGTGGCCTCCCGCCGGTTGTAGGCCTTTGGCCCAGCTCGCGGTGGTGCACGCTGCACCTGGAGTTGCGCGAACCTGCAGCCGGATAGTGGTACTTGCACCCTGTTGACGACCTTTCGACGGCTGCATAGTCCTGTCCATGGAGAAGATCGGACGACACATGGACCGGCGCGAGCTCATGAAGCTCGGCCTCTTCAGCAGTGCTGCGCTGGCCCTGCCGGCCGAAAGGCTGGCTCGCACGCAGGTCGCGCTGAGCAACCGGATCGCGCAGAGCGCGCTGCCTGCGCCGTTCACGATCCCCTTCAAGACTCCGCCGGTGCTCACGCCCGAGCGCCAGTCCCAGAACTTCGACTACTACAGCATGACCCAGCGCCAGGCGCAGGCCGAGATCCTGCCGGGGAAGCTCACCGACATCTGGGGCTACAACGGCATCACGCCGGGTCCGACGATCGTCAACCAGCAGGGCCGCCACGCGGTCGTGCAGCACATCAACGACCTGCCGGCCGTGCACCCGACGCTGCGTTACAACGTCTGGACCTCGACGCACCTTCACGGGTCGTGCTCCAAGCCCCAGTACGACGGCTACGCGAGCGACATCACGGACGTCGAGAACTGGAAGGACTACGTCTACCCGAACATCCAGGACGCGCGGACGCTCTGGTACCACGATCACGGCGTCCATATCACCGCGCCCAACGCCTACATGGGCCTGGCGGCGATGTACATCCTGCACGACGCCAACGAGTTGAGCCTGCCGATCCCGCACGGCGCCTACGACGTGCCGTTCTGCCTGCGCGACGCGATGTTCGAGGACAACGGGCAGTTGCTGTTCGACGACAACGAGCACTCGGGCGTCTACGGCGACGTCATCCTCGTCAACGGCGTCCCGTGGCCGAACATGCAGGTGCAGCGGCGCAAGTACCGCTTCCGGGTTCTCAACGC
>JBAVXU010000117.1:0-8493 GCA_049698415.1 Mycobacteriales bacterium
CCGGCGGTCGAGTGAATGAAGGCTCCCCAGCAGGTTGCCTGCGCCGAGCCGGCGCCGCGGGCCAGGAAGCCGGCCACCAGCCCGGCCAGCACGTCGCCGCTTCCGGACGTGCCCAGGCCGACGTGGCCGCCCTCGTCGAGCCAACGGTTGCCCTCGGCGTCGGCGACGCTGCCCTGCAGTGACACCACCGCCCCGAACCGCTCGGCGATCCGCGCGGCGACGTCGGGCAGCTCTCCCAACTCGTCCATCGCGGCGCCGAGCAACTCCGCCGCCTCGCCGAGGTTGGGCGTCAGCACCAGCCGCCCGGCCAGCGCGGCCACCGACTCCGGTTTCAGTCCACGGAGTCCGTAGCCATCGAGCACGACCGAAGTCTCCGGCCCGACGCGGTTCAGCAGTTCCGCCACCAGCGCCTGGCTCTCCTCGGCGTCTTGCAGGCCCGGGCCGATCAGCAGCGCGGTGACGCCGTCAAGCGATGCGTCTAGCACGTCGCCGGCGGCCATCGACACGTCTCCCCCAGCGGTCTCGGGGAGCGCAACGACGAGGGACTCCGGCACGTGAATCGCCAGTGCGGTCGCCACCGACTCCGGTCCGGCCATCTGCAACCGGCCGGCCCCGGCCCGCAACGCGGCGTTGCCGGCCAGCAGGACGGCGCCAGGTGTCTGCCGGCTTCCGCCGACAACAAGCACCGTCCCCCGCGACTGCTTGGCCCCCTGGTCGTCGGGCATTGGCAGCGGCCACTGACGCAGCGCTGCTGGGGTCAGCACCTGCGAACCTGGCTGTTTCGGCTCGGACACCCTGACTCACGACTCCCCTCGCTCGCTCGTCGGCTACCCCGCTTGGGGTACGGCAACCCCATCACATGCGGAACGAGCGAGCGGGCGAACGCCGATCAGCCGGCCGGCGCGTCGAACGTCACGCTGACCTCGACCTCGTCCGCCCCGCGTACCAGCTGCACCGCCAGGGGCGAACCGGCTTCGTGCGCGTCGAGTGCGTCGTAGAGATCGTCGTGGGTCCTGACGTCGCGGCCGCCGACCGAGACCAGCAGGTCCCCTTCGCGGATCCCGGCCCGCTCTGCGGGACTGCCCTCCTCGACCACGCGTACCAGCAGACCGTCGCGATCGGACAGACCGACCGCCCTGCGCAGTGGCCGAGCGGCGCCGGACGGGGCCAGCCCCACACCCAGCCGCGGGCGGTGGGTGACCTCACCGCGGCCCAGAGCGTCGACGCGGCTGCGCAGCGCCGCATCGGCGGGAAGCGCGAGATAGAACCCCTCCCCCAGCCGGTGGGTCGAGATGCCGAGCAGCTCGCCGGCGGGGGTCACCACGGCGCTGCCCGACGAGCCTCGCGGCAGCGGCGCCGTGTGCTCGACACTGCCGCTGATGCGACGGCCACGCGGCCCGCGGAAGGCACGGCCGACCGCCGACACGGTGCCGAAGGTGACCCGCACCGTGCCGCTCCCGCTCGCGCTGACCGCGAAGACCGGCTGATCGGTCGCCGCCTCCTCCACAGCCCAGGCGGGTGGGCTCACGCTGCCCGTGTCCACGGCGAGCACGGCGAGGTCGGTGTCGCCGTCAGCGCCCTGCACCGTGGCCTGCTCGGTGCGACCGTCGGGGAACGTCACCGACGTCGTCTGATCACGCAGGTTGTGCGCGTTGGTCACCACCTGCCCGGGTCCCACCACGACGCCGCAGCCACGACCGTCACGGCCGATGGACACCACGGCCGGCCCGACGGTGGAACGGATGCGCTCGGCGTTGCTCTGAAGTTCGTCCAACATGGCTCGTCCTTTCGATTACTTGTAACTTGCAAGTTAGTACGGACTTCCCCTCCCGCCAAGCGTGTTCGCCGATAGCATGAAACGCGTGACCGACCACCCTGCCGCGAACAGCCCGGGCGCCTTGGCCGTCGCGCTCAGCCGCGTCGGCGACCGCTGGACGATGCTCCTCGTGGCCGCCCTGCTCGGCGGCCCGCAACGCTTCGGCGAATTGCTCTCGGCAATGCCCGGCCTGGCGCCCAACGTGCTCTCGCAGCGCCTCAAGGCGCTGGAACGGCACGGCATCGTGGTCAGCCGGCCGTACTCCCACCGGCCGAGGAGGCTGAGCTACGACCTGACCGCGAGCGGACGCGAACTCGCCGGACCGTTGCGACTTCTGGCCGCCTGGGGGGCAGGCTGGTCGGCCGAGGCAGACCTCCCCCGCCACGACATCTGCGGCACTCCGCTGGAGCCGCGCTGGCACTGCCCGACCTGCGGCGAGAACGTCGACGAGCCGGCCGGCGAAGACCTCCGCTACGCCTGATCGGACCCGGGCTGCCTGCGCGCGAGCAGGCCGCGACCGGGCACCGAGAGGACCGGCTCAGGGGCGGCTCCCACCGCGGTGAGGATGTCACCGGCGGCCAGCATCCCCGAGGCGGCGGCCCGCTCCATCAGCGCGCTGGGAAAGCCCAGCCGTACCCAGTCGCCCGCCAGTCGCACCCCCGCTGCGTCGGTGGTCACGCCGGGCCGGGTGGAGTCGCTTCCCGGGCCGAATCCGGGTGCGTCATCACCGAGCCGGGCGTCGCTATGAACGACGCCGAGGTCAGCGCTCTCGGGCCACAGCCCCGCGAGCTCCGAGCGCATCCGCAGAGCCAACTCTTCGGCTGAGACGCCCGCCGGCACCGCGTAGCCGTGCAGTTCGACGACGCTGCCTCCGGTCCGTTCGGCCCAGTCGGCCGCCTCCCGCTCGAACCGGGAGTAGACCGCGATCGAGTCCAGTGTGGACTCTCGGGTCACGCCACTGAACGGCTGCCGGTGGGCGGCCACGTCGCCGTCGAACCAGAAACGCGCCACGGCGTACGGGGCTGTGGTGCGCAGCGACGCGATCTGCCGGCTCAGCCCCCGGCCGGCTGCCATCAGCCCCGGCGATCGACCGGCCAGTGCCTGCAGCGCGCCGGGGTCGGTGGCCAGGACGAGGTGCGGGGCTTGCACCGAGTCCCGCCCGGCCGTGTGCACCCGCCATTCGCCGTGCGGGGTCGCCTCTATCCACTCGACCGGCGAGGAAGTGCGTACGTCGGCGTGCAGTGCGGCGAGGTGGCGCGCCAGAGGCGCCCAGATGCAGGTTTCGTAGTCCCGGTCGGGGACATCGAACAGCAGCCCCTCGGGATTGCCCAGGAAGTAGAAGTGGAACATCATGATCAGCTCGGCCGCCGACATGTCCCGCTCGTGGTTGAAGAACGAGTGCGAGAATACGTCGAAGAGCATGGCGCGAGCCCGATCCGGCAGCCGCAACAGGTCGAGCAGTTCGGCAGCCGTCCGTCCGTCGTACTCCGCGTACGTCCGCTCCCGGTCGTAGGCCAGCAACGGCAGCGCCGCGGCACCGTCCATCGCCCGTAGGTCTCGCAGCCGGATGCTCGGCGAACGCACCAGCAGCGGCAGCAACCCGAACGGCGGCAGCGTCGGCAACCGGGCGAAGCTCTCGTCGGGCCAGCGGCGCGACACGATCGGATAGTCGGGAACAGCACGCAGGAAGCTCAGATCGGGGTCGACCCGGCGAAGCAGCGCACGCAGGTTGTAGTACTGCCGGAAGAACGCGTGGAAACCGTGCTCGACCATCTGTGTGGTCCCATCCGGCAGGTCGAGCGGCCAGGCTGCAGCCCGCCCGCCGAGGCGGGGCTCCGCCTCGAGCAGCGTGACGCGTACGCCTCGTTCGGCCAGCACCACCGCCGCCGCGGAGCCGGCGATCCCGCCTCCCACGACGATCGCGCTGACCTGGATCGGGACGTGGTGCGGGCGGCTCGGGTCGGCCGGGATGACGACTTGAGGCACCGCACCGATCAGGTGGTGCAGGTAGCGCCTGCGCACCCATCCACTCCCCACGCCGCCGTCCCTGCCTGCCGTGGAAGCGACGCTACCTTGAGTAAACTTCTGCGGGGCTCTCCATGAGCCGGAGGTCGGGGCGAGCGGATGAGTTCGGGGCACCACCGCGACAGGGGCAGGTCGGCACGACGGCGACAACGGCGAGTTGCGCCGTCAGTTGTCATCACGGTGATCGGTCTGCTCGCATTCGCCATGGTGGCCACTGGTTACGCGTTCGTCGCCCGCAGCGGGTGCAGCGGCATGACGGCGGTGACGCTGGTCTCTGCTCCGGATCAGTCCACCATCCTGTCCACCCTCGCCGAGCGGTGGCAGGAGACCAAGCCCAGCGTCAACGGCCGATGCGTACGCCTCGACGTGTCGAGCAAGGACTCCGCCCAAGTCGTGGACGCGATGTCCCCGGCCTGGGACTCCAAGCAGGACGGCCCGCGCCCGGACATCTGGGCACCGGAGTCCTCGACCTGGGTGACCCTGGCCCGGGGACGCCCTGACACTCGCGACCTGCTGCCTCCGGTCAGTCCGCCGCTGGCCCGCAGCCCCATCGTCGTCGCCATGCCGAGACCCATGGCGGTGGCGATCGGCTGGCCCAACCTGCAACTCGGCTGGATGGAACTGCTCAACAAGGTGAGCGACGACCAGCGCGGGTGGGCGGCCTCCGGGCACCCCGAGTGGGGGCGGTTGCGGATGGGGGTCGCCGACCCCGGCCGGGACACCGCCGCTCTGGCGGCGCTGAGCGCGCTGGTGAACTACGACGGCGACAACGATCTGTCCGACACCGAACTCGTCGGCGCGTTCAAGTTGGAGCATGCCGTCTCGATCTTTGTGCCGACGACCGAACAGTTGTTCCAAGGCCTGGCCAAGGCTGACGCGGCCGGCACAGCCCTGCAGTACGTTTCCGCATTCCCGGCAACCGAGCGTGACGTCATCCAGTACAACTCCACGAACCCGCGGGTGCCGCTGGATGCGGTCTATCCACCCGAGGGGGCCCCTTCGGCGGACCATCCTTTCGTCGTCCTGCACGCGTCGTGGGTCGATTCGCTCCGCCGGGCGGCGGCGGCCCAACTGCTCGCATTCATCAACAGCCCGAAAAGTGTGCAGGCCTACGTCGACGAGGGCTTCCGGCCCCCGGACGGCAGGGCCACCGCCATGATCACCGAGGCCCATGGGTTCCTGACCGCCGGAGGCACGGACCGGCCGCCGGAGGACGCCGGCATCCTGCTCAAGGTCATCGCCACGTGGACGGCGATGCGCCGGGCAGGCAATGCGCTCACGGTGGTCGACACCTCGCGATCCATGGCGAAGCGGGTGCCGGGCACCGACAAGACCCGGCTGGAGATCGCCCAGCAGGCCGCCGTCGGCGTGCTCCAACTGCTCAAGCCCGACTCGAACCTCGCACTGTGGTCGTTCGCCTCCCAACGACATGAGTTGGTGCCGCTCGGCCCGGTGGCCAAGCAGCGCGGTCCCTTTGAGAAGCAGTTGGGCGGCCTCAAGCCCGGTGGTGGCAGTGCGTTGTACGAGACGACGCTCGCTGCGTACGAGCGGACACTGGCCGACTGGCAGCCCAACCGCCTCAACGTGATCATCCTGCTCTGCGACGGGCGGGACGAGGAGCGCAACGGGCTCAGCCGCACCCAACTGGTCGCGGAGTTGACCCGCATCCGTGATCCGAAGAAGCCGATCCAACTGGCCGCCATCGCCTACGGCCCCGACGCTGACGTCGGCGCCCTGCGGGCCATCACCGCGGCGGTCGACGGCCGGACCTACCTGTCGGACAACCCCACCGACCTGCCGTCCGTGCTGCTCTCTGCCATCGTCGGAGTCAACGCTGCGTCCGGGTGAGCGCTGCGGCGACCACGACGGCGAGCCGGCGTGCGGCGTAAGTTGGTGACGGGACCAGTCGAGCGGGAGGAGAGACCGTTGGACGACGACCTGCATGCACGGATCAGTGCACTCGCCCAGGAGGAGCATCTCCTGCGGGCCGCCCACGCCAGCGGCGACGGGCTCTCCGAGCTCGAACGGATGCGCATGCAGCAGCTTGAGGGCGAGCTCGACCGGGCCTGGGACCTGCTCAGGCAGCGCGAGGCCCTGCGCGATGCGGGAAGGGATCCGTCCATCGCCGCCGAGCGGGACGCATCCACCGTCGAGGGATATCTCTCCTGAGTCGTCCACTCGCGGTGTTCGACATCGACGGGGTGGTCGCTGACGTACGCCACCGCCTGCACCACCTCGAGTCGACTCCGAAGAACTGGTCGGCGTTCTTCGCGGGCGCCGCCGGTGACCCGGCCCTGCCCGAAGGTGTCGCCCTCGCTCTGGAACTGTCCGCCGAACACGACCTGGTCTGGTTGACCGGCCGCCCGGAGCGGCTTCGCCGGGTCACGACGGACTGGCTGCGCAACCAGTCACTACCGGTCGAGCCGCTGCACATGCGCGGCAACCGGGACTTCCGGCCGGCCCGGCAGACCAAGCTCGCCGTGGTCCGCGAACTCGCTGCGGAGCGTACGGTCGCCGTCGTGGTCGACGACGATCCCGCCGTGGTGTCCGTGCTCAAGGCCGACGGCATCGCCGTACTGCTGGCCGACTGGGTGCCCTACGGCGAACCGCTGCGCCAAGGCCAGGAGCGCGACGGGCGGACCTGACCGGGCGCGGGGGGCGAGAAATGACTATCAAGGCGAGCCGCTCGGGGTCGAGGTTGTTACTGATACCTCCCGGCTGACAGGCCGAGACGGACTCGATGGGGATGGATCAGACGATGTGTCAGCACCAGCCTGTGTGCCCGAACGCAGACGCGATCGACCGAAGCGCCGCGCACGTCACTCGCAGTCACCCCGAGCAGGGCTGGAGCCTGCTCTGCAACGGGGTCCTGCTCTTCGACGACACCGGGGAGCTCCTCCCCGACGGCCGCGTCATCGCGCCGCACCGCCCGACCGACATCGAATGGTTCGGCCCCGCGACGACGTTCTCGTCCGCAGCCTGACGCCACCTGCGCCGGTCGCTAGTTGACGTAACTCTCCGGCGGCGGGCAGGAGCAGACCAGGTTCCGGTCGCCATAGGCGCCGTTGACCCGGCGTACGGGCGGCCAGTACTTGCTCGCCGCGAACTGCCGGAGCGGGTAGGCCGCCTCCTCGCGGGAGTACGGATGGTCCCAGTCGCCGGCCAGCATCGCCGCGGTGTGCGGCGCACCGGTGAGCGGATTGTCCTTGGCGTCGTACTCCCCCGCCGCGACCTTGACCGTCTCGCCCCTGATCGCGATCATCGCGGCGCAGAACCGGTCCAGTTCCTCCAGTGGTTCGGACTCGGTGGGCTCGATCATCAAGGTGCCGGCGACCGGGAAGGACATCGTCGGCGCGTGGAAGCCGTAGTCGATCAGCCGCTTGGCGACGTCCTCGACCGTCACGCCGGTCTCCTTGGTGATCGGGCGCAGGTCGACGATGCACTCGTGCGCCACCAGACCGGCCTCGCCGGTGTAGAGCACCGGGAAGTGTGGCGCGAGCCGCCGGGCGATGTAGTTGGCGTTGAGGATCGCCACCTCGGTGGCGCGGGTCAGCCCCTGGGCGCCCATCAGCCGGATGTAGGCCCACGAGATGGGCAGCACGCCGGCTGAACCCCACGGGGCCGACGACACCGGTCCGACGCCGGTGGCCGGGCCGGCCTCAGGGCACATCGGGTGGTTGGGCAGGTGCGGTGCCAGGTGCGCGCGTACCGCCACCGGCCCGATCCCGGGACCGCCGCCACCGTGCGGGATGCAGAAGGTCTTGTGCAGGTTGAGGTGGCTCACGTCGGCGCCGAAACGGCCCGGCCGGGCCAGCCCGATGAGCGCGTTGAGGTTGGCGCCGTCGACGTAGACTTGGCCGCCCGCGTCGTGCACCGCGGCGCAGATCTCCTCGATCGCCTGCTCGAAGACGCCGTGCGTCGAGGGGTAGGTGACCATCAATGCGGCCAGTGCCTCGCGATGCTCATCGATCTTGCGGTGCAGGTCTTCAACGTCGACGTCACCGTTGGCCCGGCAGGCGACGACCACCACGCGCATTCCGGCCATGACCGCGCTCGCCGCGTTGGTTCCGTGCGCCGACGAAGGGATCAGGCAGATGTTGCGGTGCCCCTCCCCCGCTGCCCGGTGATAGGCGCGGATCGCCAGCAGACCGGCGAACTCCCCCTGACTGCCCGCGTTGGGTTGCAAGGACACGGCGTCGTAGCCGGTGATCTCGGCCAGCCAGCGTTCGAGGTCGTCGATGATCTGGAGGTAACCGCTCGCCTGGTCGACCGGCGCGAACGGGTGGATGCCGGCGAACTCCGGCCAGGTGATCGGCTCCATCTCGGCCGTCGCGTTGAGTTTCATCGTGCACGAGCCCAGCGGGATCATGCCGCGGTCCAGCGCGTAGTCCTTGTCGGCCAGGCGGTGCAGGTAGCGCAGCATGGCGGTCTCGCTGTGGTGCTCGGAGAAGACCGGATGGGTGAGGTACGCCGACTCGCGCAGCAGGCCTTCCGGCAGCGCATCCGCGGTGGCGTCATCGAGGGCATCGATGTCCTGCTCGCCGGCACCGAAGGCTGCCCACACCGATTGCACATGCGCCCGGCGGGTCATCTCGTCGCAGGCGATCCCGACCGTGTCGGCGTCGACCAGGCGCAGGTTGATACCACGTTCG
>JBAVXU010000118.1:0-12739 GCA_049698415.1 Mycobacteriales bacterium
GCTGCCCACACCGATTGCACATGCGCCCGGCGGGTCAGCTCGTCGCAGGCGATCCCGACCGTGTCGGCGTCGACCAGGCGCAGGTTGATACCGCGTTCGCGCGCCGCCGCGACGACCTCGCCCGCCCGGCCGGGCACGCTCGCCTGCACGGTGTCGAAGAACTCTCCGGACACCAGGCTGATGCCGGCGGCACGCAGGCCCGCGGCCAGCACAGCGGCGTAACGGTGCGTACGGCGGGCGATGCCGGCCAGCCCCGTCGGGCCGTGATAGACGGCGTACATCGAGGCGACGACGGCGAGCAGGACCTGGGCGGTGCAGATATTGCTCGTCGCCTTCTCGCGACGGATGTGCTGCTCGCGCGTCTGCAGGGCCAGCCGGTACGCCGGGTTGCCTTCGGTGTCGATCGACACCCCGACGAGGCGGCCGGGGAGCAAGCGCTGCAGCCCCTGCCGGACTGACATGTAGCCGGCGTGCGGACCGCCGAAGCCCAAGGGCACGCCCAGGCGCTG
The DNA here is from genome assembly GCA_049698415.1 of Mycobacteriales bacterium. Taxonomy (GTDB): domain Bacteria; phylum Actinomycetota; class Actinomycetes; order Mycobacteriales; family QHCA01; genus QHCA01. The sequence goes on from JBAVXU010000118.1 coordinate 510, forward strand.
TGCGGACCCGACGGCGATGTCGGCGCCCATCTCGCCCGGTGCGCGGAGCAGGGTCAGTGCCAGCAGGTCCGCCGCGACGGTGACGGTCATCCCACGCTCGTGCGCGGCTTCGGTGACTGCGGTGAGATCGCGCACGGCGCCGGTGGATCCGGGGTACTGCAGCAGGATGCCGAAGGCCGGGGTGTCCGGCAGGTTGCCCGGCTCCCCGGAGATGTCGGCGACGACGACGTCGATGCCGAGCGGCTCGGCCCGGGTGCGCAGGACCGCGATGGTCTGCGGGTGCACGTCGGCGTCGACCAGGAAAGTGGACTCGCCGGCAGCGGCAGCCCCGGACCGCTTGGACAGCGCCATCGCCTCGGCCGCCGCCGTGCCCTCGTCGAGCAGGGATGCACCGGCGATCGGCAGGGCGGTCAGGTCGGTGATGACGGTCTGGAAGTTCAGCAGCGCCTCGAGCCGGCCCTGGCTGATCTCAGGTTGGTAGGGCGTGTAGGCGGTGTACCACGACGGGCTCTCCAGCACCCGGCGCAGCACGACCAGCGGGGTGAGGGTGTCGGAGTAGCCCAGCCCGATCATCTGCACCAGGCGTTCGTTTCGCGCGCCGAGTCGCCGCAACTCGGCCAGGGTGGCCTCCTCGTCGGCCGGCGCAGCGAGGTCGAGAGGCTCGTCGCTACGGATGCCCTGCGGCACGGCAGCGGCGGTGAGTTCCTGCAGCGAACCGTGCCCGATCACCGCGAGCATCTTGGCCTGGTCCACCTCGGACGGCCCGATGTGGCGCCGGGCGAAGGGCACTGCCGACTCGAGGTCGTGCAAGGAGGAACGGTCTGGCATGGAGGCACTCCTGACTCGTGCGGCCGTCGAGGGCCGCTGGCTGCCTCCCCCTCTGTCGCGAGCCGACGCTCACTTCAGAGTTGCCCAGTCCGCGCAGTCTCGGATGCCTGAGAGGTTCCGGGGAGTGTTGCCCCTTCGGCGCTCCGCGCTGGCGGCGCGGAGACTCTCCCACGCGGCTCTGGCGCTAGCGACGCTACCAGCCATCGCGGCAACGCTCACGGTCAGACAGGGGGGTCGCTGGCCACGGGCCCGCGGGGCCGCCGCCCGGTCGCAGGCTCAGGCAGAGGTGCGGCGCTGGCGCCGAGCCGACAACTCGTCGGCGCTGAGCGGCTCCTCGACAACATCACCGTCGAAGCGCTCGTGTGGCAGCGCGGCGAGCGAGCCCTCGAGCTCACGGAAGGCGCCGCCCACGGCGATGCCGAAGACACCTTGGCCGCCCTGGAGCAGGTCGACGACCTCTTCGGCGGAGTTGCATTCGTAGACCGTGGTCCCGTCGGAGATCAACGTGATGTGTGCGAGGTCGTCGGTGCCGCGGGCACGTAGCTGGGCGACGGCGGTGCGGATGTTCTGCAGGGAGACCCCGGTGTCCAGCAGCCGCTTGACGATCTTGAGAACCAGGATGTCGCGGAAGGAATAGAGCCGCTGAGTGCCCGACCCCGCCGCCCCGCGGACGGTCGGCAGGACGAGGTTCGTACGGGCCCAGTAGTCGAGCTGGCGGTAGGTGATCCCGGCCGCTGAGCAGGCCACCGGCCCGCGATAGCCGACCATCTCATCGGGCGGGACCGGCAGGCCGTCGGTAAACAGAACCTGCTGGTCAGGGGAGGTTGTGGAGGGAGTGAGCTCCACGGAAACCTCCCAATCGTCTGGCGTCACGCGCCGATAGTTCAGAACCCTGCGCCGATGCGCCTTCCGAGGACGGTAGGTCGGCAGCGGGTCGAGGTCAACGACCTCGACGGTGTGGCGAAACCCTAAAGTTGTGGTTGAGGCTTAGGGTCTAGGAGGCACCTCCCCCGGACGCCCCGAAGTCCTCCGGCGAGATCTGATCGAGGAACTCCCGGAACTTCTCCACTTCGTCTTCCTGCTCGTCCGGAACGGCGATCCCGGCCTCGTCCAGCACCTGCTCGGCGCCGTAGATCGTGACGCCGGTCCGCATCGCCAGCGCGATCGCATCCGATGGGCGGGCACTGACCCGGACGTCGTCGGTGAAGACCAGCTCGGCGTAGAAGACGCTCTCGCGCAGCTCGGTGATGTTCACCGACTGAAGAGGACGGTCCAGAGCACTGAGGATGTCGCGGAGCAGATCATGAGTCATCGGCCGGGCCGGCCGCACACCCTGCTGCTCGAAGGCGATCGCCGTCGCCTCGACCGCGCCGATCCAGATCGGCAGATAGCGCTCCCCCGCGACCTCGCGGAGAAGCACGATGGGCTGGTTGGAGGGCAGCTCGACGCGCACCCCGACCACGCTCAACTCCTGCACGACGGCCTCCCCACCGATGCGGTGACCTGGCTACTGAAACCTACACGCCACCGGCGTTGCCGCGCGCGGATGGGAGGTCTTCAGCCCCCGAGTTCGGAGCGCAGTCCGGCGCGTACGAGGCTCGCGTGCAGTCGTACGGACAGAGCCGCGAGTTCGTGGACGGTTTCCTGGGCGCGCGCCTTGGCCTCGGGGTTGCGCTGCCGTGTCATCGGGGTCACGACCTGTTCGAAGAGGCCGATCTCGCGGTCGGCGGCACTGCGATAGGCGCGCAGGTGGCGCGGCTCGATGCCGAACTGGCCCATCTCCGCGACCGTCTTGGCCACCACCAGGCTGTCGCCGTCGTAGAAGCCGTTGTTGGGCCGGTGGATCAACCCGAACTGCTCGACCGAGCGCAGCGCTTCCTCGTCCAGTCCGGACTCCGCGAGCAGTTCCTTGCGCGAGAGCCGGACGGCCGAGGCGTCGTGGCCGAACTCCGTTGCCGTCGGCAGCCCGTCGGTGGCGACCAGCGAGCGGGGCACCCGGGGCGCTCCCCCACTGACGGTCGGCGGTTCGAGACCACGGTCGATCGCTTCGAGGTGCTCCTTGATCACCCGCAACGGGAGGTACTGGTCACGCTGGGCGGCAAGGACGTAGCGCAGCCGGGCGACATCATCGCGGGAGAACTTGCGGTAGCCCGACGCGGTGCGGTCGGGCTCGATGAGCCCCTCGGCCTCGAGGAAACGGATCTTGGAAATGGTGACGTCCGCAAACTCCGGTCGCAGTTGGCCGAGCACCTCGCCGATGCTCAGGAACGCGCGACCCGATGTCGCGGGACGCGTCACGAATCTGCTCCCGAGCCGGACACCTCCGCGGTGCGTGGCCCGGTCAGGAACACCAGGCGGAACTTGCCGATCTGCACCTCGTCTCCCCCCGCGAGAGTCGCCGTCTCGATGCGCTCACGGTTAACGTACGTGCCATTGAGGCTTCCTACGTCCCGAACCGAAAAGGCACCACCTTCGCGGCGGAACTCCGCATGGCGACGTGACACGGTCACGTCGTCGAGGAAGATGTCGCTCTCCGGATGCCGCCCGGCGGTCGTGACGTCCTCGTCGAGCAGGAAGCGACTGCCCGCATTGGGACCACGTCGAACCACGAGCAACGCCGAGCCGACGGGCAGTGCCTCGACGGCGCGCGCGTGACTGTCGGCGACCGACTCGGCGGTCTCCGTCGTGGGTTCCTCGATCGCGCCGATCGCCATCGTCGAGGTGGCATCGAGCGGTTGACTTTGCGAGCCGTGGGGGGCTTCCGCGTTTGCCAGAGCGGCACCGCACCGGGTGCAGAAGCGACCGTCCTTGGGATTCTGCTGACCACACTGGGGGCAATTCACGTCTGCCGTCGCCTCCAAGGCTGCGTCTGTCATGGGATCGTGCTCATCACTGGGAAGTCTGTCGGATAGGTCTGTCACGCCAGGCTGGCACTGCGGTCGGAACTACTGCACCAGAGTCTCGACGCCAACCGTACCTTCACGGTTGGGCATTGGCCGACAGTAGCCAGCCGAATCGCGGAGGGTCAACCGATCCGCAATACCCGAGGCATCGAGGTGGATCCGGGATCACTCATTGGCCGGCGATCTGGGTGGAGTAACCAGCAGCGTCGAGGAGCTGCGCCGGGTCCAGGTCGCCGTCAACTGTCAGTTCGAACAGCCAGCCTTCGCCGTACGGGTCGGAGTTGACCAGGTCCGGCGACGTGTCCAGTGCGTCGTTGCGGGCGGTCACCTCGCCCGCTGCGGGGGCGTAGACATCCGAGACGCTCTTGGTGGACTCGACCTCTGCGATCGGCTGGCCCGCCTCGGCGCGGGTGCCAATCTCCGGCAACTGCACGAACACGATGTCGCCGAGCGCGCCCTGGGCGAAGTCGGTGATCCCGATCCGCACCCGGCCGCCCTCGCCCGGGCGGAGCCATTCGTGTTCGGCGGTGTAGTGGAGGTCTTCGGGGGTCATCGGCGGCCTTCGGTTGGCTGACAGGGGCGGGTCGTGGCGGGTGCCGGCCGGGTCAGGTCACGGGGACCGGCGATCACGTGGTCGGTTGAGCGTACTGAGGCCGTTTGATCGGCCGCAACGCGGTGATCTTGACCTGATCGCGCTGGTCGACCACGACCGTTCCGCCGGCCCGCCGCACCGAGTCGGTGACCCCACCCGGGATGTTGAGCGCGGCGGCGATGGTCGGGCCGTCACCGATGGCGGTGAAGGTGTACGGCGCCTTGAGCCGGGTGCCGTCGATCTCGATGCCGTCGCCCCGGTCGGCGAACCACGTCGAGGCTCCGACGCGGACGTCGAGTGACCGCCCGCCGCTGCCCTGCCCGGTGAACTCCACGGCCTCCGCTCCGGCGCCCCGCAACTCCTCGAGCGCGTCGAGGAGCAGGTCGGCGGTCAACTGCCGGTCGGACCCCTCGTGGATGGTGACCACGACACCGGGGCCGGTCGCGGCGACCGTGCCGGCCAGCACGCCCAGTTCGGCGGCCCGCTTGCGAGCCTGCTCCAGGGCCGCGCCGCTGCGGTCGGAGCCGGAGTTGATCGCGTCACGAGCCGCCTGCTGGCTGGCGATCTCACCGCGCAGCCGTTCCTCCCGTGCCGAGAGGTCATCGAGGATGCGGACGAGATCCTCGGGCCGGGCCGACTGCAGCGACGAGCTCTGCCGGCTCTGCACCTGTACGGCGAGGGCGAAGCCCAGGAGCCCGCACAACACCGCGATGAGCATGATCGCCCGTACCTTGGGTCGCCAGCTGATCTTGCCGGCGGCCCGCTTGAGCGGGATGCGGGGCAGCTTCATGCGGGGCAGCTTCATGCCCGGAACAGGTGACGGCGGATCGCCGCGACGTTGCCGAAGATCCTGATGCCGAGCACCACGACCACTCCGGTGGACAGCTGCGCGCCGACCCCGAGTTGGTCACCGAGGAAAACGATGAACGCCGCGACGAGCACGTTGGACACGAACGAGATCACGAAGACCCGGTCGTCGAAGATTCCGTCGAGGCTGGCCCGCAGGCCACCGAAAACGGCATCGAGTGCGGCGACGACCGCGATGGGGAGATAGGGCTGAAGGACGAGCGGGACGGTGGGTCGCAGCACCAGTCCGAGGACCAGACCGATGACGAGCCCGGCAGCGGGAATCATCGGGTCACCCCCTGTGGTGTGGCGAAGGTCAAGCTCGACGCCGGCGCGGCGGGCACGGTGATCGCATCGGCTCTGCCGGTTGAGAACCGCATGCCGTAGAGCTGCACGAAAGTCGTGAAGGACCGGGCGACCCGGGTCTCGGCGAACAGCGCCTGCATCCGGCCAGAATGCCCTATCGCGCGGACCTGGTACGGCGATGACACGGGCCGGAAGTCGACCAGGATCGCCTCCCCCGCCGCGCGGATGGTCGAGGTGGGTGAGAGCCGTTGGCCGTTGATCGAGATCGCCTCGGCACCCGACGCCCACAGCGCGTTGACGATCTGGGCCAGATCACGGTCCTGCACCCGGCCGGCGTCGGTGGAACCGGCTGGTGGCGAGGCGCCTGTCACGGGATCGCCCTGACCGGCGTCGCCGACCGTCACGATCAGGCCGCTTCCGCGCACGGCGATCAGTCCGGCGGCCAGTTCGAGGCGGGCGAGGCTGGCCTGCGCCTGCTTGCCGGCGGCGCTGCCGGCCAGTGCGCTGGCCCGGTCGGCGGACACGGCGTTGCGCAGTTGTTCGGCCTGACGCTGAAGCTTGTCGGTGAGGGCGGACTGGCTGCGGGCCTCTGCCGCGAGCGCAGCCCGGGTGCGAGCCGCTTCGGGCGCCTGCGCGGATGCTCGGGCGAACGCCGTGGCCAGCAGGGTGCCGATGACCAGGAGAACGAGGTTCCGGGCCAGCGCCCCGGAGCGCAACTCGCGTCGTGAGGGCGGGTCCTCGGTACGGCGTCGCGCGGCCAATTCGTAGGCCGGATCGAGATGGTGTTCGAGGATCTCGGCCAGCAGCCGGTTGGGGGTACGGCTGCGAGCCGTTGCCGGTGAGTCGCTCAGCGCCCGGCCTCCTCGACGACGGCGGACCACTTGTCGAGCAGGGTAGCCGACGTGGCGGCGTCGGCGCCCTCAGCCCAGACGTGCGCCAGCGCGTCGTCCTGGTCGGGCAGCACGAGCACCCAGGCCTGCTCGTCGACCAGCACCCGCACCCCGTCGGTGGTGTCGATGGGGTAACCGATCGCCGCGTCGGCGACAGCGCGCATGACGGTGCCCTTCGCCGCCCAAGGCACCGGAATCGCACGGCGTCGCACGTGAGCCTGCGGAATGGCCGCGTTGATCCTGGACAGCGGCGCTCGGGTGTCCGCGACCAGGCCGAGCAGCCGTACGAACGCGGCGATGGCGTCGATGGTCGGTGCGACCTCGGGCACGATGAAACCGCCCGCCGCGTCGGCGCCGAGCAGGAGCATGTGGTTGCCCCCGTCAGGCAGCGCCGACGTCGCGGTCCCGGTCCACAGCACCTCTACGCCGTGTGCGGCCGCAACGCCTTCGGCGACCCGGGTGACGTTGACGGGCAGCGCGACGGCACCCTTGCCGGCCTCCGCCGTGACCAGGTCGACGAGAAGCAGCATGGCCCGCTCGTCCGCGATCGGATCGCCCAAGTCGTCGACGAGGTACATCCGCTCGCCGACATGGTCGAACCGGACGCCGAAAGCGGCCCGTGCCGAGCTGACCAACTCGCCCAGACGCAGCATCCCCCGGTCCGGCTGGGCGGCGTTGTGTGTCGCCAACGATTCGTCCGCACCGAGGTTGACGGTCAGGGCATCGACACCGAGACGGCCGAGCAGGCTGGGCAGGACGAAGGCCGCCGCCCCGCCGGCGGTGTCGACGACGACCTTGAGACCGGCCGAACGCACCCGCGAGAAGTCCAGCCGCTCGAGCAGCGCGACGGTGTAGGTCTCGAAGCTGCGCGTAGGGAAGGACAACTCGCCGATCTCGGCGGCGGGGGTACGCCGAAACTCCTGGCGGGACAGCGCGCGTTCGATCTTGCGCTGCGTCGACACCGAGATGTCCGCGCCCTCCCCGTCAAAGATCGTGATGTCGATGGATTCCTGGTTGCCCGGAGTCGTCCGCAGCATCAGCCCGCCGGCTGCCCCGCTGTGCGCGGTGAGGAAGCGCGCCGTCGGCATGGGTGCCACCTCGAAGTCGCGGACGTCGATGCCGCCCGTCGTCAACGCGCTGATCACCGCACGCTTGAGCGCGCGAGCCGCGCGCGAGGCATCCCGGGCGGTGGTCAGCACACTGCCCTTGGGCAGGGTGCTGGCGTAGGCCGACGCCAGCCGGACCACGTTCTCCGCCGTGATCTCGACGTTGATCAGCCCACTCACGCCGCGCTGGCCGAAGATGGCTCGGCTGCCCCGGCTCTCCCAGATCACCGAGTCGGTGATCTGCGCCCCGGCTTCGATCGTCTTGGACGGATAGACGCGTACGCCCGCGTGCAGGTAGGCGTCCTCCTCGATCACACACCCCTCGCCGACGATCGCGCCCTCCTCGACGCGCGCTCCGCGCAGGACCGCCGTGTTCGTGCCGAGCACACACCCGCGCAGGTTGGCCTGCGGGCCGACGAAGCAGTTGTCCTGCAGCACGGCACGATGCAGGAACGCCCCCTGCCGGACCACGACGTTGTCGCCGAGCACGGTGAACTCGCGTAGCTCGGCGCCGGCGTCGATCTGGCTGTGCCGGCCGATGTACGCCGGGCCTTTCAGGACCGCGTCCGGATGCACCTCGGCACCCTCGCCGAGCCAGATGCCGGGAGAGACCTCGAAACCGTCGATCTCGACGTCCACCTGACGGTTGAGCACGTCGGCCTGCACCCGTAGGTAGGACTCCGGGGTTCCGACGTCCTCCCAGTAGCTGTCGAGGAGCCAGCCGTACATCGGCTCACCGCGGGCCAGCAGGTGCGGGAACACGTCGGCTGCCCAGTCGACCGGCTTGTCATGGGGGACCAGGTCGAGCACTGCAGGGTCCATGACGTAGATCCCGGTGTTGACGGTGTCGGAGAAGACCTGACCCCAACTGGGCTTCTCCAGGAATCGCTGGATCCGCATCTGCTCGTCGGGGATCACGATCCCGAAGTCCAGTGGGTCCGCCACGCGCTTGAGCGCGACCGTCACCATGGCGCCCTGTTCGCGATGGAACTCCATCAGCCCGGTGAGGTCGGCATCGGTCAATGCGTCGCCGGAGATCACCAGGAACGACTCGCCGTGCAATGCGTCCTGGGCGTTGCGGACGCTCCCTGCGGTCCCCAGCGGCGTCTCCTCGGTGGCGTACGACAGCGACATGCCCATCTCGGCACCGTCGCCGAAGTAGTGACGAACGATCGAGGCGAGGAACTGCACCGTCACGACGGTCTCGGTGATGCCGTGCCGGCGCAGCAGGCGCAGCACGTGTTCCATGATCGGTGCGTTCACCACGGGCAGCATCGGCTTCGGCGTGGTCGCGGTCATCGGGCGCAGCCGAGTGCCCTCACCACCGGCCATCAGCACGGCCTTCATGTGGCAGCCCCCTCCCGTCGCCCGCGGGCCACGAGTTGCCAGACCTGCAACACGTAGACCCCGCCCGCCCACCAGTAGAGCGCCGTGCCCCAGATGGCGAAGGCCCACCCGACAGGACGGGCGATCGTCGCGATCGTCCCACTCCCGATGGCAAGCAGGAGGAACGGGAAGGCGTACAGCAGGTTGAATGTTGCTGCCTTGCCGAGGAAGTGCACCGGTGGTGGGCCGTAGCCGTACCACCGCAACACGGGCAGGCAGAGCGCCAGGAAGACGTCGCGAGCGACCAGGGCGACGGCCAACTGCCACGGGATGACATCGCGCAGGACGAAGGTGACCAGCGTCGCGAAGATGTAGAGCCGGTCGGCCAGCGGGTCGAGCAGTTGGCCGAGCCGGCTCTCCTGATTCCATGCCCGAGCGAGGCGGCCGTCGAGGTAGTCGGTGAACCCTGCGAGGGCAAGGACCGCCAGCGCCGCCAGATCTGCGTGCGGCCCGAGCAGGAGGTAGACGAAGAGGGGCACGCCGAGCAACCGGAGCAGGCTCAGCGCATTGGGGACGGTCAGAACCCGATCACCGAGCCTGTTGGCCGGGGCTGCGCCTGCCACCCGGCCCTCCCTTGCCTGCAACGCTCAGGTCCACCTCCGCGGCGAAGGTGCTGCACCACCGCGAAGGTGAGGGCGTGGGACATCGTCCATCGATGCCCACGACGTCACATCTGTCGGGACGACAGGATTTGAACCTGCGACCCCTTGACCCCCAGTCAAGTGCGCTACCAAGCTGCGCCACGTCCCGATGCCTCGCGCGGTGCCGAAGCGCCGCCAGCCTACCGCAGCACTGCCGTGCGCTTCAGCGGCTGCGGCGCTCCTTGACGCGTACGGAGATCTCCACCGGCGAGCCGACGAAGCCGAAGTCCTCGCGGATCCTGCGCTCGAGGAACCGCCGGTAGCCCGCCTCGAGGAAACCGGAGGTGAAGATGACGAAACGCGGCGGCCGCGTGCCCGCCTGGGTGGCGAACAGCACCCGCGGCGCGCGCCCTCCGCGAGCGGGTGGCGGCGTCCCCGCGACGACGTCCGCGAGCCAGGTGTTGAGGCGCCCGGTGGTGATCCGCTGCTCCCACCCGCCGAGGGACTTGCGCAGTGCCGGTGCCAGCCGGTCGACGGCGCGTCCCGTCTGCGCGGAGATGTTGACCCGTGGCGCCCACTGCACGCGCGCCAGGTCACGCTCGATCTCCTTCTCCAGCTGCAAGCGCCGATCCTCGTCGACGAGGTCCCACTTGTTCATCGCGATCACCAGCGCGCGGCCCGCCTCGACGACCATCGTGAGAACGCGCTGGTCCTGCTCGGACAGCGGCTGGCTGGCATCGAGGAGCACGACCGCCACCTCGGCGGCCTCGATCGCCGACGCGGTGCGCAGGCTGGCGTAGAACTCGGCGCCCGTGGCGTCGCGCACCCGGCGCCTCAGCCCCGCTGTGTCGACAAATTTCCAAGTTTCTTCATCGAGACGAACCAGACTGTCGACCGGGTCGATGGTCGTGCCGGGCACGTCGTGGACGACCGAACGCGACTCTCCGGTGAGACGGTTGAGCAGACTGGACTTGCCGACGTTGGGCCGGCCGATCAGGGCGACCCGGCGCGGTCCGGCCGGCCGGTCGTCGAGATCGCGGGGTGCCTCGGGCAACGCGGCCACGATGGCGTCGAGCAGGTCGCCGCTGGATCGGCCGTGCAATGCCGACACCCCGTACGGCTCGCCGAGGCCGAGCGACCACAGCGCGCTGGCATCGGCCTCCGCACGCTCGTCGTCGACCTTGTTCGCAGCGAGCAGGACGGGCTTGCCACCACGTTGCAGGACCCTGGCCACGGCGAGGTCGACCTCGGTCGCACCGACGGTGGCGTCCACCACCAGCATGATCACGTCGGCGGTCACCACCGCACTTCGCGCCTGAGCGGTGACCTGCGCCGCCAGGCCGCGCGCATCCGGCTCCCAACCGCCGGTGTCGACGACGGTGAACCGGCGCCCGCCCCATTGCGCGTCGTAGGCCACCCGGTCCCGCGTGACGCCCGGGACGTCCTCGACCACGGCCTCACGGCGGCCGATGATCCTGTTGACCAGGCTGGACTTTCCGACGTTCGGCCGCCCGACGACAGCCAACACCGGCTGATCCAGCGGCACGTCGACGTCGCCCGCTGCGGTCAGGTCATCGGGCAGGTCGGGGCCGTACGCGGTCATGGTCAGGTGCTCCTCGTTGCGCCGCACACTCGGCAAGGCTCGGCTCGCCGGTCAGGCGCTGGGACACCCAGGATACGGCGTACACGCCCGGTGCCCGAATCGCCGCACCCGGCCCGGCAGGGTCAGGGCGACGCGGGATCCGTCATGGTCGCGATGGCCAGGGCGTAGATCCTGGAGACGACCTCTTCCACCCGCAGTTGTGTCGTGTCCAGCACCACAGCATCGGCTGCCGGCTGCAATGGGCTGATTGTCCGGTTGCTGTCAAGGCGGTCGCGCCTGGCCAGGTCGGCTGCGGTGGCGGCGACCGCGCCGGCATCGCTGGCTCCCAACTCCGAACCCCGGCGCCCGGCACGCGCATCCGCCGAGGCGGTCAGGAAGACCTTGAGCGCCGCATCGGGCGCCACGACCGTGCCGATGTCCCGCCCCTCGACGACGATCGAGCCCGCTGCGATCAGCTCGCGCTGCAGGCGGACCAGCACCTCCCGCACCGCGGCGACTGCCGACACCGCACTGACCGTCGCGGTGACCCGGGCGCTACGGATCTCGCCGTCGACGGGCAGGCCGTCGATGGAGACGCTTGGTTTGTCGGCGTTCGTGCTCACTGTCACCCGCTCCCGTGCGGCCAGTGCTGCGACGGCCTGCTCGTCGTCCGGACGAATGCCGGCGCGCAGGGTGGCCAGCGTGATCGCGCGGTACATCGCACCGGTGTCCAGGTAGCGAGCCCCCAGCCGTGCGGCCAGCAGCTTGGCCACGGTCGACTTGCCCGCGCCTGAAGGGCCGTCGATGGCCACCACCCCGGAGAAACGCGGGGCAGGTACGGCTGGCGACACGGGGAGACCTCCGATCCCGGGCAACGAACACCGCATTGTCTCGGCAGCGGCCGCGAGTCCGAAATCCGGCCGCTGCTTGCTTACGGGGCTAACCCAATGACTGAGGATGAGTCTTGGACGCGCTCATCGATTCAATATCGACGCCCCCGTTGGACCACAAGGAGCGAGGCGTCTGATCGTTGGGCCCCCTCCCCCAAGCCACCCGCGGAGGTTGTAGGCACAGGGCCGGACGCTTGCACATCAGCCGACGGGGCCGGCGTGTCCGCTCGAGCGAGCGCGCGTTGGACGCGGACACCCTGGACCCGCCCCGCAAAGCGGCGTGCCCGGCCCTTCCGTGACGCGATCCACCCGGACCCGCC